>NZ_JAIUDM010000018.1:0-5221 GCF_030418435.1 Gordonibacter sp. RACS_AR49 | reverse complement strand
AAAGCATCCTCCGCGAGCGCGACGCCCTATCCTCCCACGGACTGACTCCGCAGTACTTTCGGCGATGGCGGGCTTAACTTCCGAGTTCGGAATGGGATCGGGTGATCCCCGCCTCCATGGTCGCGCTCGCGGGGGATGCTCCCGCGGGCATTGTCTGCCCCGCCCAGGCGGCACCGCGCCACCCTGGCGGTCGCATAGCGCAGCATCGAAGTGATCGCGGAACGCGGATGTCCCGACTTGCATGTGAAGAAGAGCTCGGGCTATTAGTAGCGCTCGGCTGAGCACGTTGCCGTGCTTGCACCTGCGCCCTATCGACCAGGTGGTCTACCTGGGCCCTTACCGAAGAGAAGACTCATCTTGGAGGCGGCTTCCCACTTAGATGCTTTCAGCGGTTATCCGTGCCGGACGTAGCTAGGCGGCGGTGCCGTTGGTCGACAACCGCTCCACCAGAGGTCCGTCCACCCCGGTCCTCTCGTACTAGGGGCAGATCTCCTCAATCTTCTTGCGCCTGCGGAGGATAGGGACCGAACTGTCTCACGACGTTCTGAACCCAGCTCGCGTACCGCTTTAAACGGCGAACAGCCGTACCCTTGGGACCGACTTCAGCCCCAGGATGCGATGAGCCGACATCGAGGTGCCAAACCTTGCCGTCGATGTGGACTCTTGGGCAAGATCAGCCTGTTATCCCCGGAGTACCTTTTATCCGTTGAGCGACGGCCATTCCACTCTGGGCCGCCGGATCACTAGAACCTGCTTTCGCACCTGCTCGGCTTGTTGGCCTCGCAGTCAAGCCCGCTTGCACTCTTGCGCTCTCGGGACGGTTGCCGACCGTCCTGAGCGGACCTTTGCGCGCCTCCGTTACATTTTGGGAGGCGACCGCCCCAGTCAAACTACCCGCCTGACACGGTCCCCGTGCCGGATCACGGCCACGGGTTAGGTCGCCGACACGACGAGGGCAGTATTCCAAGGCCGGCTCCACGGGAACTGGCGTCCCCGCTTCGAAGCCTCCTGCCTATCCTCTACGCGCCGAGCCAACGACCAATGTCAAGCTGCAGTAAAGGTTCACGGGGTCTTTCCGTCCTTCCGCAGGTAATTCGCATCTTCACGAATAATACAATTTCACCGGGTCCATGGTTGAGACAGCGCCCAAATCGTTACGCCATTCGTGCAGGTCGGAACTTACCCGACAAGGAATTTCGCTACCTTAGGACCGTTATAGTTACGGCCGCCGTTTACCGGGGCTTGGCTTCAGAGCTTCGCGTTTCCGCTAACCCATCCGCGTAACCTTCCGGCACCGGGCAGGCGTCAGACCCTATACGTCGCCTTGCGGCTTGGCAGAGTCCTGTGTTTTTGATAAACAGTCGCTTGGGCCGTTTCGCTGCGGCCCCTCCCCGCTCCGGCCGCGAGGGCCTTCACCGGGAAGGGCGCTCCTTCTCCCGAAGTTACGGAGCCAGTATGCCGAGTTCCTTAACCATGGTTCTCCCGATCGCCTCGGTATGTTCTACCCGCCTACCTGTGTCGGTTTTGGTACGGGCGCCGACAAAGCTCCCTAGAGGTTTTTCTCGGAAGCATGGGCTCGCCGACTTCGCCTGATGGCTTCGTCTCGCGTCTCGGGATACATGCTGCGCTGATTTCCATGCACAGCTCCCTACGCGCTTTCACGGGGACGTCCAGAACCCCGCCCGGCTACCCTTCTCCGTCACCCCGTCGGTCAAACGCTCGTCAGCGGTACGGGAATGTCGACCCGTTGTGCATCGGCTACGCCTTCCGGCCTCGCCTTAGCTCCCGACTGACCCTGGGAGGATTAGCCTTGCCCAGGAACCCTTAGGCTTACGGCGGAGGGGTTTCTCGCCCCTCTCTCGTTACTCATGCCAGCATTCTCACTCCCATGCGGTCCACCGAGGGTCGCCCCTCGGCTTCGCCCCCCATGGGAAGCTCCCCTACCACTGATAAATCAGTCCGCCGCTTCGGTGCCGTGCTTAGCCCCGTGAATTGTCGGCGCATGTCCACTTGACCAGTGAGCTGTTACGCACTCTTTAAATGCATGGCTGCTTCTAAGCCAACATCCTGGTTGTCTAGGCAAACGCACATCCTTTGCCACTCAGCATGAACTTGGGGACCTTAGCGGGCGGTCTGGGCTGTTTCCCTCTCGAGCACGCAGCTTAGCCCACATGCTCTGACTCCCGGTCTCTTAAGTCGCGGTATTCGGAGTTTGGTTCTTTTCGGTAGGCGGTGAAGCCCCCTAGAAGATCCAGTGCTCTACCTCCGCGACTGAACGACCGAGGCTAGCCCTAAAGCTATTTCGGGGAGAACGAGATATCTCCGGGTTTGATTGGCCTTTCACCCCTATCCACGGGTCATCCCCTCCGTTTTCAACCGAAGTGGGTTCGGCCCTCCACGGGGTCTTACCCCCGCTTCAGCCTGCCCATGGATAGCTCACCCGGCTTCGCGTCTGCGGCAAGCGACTCTGTCGCCATCTTAAAGGCTCGCTTTCACTGCGGCTCGGTTCCAACCTTAACCTCGCCGCTCACCGCAACTCGCTGGCTCATTCTACAAAAGGCACGCCGTCACACTGCAGGAGTGCTCCGACTGCTTGTAGGCGCACGGTTTCAGGTACTGTTTCACTCCCCTCTCGGGGTGCTTTTCACCTTTCCCTCACGGTACTGGTTCGCTATCGGTCACAGGAGAGTATTCAGCCTTGGAGGGTGGTCCCCCCGGATTCGCACCGGGTTTCACGTGCCCGGCACTACTCGGGTGCCTTCCTCGGAGGCGTCGGGGTTTCGCGTACGGGGCTCTTACCCGCTGCGGCCGGCCTTTCCATGCCGTTCCGCTACCGCGACGCTTTGTAACTCCGTCCCAGGTCTGAGGCCCTGGGAGGGGAAGGTCCCACAACACCGCATGCAGCAACGCCCTCAAGCTTGCACGTGCATGGGTTTGGGCTGGTGCGCTTTCGCTCGCCGCTACTCGCGCAATCTCGGTTGATTTCTGTTCCTCCGGGTACTTAGATGTTTCAGTTCCCCGGGTTGCCTCCTCCGAGCCTATTTGATTCAGCTCGGGGTAGCAGGGCATGACCCCTGCTGGGTTCCCCCATTCGGAAACCTGCGGATCGAAGGGTGTTTGCCCCTCCCCGCAGACTATCGCGGCTTGCCGCGTCCTTCTTCGGCTTCCTGTGCCAAGGCATCCGCCGTGCGCCCTTGACATCTTCTTCTAACAAGGTAAATTCAGGTATCCATATCGTTCTTGTTCGCGATCGTTCAGATGCGAATCATATGACTATCGCTAATCATTGATTCTCATTTATATCGATGCTTTCGCTATGCAACTGTCAAGGTGCGCGGGCGCCCTCGGGCGCCTCGAGGGCGGGAGCCCTCGAAACCGGGTATTGCGAGCGACGACCGAAAGGGCCCTTGAATCAATAGGTTTTAAAATCTTCTTCCAGGCCATGGGAGCTGAAGCTCGACCATGTCCGGACACGTCAGTGTCTCCCTAGAAAGGAGGTGATCCAGCCGCACCTTCCGGTACGGCTACCTTGTTACGACTTCACCCCCCTTACCCTCCACACCTTCGACGCCTCCGCCCCTTGCGGGTTCGGCCGGCGGCTTCGGGTGCAGACGACTCGGGTGGTGTGACGGGCGGTGTGTACAAGGCCCGGGAACGTATTCACCGCGGCATGCTGATCCGCGATTACTAGCAACTCCGACTTCACGGAGGCGGGTTGCAGCCTCCGATCCGAACTGGGGCCGGCTTTGAGGGATTCGCTTCCTGTCGCCAGGTCGCGGCCCGTTGTACCGGCCATTGTAGCACGTGTGCAGCCCAGGGCATAAAGGGCATGATGACTTGACGTCGTCCCCACCTTCCTCCGGCTTGACGCCGGCAGTCCCATATGAGTCCCCAACTGAATGCTGGCAACATATGGCAGGGGTTGCGCTCGTTGCGGGACTTAACCCAACATCTCACGACACGAGCTGACGACAGCCATGCACCACCTGCGCTAGCTCCTCTCGGCCACCGGGTTTCCCCGGCTTCACTAGCATGTCAAGCCCTGGTAAGGTTCTTCGCGTTGCTTCGAATTAAGCCACATGCTCCGCTGCTTGTGCGGGCCCCCGTCAATTCCTTTGAGTTTTAGCCTTGCGGCCGTACTCCCCAGGCGGGGCGCTTAATGCGTTGGCTGCGGCACGGAGGGATGATCCCCCCACACCTAGCGCCCATCGTTTACGGCTGGGACTACCAGGGTATCTAATCCTGTTCGCTCCCCCAGCTTTCGCGCCTCAGCGTCAGTTGATGGCCCAGAAGACTGCCTTCGCCATCGGTGTTCTTCCCGATATCTGCGCATTCCACCGCTACACCGGGAATTCCATCTTCCTCTACCAAACTCGAGCCTGCCAGTTCGGAACCCGACCGGGGGTTGAGCCCTCGGGTTAGAGGTTCCGCTTGACGGGCCGCCTACGCGCGCTTTACGCCCAATGAATCCGGATAACGCTCGCCCCCTACGTATTACCGCGGCTGCTGGCACGTAGTTAGCCGGGGCTTCTTCTGCAGGTACCGTCACTGTCTTCCCTGCTGAAAGCGGTTTACAACCCGAAGGCCTTCGTCCCGCACGCGGCGTTGCTGCGTCAGGGTTCCCCCCATTGCGCAAAATTCCCCACTGCTGCCTCCCGTAGGAGTCTGGGCCGTATCTCAGTCCCAATGTGGCCGGTCGGTCTCTCAACCCGGCTACCCATCGCAGGCACGGTGGGCCGTTGCCCCGCCGTCTACCTAATGGGCCGCGACCCCATCCCCCTCCGTCGGGGCTTTCCCGCCCCTCCCATGCGGGAGGGGCGGAGTATCCGGTATTAGCGCGGGTTTCCTCGCGTTATCCCGGGGAGGGGGGCAGGTTGGTCACGTGTTACTCACCCGTTCGCCACTCTATTCGCGCCCGAAGGCGCCTTAATCGTTCGACTTGCATGTGTTAGGCACGCCGCCAGCGTTCATCCTGAGCCAGGATCAAACTCTCCGTTTGAAGAGAGCGGCATCGCTGCCGCATCTGTTCGATCTTGGTTTTCGCCGGCTCCCCCGGCCCTTCGGTGGGCTGGGCTCGCCTGGCGGGCATCTCTCGATTCGATTCATCTCGCAATATCCGGTTTTCAAGGTTCCCGCCTCCCCTTCCGGGGGGCCTCGCCGCCTCCCTTCCGGGCGAGCGGCGCAAGGAGATACTTTACCTTCCCGTTGCCATCCTGTCAAG
>NZ_JAIUDM010000017.1:0-8361 GCF_030418435.1 Gordonibacter sp. RACS_AR49 | reverse complement strand
GAGGACAAAAAAGCTGTTTGCAGCTTTTGAGGCGCTCGCCCATGCCTTTGGGGGTGGGCGCCGAACTACAAGGAAGGGTTTTGGACATGGCAGTAAACGAGCATTTAAGTGCCGTTGATCTCGCGGCTGATATCAAAGCTAAGAGTATTTCTCCAGTTGAAGTCATGGATGATTGCATTGCGGCTATCGAGGCGCGCAACCCGTCTATCAATGCCTTCACCTATACGGCTTTCGACGAGGCACGTGAGAAGGCGATCGAGGCGGAGAAGGTTCTCATGCGAGGCGATGCCTATGGCGCGTTCTTCGGCATACCCACGGCAGCTAAGGACTTTTTGCCCGGAGTTCCGGGTTGGCCGGGAACCACGGGGGGTGTGAAAGCCCTCTCGAACCAGAAAGACCCTAGTTACGGCTGTTTTACCAAGGCGATGGTTGACGAAGGCGCCATTTTGGTGGGTAAAACCAACGCTCCGTCGTTCGCTTTCCGAGGAACTTGCGACAACAAGATGTTCGGTGCAACGAGCACCCCGTTCAAGGTGGGCTACAACTCGGGCGGCTCCTCGGGCGGTTCCGCAGCCGCGGTGGGCGATGGCATCCTGCTTGTGGCGGAAGGCACCGACGGAGGCGGCTCGATCCGTATTCCCGCCGCATGGTGCGGTTGCTATGGTTACAAGGCATCAGTTGGAACCATCCCCGCAACCGTGAGGCCGAATGCCTTCTCTCTCACGCATCCCTACACATGGGACGGGCCGCTGAGCCGTACGGTTAAGGATTCTGCTTACGTGTTGCAGGCTATGGCTCGGTTCGACCCGTTCGATCCGATGAGCCTAGACCGCGGTGAGCGTGATTTCGCGGCAGCCCTCGACAAGCCGCTCAAGGGCTGGAGGATCGGATTCACGCCTGACTTCGGCATCTTTCCGGTAGATCCCGAGATCAAGGATATGGTTGCCGCTGCGGCGCAGCGGCTCGTGGAGGCCGGAGCAGTCGTGGAGCCGGTAGAGTTCGATATTTCACGCTCGCATTTCGAGCTTGCCGAGGCATGGTGCCGCCTCATATCCATCTCGGGACTGGAATCGATCGAGGCACTCAAAGGCGGAGGTATCGATCTATTGAGGGATCATGCTGACGATGTGCCGGCTGAATTCGTGTATTGGATCAACGATGCGTACCGTCGGGGCTACATCGACTACAACGCTGACGATGTCGTGCGCACCGAGATATACGATGCGCTGCAAACGGCGTTCCAGACATATGACCTTGTCATCTCTCCTGTTACGGCGTGCCATCCGGTTCCGAACGTTCCCGGCGGCATCACGGCGGGTCCGACCGAGCTCGGCGGCGAGAAGGTCGAGCCGCTCATCGGATGGTGCCTCACCTACTTCTGCAACTTCACCGGGCACCCGGCAGCATCCATCCCAACTGGCCTCTCGAAGGACGGCTTCCCGGTTGGCATGCAGATCATCGGGCGGCGCTGGGCTGACGAGGATGTCTTGGCGGCAAGCGCGGCATTCGAGCGCATACAGCCTTGGGCGAAGATCTACCGGTCCACGTCCGAGCGCAATTTGCGTTAAGGCGGGTTCAGCGATGCCGCAAGCGCGTCTAGGAGACGCGCTTGCGGTTTATGGAAAAGGAGGGAATAGCATGTTAAGCAAGACCACCGACAAATCGGTCGTCAAGTGCCTTGGCTTTTGCGGCTTCGGCATGGGTTCCAACATCACCGAGGTCGACGTGAAGGACGGGCGCGTGGCACGCATCCGCCCGCTGCACTACGACCAGCTCTACACGCCCGAGGAGCTGAACGCGTGGAAGATCGAGGCGCGCGGACACGTGCTGGAGCCGGGCATGAAGAGCTACCCGCCGCCGCTCTCGGTGGCGTACAAGACGCGCACCTACTCGCCGAACCGCATCCCGTACCCGCTCAAGCGCGTGGACTGGGACCCGAACGGCGAGCGCAACACCCAGAACCGCGGCATGTCGAAGTACGTGCGCATCTCATGGGACGAGGCGTGCGACCTTATCGCCGCCGAGATCAAGCGCATCCAGGAGGAAGCCGGCCCGTTCTCCATCCTGGCGCAGTCCGACGGTCACGGCGAGACGAAGAACGTCCACGCCGCCCACGGCTGCCAGACGAACCTGCTGAACCTGACGGGCGGCTTCCTCAAGCAGGCCCGCCAGCCCGACAGCTGGGAGGGCTGGTACTGGGGCGCCAAGCACGCCTGGGGCATGGACCCGGTGGGCATGCAGACCATCACCACGAACGTGATCAAGGACATCTCCGAGAACGGCGACGCCATCTTCTACTGGGGTGCCGATCCCGAGACCACGCCGTGGGGCTGGGGCGGCCAGATGGCGAGCCGTCTGTGCTACTGGTTCAACGAGATAGGCGTGCTGTCGGTGTTCGTGGCGCCCGACTGCAACTACGCCGCGGCCGTGCACGCCGACAAGTGGATCCCCGTGCTGCCGAACACCGACGTGGCGCTGCAGCTGGCCATCGCCTACGTGTGGATGACCGAGGGCACCTACGAGAAGGAGTACCTCGACACGCACAGCGTGGGTTTCGACTGGTTCGAGTACTACGTGCTGGGCCGCGAGGACGGCGTGCCGAAGACGCCCGCGTGGGCGGCCGAGCGCTGCGGCGTGCCCGACTACCGCATCAAGGCGCTCGCGCGCTACTGGGCGAAGCACAAGGTGTCCATCGCCCACTGCAACGGCGGCGGCTACATCCGCGCGGCGTTCGCGCACGAGCCGGCGCGCATGGAGGTGTACCTTTTGGGCATGCGCGGCGTGGGCCAGCCGGGCGTGAACCAGTTCCAGATGATCGAGTGGCAGCTCATGGACGTGAAGACGCTCAACCCGCTGCCGTCGTGCAGCGTGCTGCCCTCGTCCGAGGGCGCCTACCGCGGTGCCACGATGGATTTGAGCGAGCCGTTCATCCCCAAGACTATGATCCACAAGGCCATCACCGAGCCGTCCATCGAGTGGCGCGGCCACGTGATTGCCGGCATCGACCGCGCCGACCAGCTCATCCCGTTCAAGTACGCGCCCGAGCCGGGCAAGGGCATCCGCATGATCTGGTCCGACGCACCCTGCTGGTCCACGTGCTGGAACGGCGGCCACGAGTTCCAAGATGCGCTGCGTCATCCGAACCTCGAGTTCGTGCTCGTGCAGCACCCCTGGATGGAGAACGACTGCCTGTTCGCCGACATCATCCTGCCCACCTCCACGACCTTAGAACTCGAGGACTTCAACGTGGACGTGCGCAGCGGCCAATGGAACGCCATCGCCTACGAGGGCCAGGCGGTCGACCCGGTGGGCGACGTGCGCACCGACTACGAGGCCGTGGGCGAGGTGGCCCGCGCGCTGGAACGGCTGGGCGGCGCCTACGAGAACCTTTACGAGCGCTACACGCACGGCAACGAGGTGATCGACTGGATAGAGAAGGGCTTTCGCGAGTGCGGCATGGAAGGCGGCGAAACGGCCGACTTCGACCAGTTCTTGGAGGACCGTTTCAAGTTGTTCCCCACAAAGGAGGACTGGGACGAGACGCCCGCCGGCCTCATCGGCTTCTACGAGGATCCGGAGGGCAACCCGCTGCTCACGCCCTCGGGCAAGATCGAGTACTACTCCACGACGCTGGCCGAGACGTTCCCGGACGATAAGGTGCGCGGCCCGGTGGCGCACTGGATTGAGAAGGGCGACGGGCACGACGACCGCATTTCCAGCGAGCGCGCCAAGGAGTACCCGTACCTCTTGGTGACGAACCACCCGCGGTGGCGCGTGCATGCGAACCACGACGACGTGCCCTGGTTCCGCGAGCTGGCCACGGGCAAGGTCGTGGGCCCCGACGGCTACGGCTACGAGCCTTTGTACGTGAACCCCGTGGACGCCGAGAAGCTCGGCCTGGCCGACGGCGACATCGCCGGCATCTACAACGAGCGCGGCATGGTGCTGGGCGGCGTCATCCTGTCCGAGCGCATCATGCCCGGCGCGGTGTCGCAGGACCACGGCGCGCGCTGCGACAGCATCGTGGTGGGCATGGGCGGCCTGGACCGCGGCGGCGCCAACAACCTCATCTGCCCCTCGGCCACCACGTCGAAGAACGCGGCCGGCGAGGTAACGAACAGCTTCCTTGTGGGCGTGAAGAAGGTCGATGTGTTCGAGCTGGCCGAGCAGTATCCCGAGGCGTTCGCGCGTTCCTACGACGCGGAGTGCGGCCGGGTGCTCGACAGCCTGATTGTGGAGGAGTAGCCATGAAAGCGTTTCTGATCGACGTTGCGAAGTGCAACGGCTGCCATAACTGCCAGATATCCTGCAAGGACGAGCACTGCGGCACCGAGTGGATGCCCTATGCGGCCGACCAACCCATGACCGGGCACTTCTGGTGCAAGGTCGACGAAAAGGTGCGCGGCAGCGTGCCGGTGGTGCGCGTGTCGTACACGCCGCTGGTGTGCGGTCACTGCGACGACGCGCCGTGCCTGGCCGCCGCGAAGGATGGCGCCGTGTACCGACGCGACGACGGGCTCGTGGTCATCGACCCGGCGAAGGCGAAGGGCCAGCGCGCCATCATGGACGCCTGCCCGATGGGCGCCGTCTACTGGAACGAGGAGCTCGACCTGCCGCAGAAGTGCACGGGCTGCGCGCACCTCTTGGACGACGGCTGGACCGAGCCGCGCTGCGTGGACTCCTGTCCGACGGGCGCACTCTCGTTCGGCGAGGAGGGCGAGCTCGACCTGGAGGGCGCCGAGCCGCTGGAGGCGCTGGCCGGCCTGGGCGCGCACGCCTGGTACAAGAACCTGCCGAAGCGCTTCGTGGCCGGCTGCCTCGTGGACTTCGATTCCCGCGAGGTCGTGGTCGGCGCCGAGGCAGTGCTTGCGGACGAGTCGGGCGCCGAGGTGGCCCGCATGGCCACCGACGATTTCGGCGACTTCCTGTTCGACCAGGTGGAGCCCGCCGCCTACACGGTGCGCATCGCCAGCAGGGAGCTCGCCGCCGACGTGCGCGAGAAGGACCTGAACCTGGGGGATATCGCTTGGAGATGAATGGATAGAAGGAAGGTCGTTCCTGCCTAGCTGCACCCCTGAGGCTGGTCCAGAATTTTGTCGGCGCCCTGCCAGATAGTGCTAGGGCGCCGATATTCTTGTGCGCCGTCGGAATACGCCTCTTTGAGATACGGCACAAGTGCAAAGGATTTGGAGGCCGCAGGTTGTCGTCGGGAATCGGATCGCTATGCAAGTTCTCGCACAGCAATTTCCCTCATGCAGATGATGTCTCCTTCGCGCTCGAGCACACTAACGCTCTCGCCGAAGGACGCCTTGGGGCAAGCCTTCATCGCATCGGAGGCCAGCGAGCGCGGTATGGCGATACTGGGGACGTTCGCATCGTAACTGTAGGGGATCGACCCCGCGCGCTCGGCCCATTCCCTCACATCCGCCGCTCCACCACCGAACGCTTTGGCGCATCTCAAGAAGTGATCGTCCTCGTCGGCGTCCATCCAAGGCCATTGCCTCCGCAGCCGCCCGTCATGGGAGAAAACCTTGTTCTGCAAGTTGACCTGCGCGGATATCCTGTTGTCAGCACTGCAGTAGTGCACGCCTATGTGCAGGTTCTCGGCTACGGCAAGCTCCATCAGACGGAGTGCCTCCTTCTCGCTGCGCGCAACGGGAATGCCACCGCTGTAGCGGTACTGGTACGGGTACTTGTACGGGTGCTTGCGCAACTCGAAGCCGCGCCGGAGGAACTCTTCGGCCTTATGCAGTGGGAAGCAGAACTCCAGGAGATTGATGCCCCGCACCCCAATCGAGTCGGCGCGCCGCATGAGGCTTTCCAGCTCGTCGGCCGAGTCCGGGATGACCGGTACTTCTACGACCACGTCGGGAAGCACGGTCGCCGCCCTTTCCATCATTGCGAAGACATGCTCTTGGTTGTCGTCGAAGTCCAACGGCTTCACGCTGAAACGGATCTCGTCCAAACCCGAGGAAGCAAGCTCTTCGAGGGTTTCTTCGTCAAGAAGGTCGCCGTTCGTGTAAAGACGCAAGTGGGTAGCGGGGTACAGTTTCTTAGCATGGGCAAGAAACGGAAGAACCTGGTTCTTGTTCAAAAGCGGCTCGCCGCCTGTTACGGCCAGGCAGCGGAGCTTCGCACCCGCGGCGTGCGCTTGGTCAAGTTCCAAGCTTATATTGCGCTTGTGCGCGCGGAAATGCTCGTAGTGGGGCTGGTTGCAGTTGAAGCAGAAATAGCAGTCTTTCGTGCAGCGAAGGTCGACGAACAGCGATGCCGTCTGCTCGCCTGTGCGGCATGCTCGGCATGCCGTCGATATCCAGCCGCGCCATACCGATGATCCCCCGTTCTCGCAGTGGCATGCGCACGTACGGCCCACTTGCTCTCTCCGCAAACGCGGAGAGGACTCCTCGCGTTCGAACAGCACCCCGAATTCTTCAATAGATGCTTCGAATTCCCTCTCGTTTGCTTCGAAAATTTCCGCATACTCTCGAATATCCATGGCGCATGACTCCTCCGTACGCGCTTGTGGAAGTTATTCCTTGAAAACTTGGTTGGCGTTTCCCGCCTTGGCCTTGGACGCAATGTCCGCCAGTGAGGCACCGCATGACTTGCATACTGCGGCGGTGGGGTTGTTCAGGAAGCCGCATTCCCAACAGAAGCCGGGTACGTCTTCCAACGAAGCGAGGTGCCTCGATGCCTCCCCACGGCATTTTCCGCAATTGCAGCATGCGTATCCGCACATAGTTCCCCTCGCCTTCTTCTTGAAAGCCGAAGAACCCGCATAAGGATGACGGTGGGCCCTTCGGCTTGGTGTCTAGCTTGAAATGCCGATTGCCTTTTAAAGCTTGCGGTTCTCGACACGTTCGTCGTAGATGTGGGCCCAAGGCTGAATCTCCTCGAAAGCCGAGCCCATGGAGAGGACACCCTTGTCGTTGTAGCGCTGCCCGATGATCTGCATGCCTACCGGCGAGCCGTCCTTTGCGAAACCGGCTGGAACCGAAATCGCCGGGTGCCCGGTGAAGTTGCAGAAGTAGGTGAGGCACCATCCGATGAGCGGCTCAACCGGCTTGCCGTTGACTTCACGCACGAGGGTATTGCGATTCGGATCGTTTGCGGGCGGGTTGCAGGCGTTGGTCGGCGAGACGATGAAGTCGAATTTCTCGAAGGCGTTCTGCATTGCGTCGAACACCTCGGTGCGGATGGTGTCGTTGCGGATGAGGTCCCGGTAGCTGCGCCCGTAGGAATCCAGCGTCCAGTAGATAAGCTCGGGGCTGATATCTTCGGGATAATCCTTGATGAGGTCGATACCTTGATCTTTCCAAGCAAGGATTGACTCGCTGTTGACGATCGACACCATCTGGCACCATGCCTCGGCAAGTTCGATGTGCGTGCGGGATTTAAGCGAGAAGTCGAGGCGGTCTACGATCGCGCCGGCCTCTTCGAAGCGCTTGGCGGCTCTCTCGACGATGGCTGCGACTTCGGGGTCGACCTCGTACAGGCCGAAGTCAGGGGTGAAGGCGATGTGCTTGTCTTTGATGGGCGCTCCCAGCGCCTCGGTGAAGTCTATTTTGCCCCAGTCGATGCTGAACGGATCGCGCGGATCGTAGTAGGCCATCTCGGTCAGCGCGCGGGCAGCGTCCTCGATGGTTCGGGTTTGGGCGCCGTCGAAGCAGAAGGGATGGCTCGTGCCGAAACCGTCGGGGCGCGGGGAGTTGGATACGAGGCCGAGCGACGGCTTGTAGCCGACGATGCCGCACCAGGCTGCCGGAATGCGGATCGAGCCGCCTCCGTCGGTGCCTTCCGCTATCGGGAGCAGTCCGTCGGCGACCGCGGCCGCGGAACCGCCCGAGGAGCCTCCCGAGTTGTAGCCCACCTTGAACGGGGTGCTCGTTGCACCGTAGAGCTTGTTGTCGCACGTGCCGCGGAAGGCGAGCGAGGGGGCGTTGGTCTTGCCGACGAATAGGGCGCCTGCGTCGACCATGGCTTTAGTGTAGGTTGAATGGCACACGTCAACAGTGTCTTTTACGGCTGGGATGCCGCCGCAAGTGCCCTTCCATCCGGGCAGTACCGGTGTAAAGTCCTTAGCCGCCGTTGGTATGCCGAAGAACGCGCCTTTTGCGTTGCCGGCCATGAGCGTGCGCTCGGCCTCTTTCGCTTGGGCGCGTGCCCCTTCGAAGTCGACGTCGACCAAGGCGTTGATGCTTGCGTTGCGCTTCTCGATGCGGTTGATGAAATGATCCATGACCTCGATCGGGGAGATCTCCTTCGCCATGATCTTGCGCTGGATGGCGGAGGCGCTCATGTACGTGATGCTTTCCATCTTCCTCTCCTTAAACGAATCGAACAACTTTAAACGACGGAATA
>NZ_JAIUDM010000016.1:0-9177 GCF_030418435.1 Gordonibacter sp. RACS_AR49 | reverse complement strand
CCCTCCGGGTTGGGGACGAGGAACGTCGCGGCCACGATCAGCACGGCGACCGCGACGACGCCGGCCTTAAAGGAAGCTTTCTCTCTCATCTTTCCCCTCCTTAACAGGGACAGTGGAATATCTATAGAAGCGTTCCACCGCATAACCGGTTGCGGCCGGTTGTGCGGCGAACTGGTTTTCGGGATTTTCAGTAGTCGACCCCCTGAGCGACTTTGCTTGCCCGCTGCGCTACCCATACGGCAGGCGCCTGATAGGTATTCATAGCCTAGAGCGCGATTGCCGTAGCTATAGGTGATGAAGAATCAGCAGAAACCCCGATTTGCATGAGCCGTTTGTCAAGGCGTCGCCAAGGGCGGATGCTTTGAAAGAGCGACTGTTCGACGAACAGAACCCCGTTCGAGCTATTGTTGGAGTCGCCCTGCATGGGTGCGAGAAACGGGGGCGACTCCCTATGGCATATTGTCTGTGAGCAGCCATACTGCCTACTGTGGTGCTCATGTGCCGCTATAGTGCGAACAGCACCTTCTTGGAGCCTGCGTCCATCTTTGCTGCCAGGTCCTCGATTCTGTCGTATTCCATGCACTGGGCTTGGCAGTGCTGAACGCAGGTGGGTTGCTTGCCGGCGGCGACGCGTTTACCGCATCCGTCGCACTGGGCGGTGATGGCTGGCAAATACGAGAGCTGCCACAAGCCGTCGCCGAACTCCCACGGTCCTATCTGGTTCAGGAGGATGCCTGTCTGGCCTACCGGGAGGGCATGCTCCATCTGGCATGCCATCTCGCACGAGTGGCAGCCGGAGCACCACTCGGTGTCGATCAAAAGTCCGTATCCCATAGTCTATTCCCCTTCCTTGACCTTGTAGAGCTTGCAGATCGAGGTTTTGTAGTTGGCGCCGAAGCCGCTCTTGCCGCATTTCATGGGCACGAGGTTGTTGATGTTCACGTCGAACACGTCGTACAGGTTCTCTGGGCCCTTCTCTGGAAGCCACCAACCATGATCGCAGGACACCACGCGAGGGTCGACGATCGGGGTGATCTTGATGGTGCGCTTTGCCCGCCCCATCTGGTTCTCGACCCATACCCATTCGCCTTCCGTGAATCCGAGCTCCGCGGCGGCGTCCGGGTGGATCTCGATATAGGGCCACGGGTCCATACGGCGCAGTCGGTCTATTTGGCGATGTTCTGAATGGAAAGAGCTCCATCGGCGAGCACCCGTGGTCAGCACGAAGGGATACTCCTCCATAAGCTCGGGTGTAGAGCCGGGGCCGGGTTCGGGCTCCTCGAAATAGGGCATCGGGTCGAGCCCGCATTGGTTGTAGAACGTCGACCACAGCTCGATGCGCCCGGTTGCGGTGTTGAATCCGGGCTGTCCGTCAGCGCGCAGCCTGCCGGTCTCGTAGCGTCTATACTCGAACGGCAGGTAAACCGGCGCCTTCTCGCGCAGCTCGTCGAAATCCATGCCCGTGCTGGCGATCATAGAGGACAGCATTTCGTCGACGGTCTCCCATGGCCAAGCAGCAGGGTTGAGCCGCTTGCCTATGAGCAGGTTTATCTCGGCGTCGGACTTGGCCTCGCCGATCTGGGTTACCTTGTTGATAACCTCGCCGCGCTGCAGGCCGTCGCCCAAGCGCAGGCCGTTTTTCTCGGGATAGGTTGCAGCAGGTAGGACCACATCGGCAATTGCCATGGCGGTAGGCGTCATGAACAGGTCGATCACGACATTGAACTCAAGGCGCAGCAGGCCCTCCATAACGCGCTTGGGATCGGCGGCCATACAGGCGATGGCGTTGTTGGTCTGCAGCCATGAGCCGCGCATCTTGTAGGGCTTGTCGGTGAGCAGCGTGTCCAGAAGGTCGTCGTTGGAGGCAACCTGGAAGCCCAGCCTCAGCAGCGGATAATTGGCTAGGCCGATGCGCTTTGCCTTCTGCTCGTCGCTGATGAGCTCGCCACCCCAGCCGCCGGAATAGGCGATGAGCTCGACGGGGAAGATGTTTCCTCCGGGGATATCGACGTTGCCGGTGATTTGGAACAGGCCGACGATAGCCTGACCTGCTGGCAGGGCCTCACGCACCATGTCGACGGCCAGCCCCCACTGCATGGCGCAGGGTTTGCTGTTGGCGAGCAGTCGTGCTGCGCGCTGTATTTGCTCGGGTGACACCCAAGTGATCTCGGCAACCTTGTCAACCGGATACTCCTGCACGCGCTCGGACAGCTCCTCGAAACCGTAGCACCACTTGTCCACGAACTCGTGGTCGTAAAGGCCCTCGTTGACGATGACGTTCATCATGCCGAGAGCCAGAGCGGCGTCGGTGCCGGGGCGCAGGCGCAGGTGCTCCTCGGCTTTGAGGGAGAGCCATGTGACGCGCGGGTCCATCATCATGATCTTCATGCCGCGCTTCATCAAATCGATGACCCAATGGCCGTAGAAGCCGTCGGAGTTAGCGCGCAGCGGATAGTTGCCCCAGATGACCATCAACTCGGGAACGGTGTAAGCCGGGTTTTCGTAGCGGTCGACGAACTGTTGGGAGCAATCGGCTACCGTGTAGCTGCCGCAGGTCGCGGCCATTCCGGCAACGCGGGGCAGGTAGCATGCATTGCCGGAAAGAGCAAAGCAGCAATAGTTGGGCGAGCCGTAGGACCAGGCGATGCGGGTGATCCAGCTGGAGATGTCACGTCCGGTTCCTTGGCCGAAGAGCACGGTCTCCGCTCCGTGCTCTTCGCGGATCTCGATGAGCTTGCCGGCCACGTAGTCGACGGCCTCATTCCAGCTCATACGCTCCCATGCGTCTTTGCCCCGGTCTTTGGGATTGCGTCTCATGGGGTAGAGCAGGCGGTCCTTGTGGTTGGTGATCTCGGGCAGATCCAGGCAACGGACGCATAGGCGGCCTTGGTTGAACGGGTTCTCCGGGTCTCCCTCCACCTTGACGAGCTTTCCGTCGTCATCGGTATAGAGCAAGACTCCGCAACCCTCATGGCAGCCGGGACCGGTCCATGCGCTGCCACGTGTCACGGTGTAATCGTCCTCCTTGTACTTCCAAGGCTTCTCGTGCTCGACAAGTCGGTAATCCTTCTCTCCCATGCACTTCTCCTTCCCCTCTTCTCTGCTTGCAGTGCCACGCCGATCGGTTAGAATGGGCGGAAGCGATTGCAATGCCCCTCTGGTGTGCTGCAGAGCCCGTCTCTGGCTCTGGGCCGAACCGATCGACGTGGTTTCCCGAACTATAGGATCGTGCCGTGCGACTTGGTATATCTGGAAAGTCTGAAACCCGCCGACTCGCCTAGTACGAAACGGATAAATCAGAGGAGATGGTTAAGTGACGGAAGGTATTAAACCATCGTATGAGCAGGGGGAAAGGGGTTCGGTATCCCTTCTTATCAGCCTTGTGATGGGTTTCTCGTTATTTTGGTCGAGCTTTTACACTGCGCTGATCCACAACGCCGCCATCGATGACACGGCTGCTGTCGACACGATCTTCCCGCTGGCGCCCGTTGCCCTGTGCGCCGGTATGGTGGTCATGGCCGTCGCGAGCAATCGATGGTCGGATTTTCTATCGGCGCAGAAAGGGCATCGTTTCCTGTGGGCTTTGGTCTGCGCGAGCCCCGTTGCTCACGGGGCTGTGTCTTATGCGCAGTTCGTCATCGACTTGCACGTCCACGTGCTCGTTGTATTCGTGGCGAGCTTTCTTCTGGGAATCGGGCTTTCCGCGCTTCTGCTTTTGTGGTCGGAGCTCTTGACAACTTTTACGAAGAATTTCACATCCAAGGTCCTTTCCTGCTCTATGGCCGGCGGATCCTTGCTCTATTTCGTTGGTAATTGCTTGCCTGACGGTGCGGGCATAGCCTTCGCGTGCCTTTCCTTGCCAGCGAGCTTGGCGATACTCGTAGTGCTGGAAAGAGAGATTCCCCAAGCGCCGTTTGTCTCGCGTAAGGAGTCCATGGCGCGGCATCGTCTCACAAAGCCAATCGATGCTCTCAACACCCTTTACGGAGCGGTATTCGGTATCGCCATATTCGGTCTGTCAGATGCCGAAAGCCACCCTTGGCTGCACGCGGGTATATCTTTGGCCATCGTGACGGGCGCTTTGCTGATGATTCCGTATCTTGGGAAGAACACCGACAAGATGATGCACGGCAAGGTGCAGAAGATTCTCTTCCCCTTGCTCGTAATCGGCCTCCTGCCCATGCCGTTCGTTGATCCGCCGCTGAAAACGTTGTACATCCTTGTTATCCTCGTTGGCTATGTATGGCTGACCCTCGCCAATCTCGATTCCCTCTTCTGCCTCGTCAAGCGCTTTGGGGTGTCGCCGCTTTATCTCACCGGCCGAGGGTTTGCCCCCATTATCGTGGGAGTGGCCATCGGCTATGCCGTGGGTTTCCTGTCTGCCTTCACGCATTCTGTGGGCAGCGATATTCTCACCTGGGCGTCGCTCGTCTTGGTGATCCTTCTTTCCGTGTTCGTTACGGTAATCCCCTTCGACAAGGATCAGCTTGCCGGCGAGCACGATGAGGAGGGCGGCGCGACGGAAACCCATGAGCAGGGTGGGGGTCGTTGGAAGAAGAGTTGCGAGACGGTGGTGAAGCGGTATGGCCTCTCAGCACGTGAGACGGAAGTGTTCTACTTGATCGCCAAGGGGTGGGGATCAGACTATATCCAGTCAAAGCTCTATATATCCCCCCACACGGTAAAAGCGCATAGGTATAGCATTTACAAGAAGGTTGGCGTGAGTTCAAGGGATGAGCTCATGATGGTTGTTGAGAAGATAATGGCTGACAAGGACGATGATTCGGCGCTTTGAGGGCTCGGAGCGGTGAGCCCTCAAAATATCCCCCCGCTTTCCTTGCCATCCTCAGATTTGTCGGATGGCAAGGAAAGCGGGGTGTGAAAGGGCAGCTCTTCGGGACTGAGAATGCCTTCGGCTCGAATGGTGCGCAATGCCTAATGCGAGCACAAAGGCGCGTCGGGGAGGTCGATGCCCAAAGCGCCGGCGGCGAGGCCGCGGAGCTCCTCCAGGGTGAGCTCGTAGCAGGCCAGGGCGTCGATCCACCGGCGCAGGCAGCGGCGGCCCTTGTCGGTGAGCGAGAACAGGCGCTTGGCCGAGCCCTCCTCCGGCGTGTCCCATACCGACGTGACCAGTTCGGCCTCCTCCATGCGCTTGAGGGCGCGGTAGATGCCGGTGGCGTCGGGCTTCTTGCCGCCGAACATGGGGGATTCCGCCGCCTGCTGCACGATGACGTAGCCGTGCAACGGCTTGTCGGAGCAGGCCAGCAGCGTGAGGATGGTGGGCTGAGACAGGCGGTTGAGCGACTTGCCGAGCTCGGCGCACTCCTTCATATCCTCGTCGGACTTGGGATGGCAGCTGCTCCACATGGGCGGGACCTCTTTCTCGTCAGAATGGACTTCGTCCCTGTGCTCCGGCATCGGCTGCGCGGTGGGCGGACGTGTCTTCTTAGGTAGAATTGCAAACACTATCATCTCATAACTAATTGCATTATGCCAATATTTTCTTGGCGTTTTGGTGTGGAGGAGGGCGAACGGCGCCCGCTCTTCCCGTGCGGAATCGGGGTGGCAGTGGGGGCGATCGGCGGCCAATCCGCCCGTGGGGGAGCATGTGGCGGCGAAGGCGAGCTGCTCGCCCGCGCCGCCACCCCGTTCGCCGAGCAATCGCCTCTGAAGGGTGTCCGGTTGCTTTCGCCCTATGGGGGCGATGCACGTGATGCCAAGGTGCTGAAAAAAGCACCTCATTTTACTTCTGACCTGCGAAAACTAAAACCTTACGCCGCTCGCCGCTTTGATCGCACCGTTAGGGTGGCGGGTAGGCCGGTGGCCAAGAACACGTTGCCCAGCTACCGAGTTCATCTTTAGGAGGAGGTTGCGCCTTTCTATCATGGATGCATGGACCGGGCGATCGCGGGAGCGGCGCCGAGGTGCAAGAGCGACAAGGGAGGCGATTGCATGCATGAGGACGTTCACGGCCATGCGCGCAGGCTCGACAACGCAGAGGCGCGCGTCGTGGAGCGCTCGGTTTTCGGTAAGGGTCCCACCCGTCGAACCAAGGCGGCTGCCTACGAGCGCAAGCCGGTTCTCGGCACGAAACGGGACCAATCGGTGATCGATGCCTTCTTCGCCGCGCAGGACATTCGCCCTTCATCTGATACCGAGAAGAAGGGCGGCGCCTCGACTCCCGACGGCATCGAGGACCCGCCCTCGACCTGAAGGGGCTTTCACGCACCACCCCTTCAGGTATACGAGCCGGGCAGATAAGGTGCTAGCTGAACAGGGCGAGCTTCTTCTTGCCGAGATCCATCTTTTCGGCAAGCTCCTCGAGCGTGCCGTAGTACAGGCAGCCCGCCTGGCAGTGCTGCACGCAGCTCGGCGCCTTGCCGGCCGCCTGGCGACGCGCGCAGCGGTCGCAGCGGTCGGTGGGCACGGGCACGAACTCGTACTGCCAGCGGCGCTCGTCCAGCTGGTCGGGGCCGATCTGGGTCAGCCTGATGCCGAACCGGTCGGGCGCCAGCCCGTGCTCCTGCTGGCAGGCTATCTCGCAGGTGTGGCACCCCGTGCAGAACTCGTAGTCTACTGCAAGCATTTGCCTCATGCCGATCACTCCTCTACCTTGCCGATAGTGCACAGCTGCGACTTGTACGACGCTCCCAAGCCCACCTTGCCGGGACGCATGGGGACGAGCTTGTTGATATTGGACTCCATCACGCCGAACAACGTGCCGTCCTCGGGCCCGCGCTCGGGGAACCACCAGGCGTGGTCGGCCGAGACGGTGTCCTTGCGGATGCGGGTGGTGAGCTCCGCCTTCTGGCGGCACGAGCCGAAGTTGTTCTCGATGGTCACCCAGTCGCCGTCGGCTATGCCGTAGGCGGCCGCCGTCTCGGGGTGGATGAGCACGGTTGGGTCGGGATGCAGGCGGCGCATGGACGGGCTCTGGCGGTGCTCCGAATGGAAGAAGCCCCAAGGACGCGCGCCGGTGGTGAGCACGAGCGGGTACTTCTCGGCGAGCTCGGGCGCCGACACCGGGCTCTCGGGCGGCTCCTCATAATCGGCCAGGGGCGACAGGCCGAAGTGCAGCATCTCCGGGCAGTAGAAGTTGTAGCGGCCGGTGGACGTGGCGAAGCCCACCGTGCCGTCGCGGCGCAGCAGCCCCTTCTCGTGCTTGTTGTACTCGAACTCGGGGTAGGCCCAGGTGCGCTCGCGCAGCGTCTCGTAGGTGTAGCCGGTCTTGCGCAGCAGGTAGTCGTAGAAACCCTGCTCGTCGTCCCACTTCTTGTGAGTCTCGTCGGTGAAGCGGCTGCCCGTCTCGTAGATGATGCGCTGGTCCGACTTGCACTCGCCCAGGGGCTCCACCGCCTGCGCGATGGCGCCGAGCGCGTAGGGCTGGTGCCCGGTGATGCCGATGCGCTCCGCGAAGCACGCGGCGGGCAGCAGCACGTCGGCGCAGGCGAGCGCCGTGGGCGTGAGGAACAGGTCCACCACCACGTTGAACTCCATCTTCTGCAGCGCCGGCAGGATGCGCTGGGGCTGGGCGCCCATGCAGGCAATGGCGTTGTTCTGCATCATGAACATGGCCTTGATGGGGTAAGGCTCGCCCGTCTCCATGGCCTCGAGCAGCATGTCGGGGCTGATGGCGGCCATGGCCTTGAGCGCAGGGTACTTGAAGTTCATGGTGCGTCCCTGGTCCTTGACCGGCTCGGAGCACCCTTCCCACACCTTCTCGCGCGGCATCCACGTCACGCTCATATCCCACACGGGGTTTGCAGCCACCATGGTGCCGGGCTTCTCGAAGTTGCCGGTGAGCGCCATGAGGTCGAAGCACGCCATGCCGGTGATGAAGCCCTCGGAGGTGTGGTCCATCGCCACGCCCCATTGCAGGCAGGCTGATTTGGCGCGGCCGATCTTGCGGGCCGCCTTCACGATGAGGTCCTCGGGCACGCCGCAGGTCTCGGCGGCGAAGGCGGGCGTGTACTTCTTCACGTGCTCCGCGAACTCGTCGAAGCCGTAGCACCAACAGGACACGAACTCCTTGTCCTCCAGACCCTCCTCGATGATGACGTTGCAGAGCGCGAGCGCGAGCGCCGCGTCGGTGCCGGGGCGCACCTGGAACCACACGTCGGCCTTGCCGGCCACCCAGGTGAGCTTCGGGTCCATGACCATGAGCTTGCTGCCGCGCTTCATGCTCTCCACCACCCAGTGCCCGAGCGTGCCGTCGGAGTTGGCCACCACCGGGTTGTTGCCCCATACGAGGATGTACTCCGGCGCCTCCCAGCGCGGGTCGTCGTAGCGGTCGGGGAAGAACTGGGCATAGTCGCACACGAACAGCCCGCCGGCTTTGAGCGCGGTGGAGAAGATGCGCGGCGCGTAACACGCCTGGCCCGACAGGAACCCGGTGCCGTAGTTGGGCGTGCCCAGGTACTGGGCCATGAGCGGGCCGTAGCCGTTGATGTCGCGGCCCGTGCCCTGGGTCACCCAGATGGCCTCGTTGCCGTACTTGTCGATGACGGCCTTCATCTCGCGCTCGATGATATCGTAGGCCTCGTCCCAGCTGATGCGCTCGAACGCGTTCTTGCCGCGGTCCTCCTTGGCGCGCTTCATGGGGTAGCGCAGGCGGTCCTCATGGTAGAGCATCTCCTTGAGCGCCAGGCACCGCGGGCACAGGCGCCCCTGGTTGTAGGGGTTCTCGGGGTCGCCCTCTATCTTCTCCAGCACCCCGTCCCTCACGTACATGAGCACGCCGCAGTTGTCGTGGCATCCCGGGCCCGACCGCGCGTTGGAGCGGACGACCGTGCAGCCGTCCTCCTCCCACGTCCACTTGCGTCCGCTCGGGTCGTCCTGCGTGGGCGGCGTCGGCACGCCCTGGGCGGGGTTCCCGCCTGTTAACGTCTCTGACATGGCTCCTCCTCACCTGGTTCGTCTGAGCGTCGAGGGCCGCGGCCGTGCGGCGCGGCCCTCGACGCGGGGTTTACGCTTCGGCCCGGTACAGCTCGACCGGGCCCATGTTGCGGTCCTCGTCCACGGTCGAGGCCTCCAGCACGCGGGTGAGGTAGCCCTCCGCCTCCGCGTACACGCGCCACTCGGCGGCGCCCACCTGGTGGAACCAGAAGTCGCCGAACTCGTCGGCCTCGGCCGCCAGCACCTCGCCCGTGGCCAGGTTCTCGGCCGTGACCCTCGCGC
>NZ_JAIUDM010000015.1:0-14225 GCF_030418435.1 Gordonibacter sp. RACS_AR49 | reverse complement strand
TCCTTCGCCTACGGGAAGAAGGAAAAGCACAAACGGCCATGGCCACGGTTCGGAATCCGCATTTACATGATTTATGCAAGACTGGAGGTGAAGTTTTTACCTACGAGAATTCAATTTACGTGGTCGGTGATCGGGTTAATTGCAATCTGTATTGCACGTATCTGTGTGTGGATTGCGGAGAAGGGCTTTAAGTGCTGCAATTATATCCTTTGTAGCGTGTTTCGTGGGTGCGGTTAGTCTTGCAACTTTATCGGTTAAGCCACCCTTTGTATGCGCCTTGTAGACGGCATGCGTGCTGGTAGATGCCCCTGTTGATTCGATTGCAAGACTTATTGCACCAGCTATGCCGCAGGGATCGCATGTGTTAAGTCTCGCTATGGGGTTGTCTCGCCTTCCGGGCATCTACTTGTATGTTCCTGCGCGCTCCTACAAAGCCACGAGTCCTGGCTTCATGACCACATCCTCGGGTGCTATGCGCCCGATTCCCAGCCCGACGAACAGGTCTTCCGGGAGCACTTGGCTGGTCAGCTGGTACGGCGAGGCGCCGCCCACCACGGGCCTGCCGTACGAGTTCACATGCGAGCAAACCACGGCCAGCTTGCGCGCCGTCAGGTTCTGGAACGAAGTGCCCTTCGGCAGGATTTTGCGCAGCTCCACGTGGTTCTTCTCGCAGCGGCCTTTCTGCCCCGATTCCATCGGGTCGCAGTAGTACACGCGGCAGCGCTTCCCCTTCCCTTTGCAGGATTTCTCGAGCGCGAGGAAATCGAGGAACTCCGAGCCGTGATCGGTCAGGATGGTCCCGAACCACTTCTTGAACGCCCTCGGCCCGATCAGCCCTTCCACCATGTCCAGGGCCTTCGCGACCTCTGCTTGGTTCTTCGCCTGCAGGTAGAGCATGAGCTGGAAGCTGAAGCGGCGGAACAGCAGCGTGAGGATCGCCTTGTCGCACCCCTTCGCCGACACCACGCAGTCCATCTCCACCGCGTTCATCTGCTCCTCGGGAGGCAGCTTCTGGAAGTCCTCGTAGGTCCTCCCCTCCAGATCGTGCCTGGGCACGGGCAGGGCGTCTTTCTCCTTGCGGACCTTGAACACGACCTTCTTTGGGAGGTCCAGGTTCACGATGCTGTCGAAGACGCCCATCTCTACGTAGTTGTAGAACGTCCTCAGGGAGATGGGCAGCTTCTCTTTGTGGTTCGACCAGATATGCTCGGGGCTTTGCCCCTTCTTCAGCATCGGCCGGACGAAGTCGGCCATCTCCACGAGCTGCTCCCTGGTGCAGTCGATGCCGGCCCTCGGCTCGGTCTTGCGTTTCATGGCCGTCTCGTGCGCCAGCTTGCCGTCGTAGAAGCGGTACTCGTAGCCGCACCCCCATGCCGTAGCGTTTCCTGCAGTCGTTGCAGACGTAGGGCGGTTTCGTGAGCCACGGGCAAAGGTTCGCTTGAACTCCGGGCACACTTGGTTGCAGAGGCTTTTCTTGCACGTCCTGCACGGCATGATGCACCCGTTGCCGCAGATCGCCGACAGCTTGCAGGCGTCCTTCCTCAGGCAGATGTTCCTAGTCTCCACCACGAGGAACGAGGGGCTCTCCTTCACGGCGTTCCTCTGGATCTCTTGCCTCACCGTTGACGGCTCGACCCCCAGCTTACTCGCGATGTCAGGGATGCTCGTCGAATCCCTGAGCCGCTCCTCGATGAAAATCCTGTCGCCCTGGGTCAGGTGCCCCCTCTCTTTCTTGGGCATGCTGCTCACCTCCTTCCCTGCCCGGAAAGCTATGGGAGGAGGATACAGACGAAGTAGCGGTGGGACAACATCCTGTCGAGAGTGCTAAGGATGTGGATGCAGGACTAAATGCACGCCCGGCGCATCTCAGATAGCAATTAAGGGGATTTATGATTCTGATCGAGCGTGGATGCAAGCCGCAGAATGAAAAGCGCTCCCATTGCGTGGCTGAACCAGTCTAGTCCTTGTTCAGTGCGCGTAGGAGCCGTTTTGCTCATATAAGCGCCGTGTGTATTCGCCGTCAGGTTCCAACGAGCAAACGTTTCTGCCAACGCGCTGAACGGAAACGTTCTTAGGGAACGCCCCTCCCCTTCCTATAATGGGCCTACAGGGTGGCAGTCGACGATCTTTCGGGGAGGTACCTTATGAATCGCGAGGAGTTCATGGCTCTGGAATCACCGAAGAAGGCGGAGGAACTCAACGTCTTCATCGAGGCGGGGATGAGCCAGAAGGAGGCCATGGCGCAGATCGGGGTCAGTCTGAAGGATCTCGTAGCGGCGCAGGTGTTCTTCTCCAAGGGCGAGGGCAGGTTCGTGGCAAACGCCGTCGGCGGCTTCTCCAACTTCCACAGCGATACCACCGCGGAAGCCGCGAAGTAGGCCTCAGTCATAGAAAGAAGGCGCGCAGGAGAGCCGCAGCATCGCGACTATCCTGCGCGCGGCAAGACATGCCGCCCCAGCCCAGCTCGGCGGCAATGCATGTGCAAAGCCGCACACCTAGCAGCGCACCCCGCTCGATTCCGCCTCGTCGCCCTTCTTGACCAGGCTTTCCACGAAATCCGTGATCATGGCGGCAGACTGCCCGCACACGAAGATGCGCTCCCTGCCGTCGACCGCCACTTCCCGGACGATCCCCGCCCGAGCCAGCTGCCTGATGGCCTCGTTGGTGGCGCCGTAGCTCTTCCCGATCAGCTCGGCGGCGCGTATGGTGGAGAGCCCGGGGTTTCCCAAAAGCAGGTCCAGCAGCTTGTCCAGTGCCGAATGGGCCGGTATGCGCAGGTTCTGCGACCTCCACCTCGCGCTCAGCTTCTCCGCTTCGGCCAAGAACGAGTCCGCCACGACCACCGACAGGTACGTGTTCTGCGCATTGTAGACCGCCCAGTGCTCCCTTAGGTCCTCCCCCTTTCCCGGCGAGCGGTCGACGCGGGAGGAGTCCTTCAGCTTCCGACGGTATTCCCTCCCGATGGAGGCGCCCCAGCATATGGGCGCCATGTAGCCGTTCGCGAAAAGGCCGCGTCTGAACATGGGCATGAAGGCCAGGATCAGCCCCGTCCGGTCGATCATCGTGTCGAACGGAACGATCCTCTCGAAAGCCCAATGGATGATGGACGCTTGCCCGAGCGGCGAGTACGCCTCGCTGCTCGCGAAAGCGCAGAGGTCGCTGACCTCCAAAGGGATGGCGGTGGGGTCGGATCCTTTCTTGTGCGGCAGGAAGTTGCTCCTGAAACCATGGTAGCGGTTGTCGCCCGTCTTCCCGCTCAAGAGGATCTCGTGAAGGTGCAGAACGGTTTCCATGGTGATGGCGGCGTCCTGCCTGCTCACAGCAGAAGCCCACTCTATGGCCTGCATATAGTGAATAGCCTGCAGGGCGGCGTTCAGGCAGTTGTCGGGGAACCGAAACTCCGGCCTCTGCGTGCGTATGCCCTGCTCGGCATCGCCACGGTACTTCCAGTTCGACAGATCGAACGCGGTGATCAGGGGAACGGCCGGAAGCGTCATGTCATGCGACATGCGGATGGCGAAGATGGCATCGATGGCCAGCAGCGTGTCCTGCATGTACTTCGCGCTGGGGCTATGCGCGAGCCGTTCGCCGAACCGTATCAGCTCGGCCTCCGCCTTGTAGAACTCTGCCTGAGTCAAGGCCGAATAAGAGTAGCCGGAGTATCCCATCTCACCCCTGTCCTTCCCCTGAAAGCTCCCGGCCGGAAATCACCCGTTCTCGCCCCCGCGCTGGCGAACGGCTTTCGCGTCCGCCGACCTTTCCGACTGGCGCGCCGTATTCCGAGAATTCTCCGTTCATTTTAGCACCTGGCCATTCAGGGACGCTCCATCCTTCGCAATGGCGGGAATCCGCAAAATTCGGGCCATGCGATACTCCCGGATATTCTAAAAGCAGAAACTACCTTGCGAACCCCCTCCCGCGCTCACTAGCCTAGAGGCAAGCGGGTTGCGCCAACGGGCGCGAGCGCGTTCTTTCGAGCGAGCAGCAATGCGAAAGGGGGCACGATGTCAAGGGAATCGGTAGTCGAGAAACTAGGCGAGCGTCACGAGGGGGTCGATTACTTCTACACCACCTGCCACAACAACGGCTGTTGGGATGCCACCTGCCTGATCAAGTGCAGCGTTAAGGATGACAAAATCGTCGCCATCGAGCCCGACGACTCGGTGAACCCGGGCGTCGCCCGCGAGGACGACGACGAGAACGCCGTCCAGACCGGCATGCTCCAGGCTCGCGCCTGCCCCATGGGCCATGCGTGGCGCCAGGAGCTCTACTCGGAGAACCGCCTGCTGTACCCCATGAAGCGCGTGGGCGGGAAAGGCTCCGGCAAGGGTCGTTTCGAGCGCATCTCCTGGGACGAGGCGCTCGACACCATCGCGGGCAAGATGAAGCAGATGGCCGAGGAGAACCCCGACCATCCCTGGCTGTACTACTGCTACTACGTGGCGTTCGAGAGCTCCGACTTCCCGTTCGCCTCCTACATGCCGGGCACCATCACCGGCTGGGGCGACCACTCGACCTCCGGCAGCGCTGCCGCTGAGGACTTCCATCTGGGCGTGCGCCTCACCGACTGCCTCATCAAGGGAACGTCCGACGCATTCCCCGGCTTCGAGGCTCCCGATCTGCTGAACTCCAAGCTCGTGGTGCTGTGGGGCTTCGATCCCATGGTGTCCTGGTTCGGACATGTGCCCTACTACATGAAGCTGGCCCAGGAGCGCGGCTGCAAGTTCATCCTGATCGACCCGGTGTACAACGTGAGCGCCGAGGCCCTGGGCGCCCAGTGGATACCCATCCGCCCCGGAACCGACACGGCGTTCGGCCTGGCGGTGGCCTACGTGCTCTACACCGAGGACCTCTACGACCACGAGTACGTGGCGCAGTGGGTGGAGCCCGATGGCTTCGAGGAGTGGCGCAAGTACGTCGTCGGCGAGGTGGACGGCGTTGCTCACACTCCTGAATGGGCCGAGCCGATCACGGGCATCCCGGCCGAGACCATCGGGGCCTTCGCCCGCTACTACGCGTCCATGAAGCCCGTCCACCTGCAGCAGATGTACGGCGTGTCCAAGCGCAACCTGGGCGACTACGCCGCCGCCGTGGCCATGCTCCTGCAGGCCATGACCGGCAACCTGTCCATTCCCGGCGGCTGCGAGGGCGGCGGTGCCAACCTGGTGACCCAGCCCCGCCTCTTCGCGCCCGTGCCCGACACCGGCCAGATCAAGGGCGACGTGGTGAACCCCATCACCAATAACAACAACAAGGTGACCGAGGTCATGCACTGCCAGAAGCTCTACGCTGCCGGCGAGATCACCGAGGACGAGTTCCGCCGCCGCATCGGCTGCCCGGCCGACAGCCCGCTGCCGAACCTGAAGATGGCCATCATCCCGAACAACTACATCAACAACCAGCATCATGTGTCCAAGCGCATGCAGGGCTTCGCGGACATGGAGTTCTCCTGGGGTTGGCAGTACTTCCACGACCAGCCCTCCATCGAGTTCCTCGACATCGTGCTGCCCTCCCCCGTCATCCAGTTCGAGTCCACGGACATGCACTTCTTCGGCATCAACCGCTTCTGGAACTCGCCGTCCGGCATGATGAACTACTTCCTGTTCGCCGGCAAGGGCGTGAACCCCCCCGGCGAGGTCCGTTCGAAGGACTGGGTCTGGATGGAGCTGGCCCGCCGCCTCGGCTTCGCCGACAAGTACTGCCCGAAGATGCTCGACGTGACCGACTGGCGCGACTGGGACGAGCAGATCATCGAGCGCATCTACAAGCCGGCCTACGAGAAGTGGGCCGAGGACGAGAACGGCCTTCTGGGCTACTACGAGGTCGAGCCGCCCTCGTGGGAGGAGTTCCAGAAGCTGCCCATCGTCCGCGTTCCCGGCGAGCCCGGCGAGTGGTTCTACCCCTTCAAGAACACGGTCGAATGGGGCCGCTCCCCCTTCAAGACGCCGTCCGGCAAGATAGAGTTCGAGAGCTCCTTCGTGAAGGGCAACGACCTGACGAAGACCCGCTACGGCGGGCAGATGGACGCCTACCCGCGCTGGCAGCCCACCTACCAGGACCTGCCCGCGAACGACAGCTACTACCACCCGTGGACGAAGAACTTCCCGCTGTCCATGGTCACGCCGGTGTCCACGTACCGCCAGCACTCGTCCAACGACCAGAATCCCTGGCTCAAGGGCGACTGCTACGAGCATATGGTGCGCATGTCCCCCGCCGACGCCGCCGACCGCGGCATCAAGACGGGCGACCGCGTGCTGGTGTACAACCAGTTCGGCGAGGTGGAGATCACCGCGTACGTCTCGTCGAAGCTGCTGCCCGGCACCGTGTCCATCGGGCATGGCGAATGGTCCAAGTTCGACAACGTCAGGAAGTCCAAGCTCATGCCCTACGGCATCGACGAAGCCGGCAACTGCAACCTCCTCATAGGCGACACGCACCTGCCGCACGTGGTGGGCGCGCTGCTGACGGCCGGCCTCGTGGAGATCAGGAAGGTGGGAGAATAACATGGCCCAGTACGGATTCTTCTTCGACCAGGGACGCTGCTACGGCTGCAAGGCCTGCTCGGTGGCCTGCAAGGACTGGTACGACATCGCCCCCGGCCCCGAGAAGTGGATGAGCGTCTACATGTGGGAGAAAAACGCGTTCCCGCTCACGTCCATCGGCATCCTGGCCTTCAGCTGCGGGCATTGCGACAACCCCGTGTGCGTTGGCGCCTGCGAGCATGATGCGATCTTCAAGGAGGAAAAGTACGGGGCCGTGCTGGTTGACCAGGACAAGTGCCAGGGCGACCGCAACTGCTTCCAGGCCTGCCCCTACGGTGCGCCGAAGTTCGCGAGCGACGAGCCCGGCACCAAGATGAGCAAATGCACCCTGTGCATCGACCGCTTGGAGAAGGGCCAGCTGCCCCTGTGCGTGGCCTCCTGCCCGATGCGCGCCCTGGACTTCGGCCCCATCGACGAGCTGGTGGAGAAGTACGGCGACGTGCGCCAGATAGAGACCATGCCCGACCCCGAGCTGACCATGCCCAACTGGGTCGCCAAGGCGAACCCGCCCAAGGAGCAGCTCGTTCCCTACGATGCGGAAAAGGCCGTCCAGCTCACCAAGCGCCGCACCGCCACCGACGACGTGTACGCGGGCGACTGCGTCAGCGTCACGGAGTTCGGCGCCGACGTCATGTGCATCCGCGAGCTGCGCATGAAGAACGCCACCGTGGCCGAGGTCATGGCCGCCACGTCGAGCGACCAGGGATAGCGTCAGCGAGCCATCATCGCGGGATGCACGGCGACCGGAACTCATGCGCCGCGCATCCCGCCTCTTGCCGAATGCATGCGATAGGGGGAACCCATGGAATCGGTCTTTCATCATGCAGGGATCTACTGCCGCGATATCGAGGAGTCCATAACGTTCTACGAGGACGTGCTCGGCTGCAGGCTGCTGTTCAGGTCGGACGCTTTGGAGGGCGACAAGCCGCTCAAGATGGCATGGGCCATGAGGGGGGATCTTGTCTTCGAGCTGCTGGAATGCGGGGACAAGCGCACGTGCGAGGCCGCCGCGAACTGCCTTAACCACGTGGCGCTGCGCGTGGACGACATGGACGGCTTCGTCGCGCATCTGGGCGAGAAGGGCGTCGCCGTCGAGGCGGGCCCGTTCGACCCGCCCTTGGAGTTCGACCGTCCCCTGGCAGGCGACGCCGCCGACGTCTTCGCCGTCTGCGGCGAAGGGGGTGCGCAGCTTAAGATCATGTTCTTCCGCGGCCCCGGAGGGGAGCGTTTCGAAGCCGTGCAGGATAACCTAAGGGCACTGTAGGCCGAAAGGGCAGCAAAGGTCCAACCCGCTCTCGTTTCCAGGCTTTTCGCAACGAGGAGACGAAAAAATGCCGAAGGTATCGCCTTTTTAGCGAAGGGCCTGGGTTCGTGCATGCGAAACACCAAAGGAGGAGGTGCCTTATGAGCACCAGCAAGAAATACGGGAACTGGGCGCTGATCGCCGTCGTCATGCTCCTGTTCGGAACGGCTATCGCAACGATCCAGTTCAAGGTTCCCGTCGTCATGGGCGACATCATGGCGAACATGGGCATGGATGCGAACTCCGCTTCATGGCTCATGTCCATCTTCACGTTCGTGGGCATTATCCTGGCGCTTCCCACGGGCGCGCTCGCGAAGAGGTTCGGCCCGAAGACCATGCTGCTCGCCGCTGCCGCGATCATCGCAGCCGGCTCGTTGCTGGGCGCCTTCGCGGGCAACGGCATGGTTCTCATCGTCTCCCGCGCCATCGAGGGCGTGGCGTTCATCTTCGTGACCATCTGCGGCCCCCTGGCCGTGCAGAAGTACGTCGCCCCCGACAAGATCGGCTCCGCGACGGGCATCTGGGCGCTCTGGGTCTGCCTCGGCTCGGTGGTCGGCGGCGTGCTGACCCCCACGCTGTACGCTTCAACCGGTTTCGTGGGCGTGTGGGTGATCTATGCCGCCGCGGCCGTGGTGTTCGCCATCGTGGTCGCCGTGATCGTCAAGAACCCCAGCGAGGCGCTCGAGGGGGCCGCGGACGCTCCCACGGAGGGGAAGGTGGGTTACGGCGAGCTCGTGAAGCCGAACATCCTGCTGTTCTTCGCCGCCTTCCTCGTCTTCAACATGACGCTGATGGCCGTGCTGAGCTTCGGCCCCACCTTCATGCAGCAGCAGGGCGTCGACCCGACGCTGTCCGGCTTCATCAGCACGCTTCCCATGCTGCTCGCCGTCATATCGTCCCCACTGTTCGGCGCCTTGTCCGACAAGCTGGGCCGCTGCAAGCCGCTGTACCTGGCCGCAATGCTCGTCATGGGACCCTGCACGCTGCTCCTGCTCACCCAGACCGGCCCTCTGATGTGGGTCGGCGCCATCGTCATGGGCCTCGTGGGCTTGGGCGGACCGGTCATGTGCCTGACGTCGTACATCAACGTTCTGGGCCGCCCGGAGCTCATGTCCATCGGCATGGGCGTGCTCATGCTGGTGCAGAGCCTCGGCCAGTTCCTGGGCACCTGGCTGGTCCCCCTGCTGCTCGGGCCCGACGTATCCTCGTGGATGCTCACCGGCATCGTGATGTGCGTGATCGGCTTCGCCGGCACCGCAGCGCTTGCCCTGTGCAAGTTCAGGTAGGGACGGCAACGGAAAGCCAACGTTCAAGGCCGGGCGCCGTCCGCAAAGCGCGGCGGTGCCCGGGTAGGGCTCGAAAAGGAGTGGTAGCCATGTGCTTCAGACCAGCCGATGCGTCGGCAGACGCAAGCTCGAGCAAATGCCCCGAGTGCGGCCAGGATATCCAAGTGCTAAGCGGCATCGCCTTGAAGAGGTGCCCGCACTGCCGATGCGATCTTGTCCCCTATTTGAAGGGAGAGAAGCCGGTTCCCGCAGCCCCGGCTGCCCCGAAGCCGCCTGCCTCCCCCTCGGCCCCGAAGGCCCCCAACGTCCCGAAGGCCTAAGCGGCGCAATCGCACCGGAACCGCCCCTTTCCTTCTTGCCCTCGGGCCGCCAGCAACGCGACTTAGAGTTACTCTAACGTAGTGGGAAGGGCCGTGCATGTCGGTTCTGCAACGGAAACGGCGGGTCCCTGCCGCGAGCGCCTATGCTGGCCGCATGGACGGCGAGGCGCGGAAAGGCAGGCGATGCCATGAACATAGGGTACGCATCGAAGACGCTCGGGCTTCCCGAGGGGCGCATGCGCTCCCTGGTCATGCGGAACGCGAGCGGCGAGCGGCTGGCAGAGGCCATCGGCGCCAATTTGTCGGCGCTGGAGGCGGTCGTCCGCTACTGCGGAGCCAACGGCATCCGGCTCTTCCGCATAGGCTCGGACGTCATCCCGTTCGGGGCGAGCCCGGCGAACCGCCTGGACTGGGCGCATGCGTTCGGGGAACGGCTCGCGGCCATCGGGGAGCTGGCCGCCGAGAACAGGGTGCGCCTCAGCATGCACCCGGGGCAGTACACGGTGCTGAACTCCCCCGACGACGATGTCGTGCGCCGCGCCGTGGCGGACCTGGCCTACCACGCGGCCTTCCTCGACGCGCTGGGCACCGGCGCCGAGGCCAAGGTCGTCCTGCACGTGGGCGGCGCCTACGGCGACAAGAAAACCGCCTTGAGGCGCTTCGTCGCACACTGCCGCGAACTGGATGCGGGCGTGCGACGACGGCTGGTCGTCGAGAACGACGACCGCCTGTTCACGGCCGAGGACGCGCTGGCGGCGAGCGCGGCCTGCGGTATCCCGATGGTGTTCGACGTGCTCCACCATCGGCTGAACCACGACCCTGGCGGCCGGGGAGAGCTCGAGCTCCTCGATGCGGCGGCGCGTACCTGGGGGCCGCAGGACGGACCGCAGAAGGTGCACTACGCGCAGCAGGCGCCGGGCAGAAGGCACGGCAGCCACACCGACACGATAGGCCTTGACGGGTTCCTTGCTTTCTCCGCGTCGCTCGAAGGGCGGGCGCCCGACGTGATGCTGGAGGTGAAGGACAAGAACGCGTCGGCGTTGAAGTGCCTGAACGTCCTCGACGAGCACGGCACGGCGGCAGCGCTCGAACGGGCGTGGGCGACGTGCAAGTACAGCGTGCTCGAGCGCGACCAGGCGACGTACCAGCAGGTGAGGAACCTGCTGAAGGACAAGGATGCCTATCCGGTGCAGGAGTTCTACCGCCTGGTCGACGGCGCCCTCGCCCTTCAGCCCACACGGGGCGGCGGGCGCAACGCGGCGCAGCACGTGTGGGGCTACGTGTCGGGGCTCGCCACCGCCCGCGAGCGCGCGTCGTTCGCGCAGCTCATGGAACGCTACGAGCACGGGCAGGCGGACCTCGGCGCGGTGAAGCGGCGGCTGGAGAAGCTGGCCGCCCGCTACGGGCAGGGGTACCTGCTGCATTCGTATTATTTCGATCTCTGAGCGGCGCCTGCAGAAGACGATAGCCCGTGTTAGAGCAACTCTGATACGGGCTATCCGACAGCCCTTCTCGCCTGTTCCTAGACGGCCGTGCTCGCGGCGTCCTCGCCGTGGGCGACGGCATCCTTCGCAGGCGCCTCCAGCCGCACGAGCGCGAGCAGCCCCGTGCCCACGAGGCCCAGGACGAGCGCGAAGGCGCCGGCGGCGGCCCATCCCCCGGCGCCGAGCACCGCGGGTACGAGGGAAGAGCCGAGGAACTGGCCCAGGCTCTGCGTGAGCACGAGGAATCCCATGGCGATAGGCATGGCATCCTTGTTCTCCACCACCGACGGGTACACGATCAGGAACATCGTGGGGGCGCCGAGCCCCACCATGCCCATGACGAGCGCGGCCGCCCAGAGGGCGGGGCCGGCCGTGGTGAGCAGCGCGAACGCGCAGGGACCCATGACCAGCATGGATGCCACCATAAGCGCCTTGAGCCGGCCGGTCTTGTCAGCCAGCACGCCGAACAGCGGCGAGCTGGCCACCGCGACGAGCATGGGCAGCGTGCTGGCGAACCCGGCGAGCGTCGCGTCCATGCCCTCGCCCTGCAAAAACGTCGGGCTGAAAGACAAGAACGAGATGAGCACCATGTTGAACATGAGGAACCCGCCGAGTACCAGCAACACGTTACGGCTGAACAGGCCTTTCATGCTCATCTTCTCGCGAGGCGCGCCATCTTGCGGCCGCAGGACGCTCTCGAGGAAGCGCCCTCCGCCAACCGGTCGCACGAACAGCAGCATGAGCCCGCCCGCCACGAGCGCGATGCCTGCCATGACGCACCATGTTCCCTGGAAACCGATCGCCCCGAACACGGTCGGCGTGAGCACCCCGCCGACGAACGACCCGAGCGAGAACCACAGCGCCCAGATGCCGCTCGCGAAGCCCACCTTTTCGGGTGCAACGTAGGCCCTGATGGCAAGCGGTGCGCTCACGCCGCAGAACACGAGCGCCACGCCTTCGACGGCCCGCGACAGCACGAGGACGGCGGCTGAGGTAGCCAGCGTCCCCACAGCCGTGCCGATCACCATGACGACGACGGCGGCCACCATCATGTTCTTGGCGCCGAAGCGCCGCGCCAGGAAGCCCGTGGGAAGAGACAGGAAGATGCCCGCCAGCGTGAACACCGACATGAGCATGGAGGCGGAGCCCACGTCCATATCGAACTGCTCCATGATGGCCGGCATGATGGAGGGCACCTTGAACTGCCCGAGCGCCACGGCGATGCCTGCCAGCACGAGCAGCACCGACACGAGCACGTGGTTCTGGTACGTGGAGCGAGGACGAGCGCTGGTATCCACGAAATACTCCCTTCGCCGCAGGGGATGCGCCCCGCGGATCGTCGTAGTTGAAAAAGGCTCCCCGGATCTCGCCGGGGAGCCCATAGTGCGGCGCCGAGGTGGCTGGCGCCAAACGCGGTGGGAAGTCCTACAGTCCCAGCATGCCGCAGATGAACGGCACCCAGAGCACCATGCACACGCAGAAGATGATGGCGGGGATCACGCCGGCCTTGAACATGTCGCCGAACGTGTAGTACCCCTCGCCGTACGTGACGATGAGCGTCGGGTTCACCGGCAAGAGGAAGTTGCCGGCCACGATGAAGGCGAGCAGCATCGTGGGGATGGCCGGGGAGACGCCGAGCGTCGTGCAGATGCCGATGAGGATGGGCAAAAACAGGCTGATGATGGCCGCGCCCACCGGGGCGATGGTGTGCAGCAGGTAGATGAACGCAACGGTGATCAGCAGGAACACCGTGAAGTTCAGGTCGGCCACGCCGCTGCTCATGAACAGGTTCGTGACGAACTTGTCGGCGCCCGAGGCGCTGAAGATGTTGCCGAGGGAGAGCACCGAGCCCATCATGAGGATGATGGTCCAGGGCACCTGCTTGCTGAACTCGTCCCACGTGAGCAGGTTCAGGCCGGGGAACATCATGATGGCCAGGCCGATGATGGCCACGGTCGTGACGTTCAGCAGCGGAACCCACGTGCCGAGGATCCACAGCACGGGCAGCGCGAGGATCATGACGAGCGCGCGCACCTCGAAGCCCGTGGGCTTGCCGGCGTCCTCGGCCGCTTGGCGCAGGCTGTCGTAGGCGCTCGAGTCGAGCTGCTCGGGCTTGAGGATCTTCACGATGGAGAACCAGCACAGCGGGATGCACAGGATGGCGATGGGCAGGCCCACGATGATCCAGTTCAGGAAGCTGATGGTCTGGCCGGTGGCGCCGGTGAGCACGCCCATGGCCACCATGTTGAACGAGCTGCCGGCCGGCGTGACCACGCCGCCGATGACGGCCGCGATGGGGATGGCGATCATCATGCACTTGCCGAGCCGCGACTTGCCGGGCTGGGCGCCGGCCGCCTTGAGCACGACGTAGGAAATGCCCATGAACAGCACCGCGGCGGGCACGTCGGACATGATGGTGGAGATGAGGCACGTGCCGATCATGAACGCGAGGATGAGCTTCTCGGAGCTCTCCCCCGTCAGCTTGAACAGCTTGGCCACGAGGCGCACGCCCCACTGCGTCTTGAGCAGCAGCGCCGGCAGCGCGAAGATGGCGATGACGTAGAACACCACCGACACGCCGAACCCGCTGAACACGGCCTTGTAGTCGGTCGCGCCCATGACCACGGCTATGACGAGGGCCAGAATGCCCGTCACGCCCACGGAGAACGAGCCGCATACCCACAGCGACACGGCGAACAAGAGCGATGCGATGGCCATGATGCCCTGGTGGGACAGGTCGGGCGACTCGGGCACGAACGATGCTACCACGAGGATGGCCACGGCTATGACGATGCCCAATCCCCTCTTGTTCAGGAACCCCTCTTTGCTGAAGAACTTCGTTAACGCTTCTTGTGCCATTTGTCTCTCCTCCTTAAAGAAAGAACGTGGCAGATCCCCTGTAGAAGCCGCGCCTCCCGCCTCCTTCCCCCGAGCGCGGCCGCGTCGTGTTATATCGGGCTCGCATCCGCCAACGTCGCGCATGCGAGCCCCCGCGGGCGGCGGCCCCGCCAAGGGCGGGCCGCCGTTCCCAGGCTCTTCTTCCAGGGACCGGCCGCAGTCGGCTGGCCCCTGGTTCGTCGGCTACTCTGCCCGGTACAGCTCGACCGGGCCCATGTTGCGGTCCTCGGCGGCCGTCGAGGCCTCCAGCACGCGGGTGAGGTAGCCCTCGGCCTCCGCGTACACGCGCCACTCGGCGGCGCCCACCTGGTGGAACCAGAAGTCGCCGAACTCGTCGGCCTCGGCCGCCAGCACCTCGCCCGTGGCCAGGTTCTCGGCCGTGACCCTCGCGC
>NZ_JAIUDM010000014.1:0-41960 GCF_030418435.1 Gordonibacter sp. RACS_AR49 | reverse complement strand
GCGCTCGGCGCGCACCTCGCCCACCTGAGCCGCCGCCTGCGCGCGCTCGGCCTCGGCCGCGGCGCGGCGCGCCTTGCCCGCCTCCAGCGCCACGCGCAGCTCGGCCTCGCGGGCCTGCGCAGCGCGGCGCTTCTCATGCAACAGCAGCGTGGCGCCGTCGAAGCGCTCCACGGCCGACGACGCACGGCGATGGGTCTTGGCCAGCTCGCCCGCGTCGGCGCTCTCGCGGCGTATCCGCTCCTGCAGCTCTTCGGCGCGCGCCTCGGCCTCGGCGATGGCGGCCTTCTTCTGCGCCAGCTCCTCGTCCAAGGCCCGCTCGCGCTCCACAGCCTCGTCCCAGGCGCGCTGCAGCACGCGCAGGTCGTCCACGGCCAGCGCCAGCGTGAGCTCGGAGAGCTCGGCGGACAGCCCCTGGTAGGCCCGCGCGCGCTTCGCCTTGCGCTCGAGCGGCCCCAGCTGGCGCTCCACCTCGGCCGCCACGTCCTTCACGCGCGCGAGGTGCTGGTCCATGTGCTCCAGCTTCCGCTCGCTCTTGGCCTTGCGCTGCTTGTGCTTGAGCACGCCCGCGGCCTCCTCGATGAGCGCGCGGCGGTCCTCCGGCTTGGACTGCAGGATGGAGTCGAGCGAGCCCTGGCTGATGATGGAGTGCGTGCCCGTGCCGAGCCCCGTGTCGTGCAAGATGTCCAGCACGTCCATGCGGCGCGCCACCACCCCGTTTATCAGGTACTCGCTCTCGCCGGAGCGGTACATGCGGCGCGTGATGGCCACCTCGGCGAAATCCACGGGAAGCGTGCCGTCCGAGTTGTCCAGCACGAGGTCCACCTCGGCCAGCCCCGTGGCCTTGCGCGCCGACGAGCCCGCGAAGATGACGTCCTCCATGGCCTGGCCGCGCAGGTTCTTCGCATTGCGCTCGCCCAGCACCCACAGCACCGCGTCCGAGATGTTCGACTTGCCCGAGCCGTTCGGGCCCACCACGGCCGTGATACCCGGCTCGAGCGCGAGCGCGCTGCGGTCGGCGAACGACTTGAAACCCTTGAGGACGAGCGACTTCAGGTACACGGCCTACCCCTGCTTGCGCTGCTTGGCCTGGGCGCGCTCGCTCTTCTTGCGCGCCTTCTCCTCGGCGCGCGCCGCCGCCTTCTCGGCCTTGGCCAGCTTCGCGGCCTCGGCCTTCTCGGCACGCGTCTCCTCGTCCACGCCCAGCCCGAAGAACTCGCCGAGGCGCGCGAGCGTGCTCTTGGCCGCCTGGCTCTCGGCCTCCTTCTTCGTGCGGCCGGTGCCGCGGGCCAGGCCCTGCGTGCCGGCGAACACCTGCGCCACGAACGTGCGGTCGTGCGGCGGCCCCTGCGTCTCCACGAGCTTGTACGTGGGCGTTATGCCGTCCTCCTGCAGCTTCTCCTGCAGGGCGCTCTTGGGGTTCTCCGGCTCGCGCGCCATGTCCAGCGACATGCGCGGGATGAGCGTGCGCTCCACGAACTCCTGCGCGGCCCCGATGCCGCCGTCCAGGTAGAGCGCCGCCACCACGGCCTCGTACACGTTCTCCAGCGCGGAGTGCAGGCCGCGCTTGCCCGTGCCCGTCTCCGACGAGCCGAACACGATGACGTCCGCGAAGCCCAGGCGGTCGGCCACGTCCGACAGGCTCGCGCCCGACACGAGCGCCACCTTGATGCGCGTGAGCCCGCCCTCGTCCAGGTCGTGGAAGCGGTGAAACGCTATGGCCGCAACGATGGCGCCCAGGATGCTGTCGCCCAGGAACTCCAGGCGCTCGTAGGAGTACTTGACGGACTTGCCCTCGGTTGCCGAGGGGTGGGTGATGGCAGAGAGCAGGAGGTGCTCGCTATCGAAGCGGTAGTCGAGTATCTCTTGCGCTCTGGCGAGCTTCTGTTCTTGCTCTTCGGTCAATATCATGAAGGTTCGGCCCTCTGCTGGTCGTTTCGTTCGCGTGTTCCGGTCCGTCGGCCGCCCCGCGCCCCCGGCAGGACGGGGGGCCGGGCGCAAGGAAGGCCCCGGACGCGGACGCGCCGGGGCCACCTTGCCGTTCGGTTCATTGTAGCCGACTACGCGCCCTTCGCCACGGTCTGCGCGATTATTTCAGAAACCCCCGCGCGCACCACGCCGGCCGTGGTGAGCACGCCGTTTTTCACGGCGAAGGCATTCGACGAGCCGTGGCCCACCAGCAGCGCCCCCTTCACGCCCAGGAGCGGCGCACCGCCGTACGTGTCCGGGCTCACCTGCGCCATGAGCTCCTTCAGGCCGCCCTTGATGGCAAGAGCCCCCAGCTTCGTGACGGGGGTTTTCATCATAACGCCCTTGAGCGTCTTGAACAGCGTCTTGGACGTGCCCTCGATGGTCTTGAGACACACGTTGCCCGTGAAGCCGTCCGTCACGATGACGTCGAACTTCGCGGGGAGGATGTCGCCGCCCTCGGCGTTGCCGGCGAAGTTCGGCAGCTGCTCCTTCAGCAGCGCGTAGGCCTCCTGGGCGAACTGGGAGCCCTTCGCCTCCTCCTCGCCGATGTTCAGCAGCGCCGCGCGCGGGTTCTCTATCCCCACGATACGCTCGGCGTAGATGGTGGCCATCTGGGCGAACTGCACGAGGTAGGCGGGCTTGCAGTCGGCGTTCGCGCCGATGTCGCACATGACCACCGGGCGCACGGGCGACGGGATGACCGTGGCCAGCGCCGGCCGCGACACGCCCTTGATGCGGCCCATGACGAGCGTCCCCGCCGCCAGGCAGGCGCCCGTGGAGCCGGCGGAGAAGAAGCCCTGCGCGGCACCCTCCTTCACCAGGCGGCAGCCCACCACGACAGACGAGTCCTTCTTCTTGCGCACGGCCTCGGCCGGGTGCTCGCCCATGCCGACGACCTCGGTCGTCGCGCGCGCCTCGCAGCGCTCGTGCGCCGCCGCGAACGGCTCCACCACCTCGGCCGGGCCGCACAGCACCACGTGCAGGGCCCCGTCGGCCTCGAGCGCCTGCGCCACGCCGTCGAGCACGACGCCCGGGGCATCGTCGCCCCCCATGGCATCGACCGCTATCGTGACTTCCTCGGACATTGATTGCCTCCTCCTGCCGACGGCCTCCCGCGAGGCCGGCCTCCTGCGAGAACCGCGGCCCTGCCGGGCCCCGACCGCACGCGCCTTGCTCAACCAACCTGAAAAAGCCTCCCCATGCATCAGCGGGCGCTGACGTGCGGGGAGGCTTTTCAACGCGGCCGAAGAGCGCGCGCCAAAGCGCGGATGCGCTATTCCGTCTCGATAACCTCGCGGTTCTTGTAGAAGCCGCAGTTCGGACACACGCGGTGCGGAAGCTTCACTTCGCCGCACTGCGGGCACACGGAACGGGCGGGCGCACCGATCTTATCGTTGCTGCTGCGACGGTTATGGGTGCGGATACGGCCCATCTTGCGCTTAGGTACTGCCATGATCTATGCTCCTTCTGTAAGCCGGGCGAACCCGTGCCGCCCGTCCTCGCTTAGTAAACATGCGAAACGGTATAGTACCAAAGGTTCATGCGCCGCGCAAGGCCCCATCTGCGCTTTTCTTCGACATGCCACACGTGCTCCACACGGCGGGGCCCCGAGGGCGCGAAGGGCCGCTCAGAGCCCTTCCGACGGGCGACCGAACTGCATCTCGTAATAGCGCGCGTACGTGCCGCCCAGCTCCAGCAGCTCGTCGTGGGTGCCCTGCTCCACCACGCGGCCGTCCTCAACCACCGCGATGAGGTCGGCGCCGCGTATGGTGGACAGCCGGTGCGCGATGACGAGCGTGGTGCGGCCCTCGGACAGCTCCTCGAGCGACGCCTGGATGGCCCGCTCGCTCTCGTTGTCGAGCGCGCTCGTGGCCTCGTCCAGGATGAGGATGCGCGGGTTGCGCAAGAACACGCGCGCGATGGCGATCCGCTGCTTCTGCCCGCCCGACAGCCGCGCCCCGCGCTCGCCCACGAACGTGTCGTAGCCCTCCGGCAGGCCCATGACGAACTCATGGATGTTCGCGCGCCGCGCCGCCTCCACGATCTGGTCGTCCGAGGCATCGGGGCGCCCGTAGGCGATGTTCTCGCGCACGGTGCCGCCGAACAGGTACACGTCCTGCTGCACGATGCCGATGGCCTCGCGCAGCGTCTCCACCGTCACGTCGCGCACGTCGATGCCGTCGATCTCCACCGAGCCCGCGCCCGGGTCGTAGAACCGGGGCAGAAGCGAGCACGTGGTGGTCTTGCCGCCGCCTGACGGCCCCACGAGCGCCACGGTCGTACCGGCCGGTATGGCCAGGTCCAGACCGCGCAGCACCTCGTGCTCGCCGTCGTAGCCGAACCGCACGCCACGGTAGCGCACTTCTCCGGCCACGAACTCGTCCGCCCGCCCGCGCTCCACCTCGGCGGCTGCAAGCGGCAGGGCGCCGGGCCGGTTGCGCACGTCGGGCCTCACGGCCAGCACCTCCATGAAGCGGCGGAAGCCCGCGTAGCCCTTCTGGAACTGCTCGGTGAAGTTGATGAGCTGCTCGATGGGCGACAGGAAGATGCCGATGTACAGGGCGTAGATGGCGAGCTCGGCGGGCGCCAGGCCCCCCGTGGCCACGAAGTAGCCGCCACCCACGATGGTCACGGTGTACAGAACGCCGGTGAACACCGAGTTCACCGCATGGAACGCGCCCATGAACCTATACGAGCTCTCCTTCGTGTCCACGAAGCGCTTGTTCGTGCCGCTGAACTTGCCGATCTCCACGCCCTCGTTGCCGAACGACTTCACCACGCGGATGCCGCCGAGCGAGTCCTGCAGCCGCGCGTTGATGTCGGCCATCTTCCTGCGGTTCTCCGTGAAGATGACGCGCTTCTTGTAGTTGCGCCAGAACGCGTAGGCCGCCATGACCGCCGTGGCCGCCAGCATGATGGCCGTGAGCGGCACGTTTATCATGAACAGCAGCACGAACGAGCCTGCAATCTTCAGAATGCAGATGAACAGGTTCTCCGGCCCGTGGTGCGCCAGCTCCGATATGTCGAACAGGTCGGTGAGCAGCTTGCTCATCATCTCGCCGGTGTTGTTGCGGTCGTAGTAGCTGAACGACAGGCGCTGGTACTGCTTGAACAGGTCCATGCGCATGTCGGCCTCCATGCGCGCGCCCATGATGTGGCCCCACGCCGTGATGAAGTACTGGCAGGCCGTGCGCAGGGCGTACAGCGCGGCGAACCCGAGCGCTATCCACCCGAGCGTGGAGAGGATGACCTCGGGCGGCTCCAGGAAGAACTGCCTCGTGAAGAAGTTCAGGAACTGCGGGAAGGCCAGATCGACCGCCGCGAGCACCGAGGCACACACGAGGTCGAAGAAGAACAGGAACTTGTAGGGCTTGTAATAGGCGACGAAGCGCGCGAGCACCTGGCGCGCGGAAACGCGCGGCTCGTCGGCGCCCGAAGGGGCCGCGGGATCGACTGCGTGGGCTGGGGGATTCTTCTTGGTGTCCATGGTTGCCATTGTAGCGCTTACCGTCCTCTCCCGCGTCGTCGATCCTCTCGTTGCCCGCGGGCAGCGCGCGAGCGCGTCCGCCACGCCGTGATCCCGCGGCCGAACATGCCCACGTCCACGCTGCCCAGATAGGCGGGCAGCACGGCGAGCGCGGCCCACGGCGCGGCGGCCCACCCGAACGCCTCGCCGGCCAGGAGCACCGCGGCGAGCGGGCAGCGTGCGGCGGCCGCGAGGAAGGCCGCGGCCCCCATGGCCGCTGCGAACGGCGGCGCGGCGCCAATGAGCCCCGCGCACGAGGCCCCCAAAAGCGCGCCCACGGAAAGCGCGGGCATCACCTCGCCGCCCTTGAAGCCGAAGCCGAGCGTGACCACGGTGAGCAGCGCCTTCACGGCGAAGTCGAAGGGGCCGGCGTCCCCGGCGAAGGCGACGGCGAGAAGCGCGAGGCCCGACCCCTCGAAGCGCTGCCAGCCGAAGGCGAGCACGAGCGCGCAGATGAGCGCGCCTCCCGCAGCCGCCACGAGGGCCGGATGGGCGCGGGCCCGGCCGAAGGCCCACCTGAGCGCGCGCAGCGACCAGCCGAACACGGTGCCGGCCGCAGCGCTCGCGAGGCCCACCAGCAAGCAGAGCGCGCCCGCGCGCCACGACGCGTCCGAGGGCGCCGCCGCAGGGAGCGCGTAACCGCCGGCGAGCGGCAGCGAAACGAGCCAAGCTGCGAGGGAGGCCGTGAGCACGGCGGGCAGATGGCGCGCGACGGCGCCGTCGAACCGGACGAGCTCGAGCGCGAACGCGGCGCCCGCGAGCGGCGCGCCGAACAGGGCCGAGAACGCCGCCGCCATCCCGCAGGCCGCCGTCCAGCCGCGGCGGGGCGCCCGCGCGCCGGACGCCGCCAGGGGCTCGACCCGCGCGAGCCTGCCGAGCTCCGACGCCGCCGAGGACGACATGGCGAGCGAGGTTGCCGTCGCTCCCGCCGACCCCCCGCCCGCCACCGTGAAGAGCGTGCCGGCGAGCGCCGCAGGCGCCAGGGCGAGCGGCACGCGGCCATCGTCGCGCACGTCCTCCACCACCGATCCGGGCTGCGCGCCGAGCGGCAGGCCGAGCAGCTTGAAGAGCCCGATGGAGGCCGCCCCTAGAAGCGGCAGCGCGAACAGCAGCCAGGGGAAGCGCGTGGGGAGCGCCGAGGCCGCGTCGAGCGCGAGGGTGGCGAGCGACGCGGCGAGCGCCCCGGCCGTTCCGGCCGCGAGCGCGAACGCGGCGTGGCGCGCCAGCTGGCCGGGAAGGCGGCCCGTCGCGCGCCCCATGCCTCAGCGCCCTTCCCGGCGCCACGCGAGATCGCGGGCCCGTGCGCGCAGGCGCGCGAGCTCGCTCGCCGTGCCGTGCCCGAACACGCCCACGTCGCGGCTGCCCGCGTAGGCCACCGCCACCGCGAGCGCCAGATAGGGCGCGGCGGCCAGGCCGAATATCTCCGCGCCCATGAGAAGCGCAGCCAGCGGGCAGCGGCTCGCGGCCCCGAAGAACGCCGCCAGCCCGAGCGCGGCCGAGAACGGCGCCGCCGCCCCCGTGAGGCCGCCGAGCGCGCAGCCCAAAAGCGCGCCCACCGTGAACATGGGCATGATCTCGCCGCCCTTGAGCCCGAAGCCGAGCGCGAGCACCGTGAGGCCCGCCTTCACGGCGAAATCGGCGCCGCCCGCATGCCCCGCGAGCGCGCCGCGCAGAAGCGGCATGCCCGTGCCCTCGAAGCCCTGCCACCCGAACGCCAGCACGATGCCCGCGAACAGGAGGCCGCCCGCGACGGCGGCCACCAGCGGCCGGCCCACCCGCCGGCGCACGACGCGGCGCGCGAGACGCAGCCCCGTGCCGAACACGGTGCCCGCCGCCCCGCATGCCAGGCCCACGAGCACGCACTGCGCGACGAGCGGCCACGAGAAGACGGGCACGGCGACGCGCGGGATCACGTCGCCGATGCCTGTCAAGCGCGCGATGCTGAACGCCGCGAACGACGCGAGCAGCAGCGTGGGCACGTGGCGCGCGACCGTCCGGTCGAACCGGGCGAGCTCGAGCACGAACATCGTCGAGCCGAGCGGCGCGAAGAAGAGCGCCCCGAAGCACGCCGCCATGCCCGTGGCCGCCGCGTAGCCCTGGGGGATGGCCGGCGCGCCCCGGCGCACGGGGGCCAGCTTGAAGGGGCGGCCGACGAGCGCGCCGAGCGACGCCCCCATCTGCAGCGCCGCGGCCTCCTTGCCCACCGACCCGCCGCCGAGCACGGTGAGGAACGTGCCCGCGAGGATGCCCGGCGCGAGCGCGGGCGGCACGCGGTCGTTGCGGCGCAGGCGGTCCACCAGCGTGTCGGTGGCCAGGTGCGCGGGCAGCTTGAGCGCACGGTACAGCAGAACGGAGGCCGCGCCGAGCGCCGGCAGCGCGAGGAGCAGCCACGGGAAGCGCCCGGAGAGCCGCGCCGCGAGGTCGACGGCGAGCGAGAGCGCGATGGAGGCCGCCGCGCCGGCCCCGCCGGCCGCGAGAGCGAACAGGAAGTGGCGCACGACCTGGGAGGGATCCACACCGCCGCCCTCCGCTTCGCGCTTCGCCATGTCCGCCTCCCCGCCTCGTCGCCTTGCCTATCCCTCATATGGTAGGCGAGACTGCGTTGGGCGACGGAGCCGGAGGCGGCGTCGTCAATGAGTCGCCGCCCGGCGTGCATCCTCCGGTTGACGAGCCCCTTGCGTCATCCCGAGCGGAATGCGCCTCGCAAGAGGAAAGAGCGCGTCGGGTCCATGACCCGGCGCGCCGCAAATTGAAACGAACGGATGTTTCACGTGAAACATCCGAGGACCGCCGCGGGGCGACCCGTCAGAGCGCCCCTTGGAACACCGTGCCGGTGTCGCGGCAGAGGTGCTGGACGGCGGTGCGGGCGGTGTCGACCGCGGTGGGCAGGCCGCCGGGGGCGACGAGGCGCTGGCCGGCGAAGTACACGTCCGCGATGCCCTCGGGCTTCGCCGGGTAGCTCCGCGCCTTCTCGCCGGGGAGCATGTTCGACATCCACGAGCCCTTGTACGAGCGCAGGTAGCGCTCGTAGGTCAGCGGCGTGGCCACGTCCCATACCTCCACCTTGCCCTCCACCTGCGGGCACTTCTTCGACACCGCGGCGATCACTGCCTCGGCGAGCTTGCGCTTCTCCTGCACGTAGGTGCCGTCGTCCTTGCGCGCGACCCACCAGTCGTACGTGTCGCCGTTCATGAACAGCGTCATGGCCGTGCAGCCCTCGGGCGCGTAGCCCTCGTAGGCGGCGTAGTTGTTGAAGGAAAGCGCGTCATGTCGCTGCCCTCCGCAGAAAACGGGCTCGTCGAGGGGGAACCCGACGCATTCCGGCACGTCCGAGAGGTCGCTTCGGATGCCGAGGCTCACGAACGTGTCGAGGATCGGATGCACGTGCTCCCGCAAATGCTCCGCCCAAGGCTCGACGATCGGCGGGTCGAAGAGCTCGTCGACGGCCATGCGCAGATCCTGCGTCACGATGACGGCATCGAACGCCCGCTCTTCGCCGTCCACGACCACGCCCACCGCTCGCCCGTCCCGCACGGCAACCTGCTCGACGAGGCTCCGGTACTCGATCCGACCTCCCAGCCGCTCCAACGTCTCAGCGACGCGCCGGGCCATGGCGAGCGAGCCGCCGAGCGGGTACCCGCCGTCGCCCGCAGCGAGCGTCGCGAGCGTGAACGCGAGTCCCATCGCGCTCATGTCCTCGCCGACCATGCTCGCGAACAGGGTGCGCAGCAGCGGGTTGGAGAAGCGATCCGCGAACGCACGGGCGGTCTGGTTCGCGTAGGCGGGCATGCGTGCCATCGCCGGCAGCATGGCAAGCATTTCCCCCATGCCCGCCTTGCGCGGCACGGCCGCCTTCACGCCCTTGAGGTCGAAGACGGGCATGCTCACCTTCATGAACGCGCGCACGTCCTTGACGAGGCGCCGTATCTGGCGCGCGTCTTCGGGCGCGACGTCGAGCAGGTGCTCCTCGAGGCGGTCGACGTCGCGGTACAGGTAGACGGTTCTCCCCTCGAACTCGTAGGCGAGGAAGGGGTCGCGCACGTATATCGGCACGTCCGCATCGAGCGCGCCGATCTCGTTCCACACCGCGTTGAGCGCCGTCTTCGGCGACGATCCCGTGAGCCAATGCATGCCGCCCTCGAACAGGTACCCCTTGCGGCTCCAACTGGTCGATGCGCCGCCGGGGATGGCGTGCGGCTCGAAGACGGTGACGTCGAAGCCGCTCTGGCGCGTGTACACCCCGGCCGCGAGCCCTGCTATGCCGGCGCCCACGACGGCGACGCGCTTCGACGAAGCTCCCGCCCCCGTCGCGCCCGTCGCGCGCGACGATCGCTCCTCCGATGTTTCACGTGAAACATCCGTTCGCTTGGCCGCGCTCGCGCTTGCGTGCTCGCTCTTCAGCTGATCCATTCCCCTACCTCTTCCTCACGATGTCGACGATCCATTCCGGTTCCGGGCACGGCATATCGGGATACACGGCCAGCTCCTCGGCGATGCCCTGGATGGCCGCCCAGAACGCGATGGAGAGCGCCGTCGGGTCGCCCGCGCGGACGGTGCCCTCGCGCTGGCCGCGACGCACCATCTCGGCCGTGGGCGTGTTCATGTCGAAGCCCGCGAGCAGCTCCTTCGCGCGCTCGGGGATGGCGTCGTCCATAAGCGCGTTGCCCATGAGCACGAACATGTCGGCCATGAAGCGGTCTTCGCGCAAAAAGGCCAGGATGCTCGCGGCGGCCCCTTCGAAGAACGCGATCGCGTCGACCTCGGCCCTGTTGCCCATCATCGCCATCGGCCCGCCCACGCCCAGGCCTATGAGCTCCTCGTAGAGCGCTTCCTTCGACTCGAAGTAATGGAACATGAGCCCCGTGCTCATGCCCACCGCCTCGGCGATGTCGCCCACCTTCGTGCCCGCATAGCCCTTGCGCACGAACAGGTGCATCGCCGCTCGGAGGATCTCCTCGCGGCGCCGCTCCCGCTGCTCCTGCCTCGACACCATTTGTTGAACTTCCTTTCATTGAATTAGAATTCAATATTAGCACAAGGAGAGCGAGCTCGAGGCGTGGGAACGCAAAATCGCTTCAGCCTCTTCCATATAGGATGTTCATGCGGTTTCCCAGAATGCCCGCAACACGCCCTCGCGGGCAGGGACCGCCCCACAACCGTGCCGCTCGATCCCCTTGCCTGCATCGTCATGGACGAATAGGGAACCTGCGGGAGCATAAGTTCCACAGGGGAAGCGTCCGCAACGCGCGAACCGGCGATATGCGGAGCGTTTTGCTGCGCGAACGACTTCGAGCACCGCTCCCGTTGCCAGGGCCTTCGTTCTCGTCCGCGAATCTCGAACGGCCCTCGCGCCTCGCGTCGCGCCCTCGTCGCTGCCCCCAGGACGGCGGACGCCCCTACTCCGCCAGGAACCTGCTCGGCCTTCCCCGGTGCAGGACGGTCAGCCGATGAAGGGCACGCGTGACCGCGACGTAGAGGAGGGAACGTCCGAGCTCGCCGGAGAAGAAGCGCTCGTCGGCGTCGAGCACGACCACCTCGTCGAACTCGAGGCCCTTCGCCATCTTGACGGACGCCACCGACACGCCTTTCTCGAAGGTCTCCGTGCGCTCGGTCAGCAGGTGGACGTCCACGTCGCGGGAGAGCAGCTCGGCGTAGCGCGCGGCCAGCTCTTCGGAAGCGTGCAGGATCCCGAGCGTCTTGCGCCCGCTCGCGCGGAAGGCTTGGGCGGCCTCGAGCGTCCGCGCGAGCACCTCGGCCGTGTCCGCGCAGTCGATGATGCGCGGCACGTCGCCATGCCGCTCCACCGCCTCGAGGCCGGCGGCGGGCTTCACGCGGTTCGCGAGCGCCACGATCTCGCTCGTGGAACGGTAGCTGCGCGTGAGCCGCACGACGCGCGCGGCGCCATAGGCCCGGGCAACGTCCTCGAGCGCGGCAGAGACGCACTCGTCCACCACCTGGCAGCAGTCGCCCAGCACGGTCTTGCCGCAACGGAACAGCCGCGCCACGAGCGCATGCTGCACCGGCGTCAGGTCCTGCATCTCGTCCACCACGAGGTGCTTGACGCCGTCGTAGGCCTCGAAGCCCGAGAACGCGCCCTTGAAGAGCGCGAGCGGCGCGGCGTCCTCCCACTCCACCGTGCGCTTCGGCCCGACCTTGAGCGCACCCTCCCAGCCCTGGTCGGCGAGGAACAGGCGGTAGAGCGAAAGCGCGTCCTTAGCGCGCAGCATGCCGGCCAGGCGCCGACGCGCTTCCCGCTTCGTCGGCACGGCGTGGCGGTCGCGCCCGACGCTCGTGGACTCCAGCTCGTAGACCACGCTCGCGGCCACGAGGTCGAGCCGCTCCTCCAAGGCGAGGCCCCCGTGCGCGCGGAATCGCGCATCGATCCACGCGGCTTCGACGACGCGTCGGCCGAACGTCAGGTCCTCGGCCGCGAACGCCGCCTCGGGAACCCGTTCGAGGAACGCGAGCACCGCGTCGGCGAACGCGGCCGTCCCCTTCAAGCGGGCGCGCTCGCGCCATGCCTCGTCCGCAGCGTCCACGCTCGAGCGCGCGGGCGCGACGCGCACGGAGCCGTTGAGCGCCCGCTCCACGACGCCGCGCAGATCGAATGCCTCGATGGGCTCCTCGCCGAGCTCCGGCAGCACGCCGGCGATGTAGTCGGCGAACACGCGGTTCGGCGAGAGGAGGGCCACCTGGCGCGACGAAAGCTCGCCACGGCGCCGGTACAGCAGGTACGCCACGCGGTGCAGCGCGATGGAGGTCTTGCCCGAGCCTGCCGCGCCCTGGATGACCAGCGTGCCCGGCTCCTCGTCGCGTATGATGCGGTTCTGCTCGGCTTGGATGGACGCCACGATGGCGCGCATCTTCCGGTCGGAGGCGCGCCCCAGCTCGCGCGCCAGCACCTCGTCGCGCACGCTCGAGGCGCTGTCCGCCGCGTACACGAGCTCGCCCCGCTCCACCCCCAGCTGGCGCTTGAGCGAAAGCAGGCCTTCCACGCGGCCCGAGGGCGCGTCGTAGGCCGCCGGGCCCGTCTCGTCGTGCTCGTAGAACAGGCCCGCCACCGGCGAGCGCCAGTCGGACACCACGGTGCGGCCTTCCGCTGCGAACGAGAAACGCCCTAGGTAGAACGTCTCCGGCCCCCCTTCCCCGCCGGCCGCGAAATCCACGCGCGCGAAGTACGGCGCATCGAGCATCTTGCGCAGCTGCGCGGCCGCCTCGTGCGAGCGTGCGGCACGCCGGTCGACCTCGGCCAGCGCCAGCTCGTTCTGGAAGGCCTCCGCAGGGTCGATCTCTCCGCGGTACGCCACCTGGTAGCGCTTGGCCTCGCGGTAGCCGTCCTCTATCCGCCCATGCAGGGCCTCGGCCTTACCGAGGGCTGCGCGCACGAGACCGAGCGTCTCGGCAAGCCGCGCCTCCTCCTCCGCCCTGACGGCGGCACGCCCTTCGCTCATAGGATATTCCTCCTCCCGTTCCCGCCTTCATCCTGCGGCTCCGCACGCAGCAGGAACCATTGCACGGGATAGCCGAGCTCGGTGCCCAGCTCCGCCTCCTCGAACCCGAGAGCCGCGAGGTCGCGCCGGTACCCCGTGTCGGCGCGGTCGCCCGCGCGGTACGTGGCGATGGCCAGGTCGCGCCCCGGCACCGCGGCCTGCACGGCCGCGACGAGCGCGCGGGCCGGGCCTCCGCTCCGCCGCTGCCGCGGATGCACCGCCAGCACGTCGATGCGGGCCCGCCCGGGGTCGAAGGCCGCCGCGCCCGCGAGGGCCGCCGGTCCCGCGCCGCGGGCGACGAGCGCCTGCCCACGGGCCACGGCCTCGCGCAGCCAGGCCTCGTGCCGGCGCTCGTCAAGGCAGGGGAAGCCGTCCACGGCGAGCCGCATGAGATCCATCCAGGCCGGCACGTCGGCGGGCGTCGCGGCCCTGGCCTCCCAGGGGCCGGCCCCGTCGGCCCAGCCGCCCGCCTCGCCTGCCCGACCATCAGCCGCACCTGCCGGCGGGCCGTTCAGCCCGCCGGCAAGTGCGTCCAGCTTCAGCGGCAGCTGCAGGGGGTAGAACGCACCGCACGCCCTGAAGCGCGCAGGCGGCGCCTTGTACAGCGCGGCGAACGCCGCCGAGAACGTCTGCTGACTGTCGTAGCCGGCGTCGCGGGCGATGTCGGCTACGGGCCGCTCCGTCTCCACGAGCGCACGGGCGGCCTCGGTGAGCCGTCGGCGCGATGCGTACGCATGCACGGTCATGCCCGTCGCCTCGCCGAACAGGCGATGCAGATGGAACTTCGAGTAGCCGGCAGCGCGCGCAATGGCGTCCAGGTCGAGCCGCCCGCCCCGGTGCGCCTCGATACACGCCACCGCCCGCTCCACCGCGCGCAGGTGCTCCGGCTCCATGCCAGCCTCCCTTCCTCCCTTTCGGCCCGGATGCTCCATTGAACCAGAACGACGAGGCGCACGTCTCTACTTTTCTTGCTCTGTCGGGAAAAGGAAACGCCCGCCGGGGGCGGGCGTTTCAAAATGGCGCGGGCAGGTTCATCGAAAATAGCAGGGACAGACCTTCCACGATGGCGGAAAGGAGGTCAGTTCTGCTCGAACGGGAAATCCTTCAGCACGGCGAACGGGTTGGGCGGCACGTCGTCGCCCCCGTCGCCCTCGGCGGGCGCGCAGCCGCACGGCCCCTTGTTGAGGTTCGCGCCGCACGTGGGGCACAGGCCCTTGCATTCGTCGTCGCACAGCGGCACGAGCGGGAACTCCAGCAGCAGCGCGGCGTTCAGCAGCGGCTCCAGGTCGATGACGTTGTCCTCGGGCAGCACGTCGAACTCGTCGTCGTCCATGTCCTCGGGCGCCTCCTTGTCGGCGCCGAGCAGGAAGTAGCCCTCCACCTCGCCCGTCACGGGGAACGAGAAGTCGTCGACGCAGCGCGCGCACGACGTCCTCGCCTCTCCCTCCACGGTGCCGGTGACCAGCAGCGCGTCGCCCGTGTTCGTCACGTCCACCTGCCAGGACAGCGGCTCGGCGAAATCGTACAAGTCGGGCCCCGCCTTCAAGACGGGCACCGTGTACGATCCCTCAAAATGCGAGCTCTCCGCAGGTGCGAAGAGCTCCGAGGGTATGGGGATGCGCGTCGTTTCCATCAGCGGCCCGCGGCGAGCGAGTTGGCGTTGAGGCGGTCGCGGCAGCGGCGCACGTTGTTCAGCAGCGTGTCGAGGCTCTGCTCCACGTGCCCGAACACCTCGTCGGCGTAATCCTCGGCCCCGGCGCGCGTCTGGCGCTCCAGCTCGCGGGCGTCCGCGAGGATCTGGTCGGCCTGCTGCTGGGAGATGCGCACGATCTCCTGCTCGCTGGCGATGGTCATGGCCTGGCTGCGCGCGTCCTCGATCATGCGGTTGGCCTCGGCCTCGGCGTCGTCGAGCAGGCTCTGGCGCTCGCGAACGATCTGGCGCGCCTGCGCGAACTCGCTCGGGAACGTGTCGCGGATCTCGTCCATGATCTCGAACGCCGCGGCTATGTCGACTTGGCGCAAGTTGCTTTTGCCGAAGACCGGCTTCGAGTCCTCGAGAAGAATCGAGAGCTCCTCGAGCAGCCCCAAGACTCCTGTTTCGTCCATGATTGTCCTTCCACCCAAGCGTGCTGCGTTTCAAGTGCGTCGGCGCACGGGGTTTGAGTCTTCCTGCGCGCATGCGTCAAAGTATTCTAGCAGGTTTGAACCCATAACCCAACGTCACTGCACAAACCGTGCACATTTTACCCGGTCGGAAGGCCCCTGTCGTATTCTCGTTGCCATACCGGAACCCGCGCGGCCCTCCTTGGGCCTACTCCGCGAACTTGGCCTCGAGGGCGCCCTTCACGCACGGGGGCACGAAGCCGTTCACGTCGCCGTGCAGGCTGGCAATCTCGCGCACGATGGACGAAGACAGGTACATGTACTGCGGGGGCGACATGATGAACAGCGTCTCCAGCTCCTGGTTCAACTGGTAGTTGAGCGCCGTCATCTGGAACTCGTACTCGAAGTCCGTGATGGCGCGCAGGCCCTTCACCACCACGGTGGCCTCCATGCGGGCAGCGAAGTCCACGAGCAGCTCGTCGAAGGGCTCCACGCGCACGTTGGGCAGGTGGCTCGTGGCCTGGCGCACGAGCTCGGCGCGCTCCTCGAGCGAGAACAGCGGGTTCTTCTTAGGGGAGGCGGCTACGGCCACCACCACCTCGTCCACCAGCTGTGCCGCGCGCGTGATGACGTCGAGGTGCCCGCTGGTGATGGGGTCGAACGTTCCGGGCGTGAGTGCTCGTCTCATAACAGGTCAAAGCTCCTTCGGTCTGAACAGGTCCACGACAGTATCGCCGTACTTCTTGCGCGATGCAAGGGCGAGCCCGCAGGCGGCGGCGGCCGCGTCGGCCTCGCCGCAGGTGCCCGCCCCGTGCTCGTACGCCACGAGCGCGTCCGGCGCGAGGGCGCCGTCGGCCGCGAGGGTTGCCGCCAGGCCGAGCGCATCCTGCGCGGCGAGCGCGTAGGGCGGGTCCAGGAACACGAGGCTGAACGGGGGGCGCGCATGGGCGGGCGGGTCCCTCAGCACGTCGCCGCGGTGGATGCGCGCGCGGCGCGCCTCCAACCCGAGCGCGCGCACGTTGCCGCACAGCACGCGCTGCGCCGCGCCGTCGCGCTCGAAGAAGTGCGCGCAGGCGGCGCCGCGCGAGAGCGCCTCCAACCCGAGCGCACCCGACCCGGCGAACGCGTCCAGCACCGTCGCGCCCTCGAAGCCGCCGCAGGCGCTGTTCACGGCGCTCATGAGCGACTCGCGCACGCGATCGGTCGTGGGGCGCGTGCCGTCCCCCTTCGGCGCCTTGATCGTACGCCCTTTGAACTCTCCTGCAATGATGCGCATGTCAGCCCCCTTGAACCTCTCCGGCGCGCTTGAACGCGAGCCGCGCCTCGCGCCCGAGCGCGCGGTGCGCGGGCGCCTCGAGCCGCGGGTCCTCTTCCAGCAGGGCGCGCGCGTCGGCGTGCGCCGCCTCGATCACCTTGCCGTCCCGCACCACGTTCACCAGCTTGAGCGCGGAGGCGCCGTGCTGGCGGTTGCCCAGGATATCGCCCTCGCGGCGCAGCGACAGGTCGTAGGCCGCCAGCTCGTAGCCGTCGTCGGTGGTCTCCATGGCCGCCAGACGGCGCAGCGCCGCATCCGTGCGCGACGCGCTCACCAGGTACACCTCTCCGGGCTTCTCCCCGCGCCCCACGCGGCCGCGCAGCTGGTGGAGCTGCGACAGGCCGAAGCGGTCGGCGTCCTCCACGATCATGACCGTGGCGTTCGGGACGTCCACGCCCACCTCGATGACGGTCGTGGCCACGAGCACCTGCGTCTCGCCTGCCCGGAAGCGGGCCATGACGTCCTGCTTCTCCGCAGCGGGCAGCCGCCCGTGCAGAAGCTCCACCTTCCAGTCCACGAACGTCTTCTGCTGCAGGAAGGCGGCCTCGCGCTCGGCGGCCGCCACGTTGCCGCCGTCCAGGTCGGCGTCGTCCTCGATGCTGATGGCGGCGTAGGCGTACTCGTCCTCGTCGCCCTCGCGCCCCGCGCGCTTGCCGGCCTTCGCGTCGCGCTCCTCGGCGCTCGCCCCCACGAGCGGGCACACCACGTACACCTGCTCCCCGCGCGCGAGCGCGGCGAGCGCGGCGTCGTAGGCGCGCCCACGCTCCTGCTTCGCCACAACCTTCGTCGTGCGCGCCGACGCGTCGTGCGGGCGGTGCCTGATGTAGGAGAGCGTGAGGTTGCCGAAGAGCGCCAGCGCCAGCGAGCGCGGGATGGGCGTGGCCGTGAGGTAGAGCGCGTCGGGCGCCTCGCCCTTCGCCAGCAGCTTCGCCCGCTGGTCCACGCCGAAGCGCTGCTGCTCGTCGATGACCGCGAGCGTGCACCGCCTCGGGCGCACGTCGTCCTCCAAGAGGGCGTGCGTGCCCACGAGCACGTCCACCTCTCCCGCCGCCACGCGCGCGAGCACCGCCTCGCGCTCGGCGGGGGGCGTGGATCCGGTGAGCACCCCCCATGAGATGCCCGCCTGGTCGAACAGCGGCCCCAGGCTCTTGCCATGCTGGCGGGCCAGCACCTCGGTGGGGGCCATGAGCAGCGCTTGGCCGCCCGTGTCGGCCGCGGCGGCCAGCGCATGCGCGGCCACGACGGTCTTGCCCGTTCCCACGTCGCCCAGAAGCAGGTGGTTCGCCGTGGCGGGCGCCGCGAGCGCGGCCAGGATGTCGTCGCGCGCGGCCTTCTGCTCGTCGGTGAGCTCCCAGGGCAGCGCTGCGGCGAGCGCCGTCAGGCGCGGGCCGTCCGTCACGTGGCGCACGGGCTCGCACCCCTCGGCGCGCTCCCGGCCCTCCTCCATGAGCATGAGCTCCAGGAACAGCAGCTCCTCGTACACGAGGCGCCGCCGCGCCTCGGAAGCCTCGTCCATGCTGCGGGGGAAGTGGATGGCCGCGAGCGCCGCACCGCGGCTCATGAGGCGATACTTCGCGCGCAGCTCCAGCGGCAGCGGGTCGTACAGCCCCGCCACTTGCGTAAGCGCGTTGCCCACGAGCCGGCGCACCCAGGCGGCCGACAGCTTCTCGGTGGCGGGGTGCACGGGTATGACCATGCCGGCAGCCGCGCCCTCGGCGCCTTCCAGCGCCTCGAGGTAGGGGTTCGTCATGCGCTTGAAACCGTAGTTGAACTCCAGCTTTCCCGCCACGGCGATGCGCATGCCGGCACGCACCTGGTCCATGAGCCACGGCTGGCGAAACGCCGTCACCATGAGCGTGCCCGTGCCGTCCACGAGCGTTATCTCCACAAGCGGCAGCTTCGGCTTGGGGCGCTTCAGCTTTATCTCGTGCACCGTGCCCTCCACCGTGCACTGCTCCCCGATGGCGGCCGAGGCCACCGTCTCGCGCCGAGAGAGGTCGATGTAGCGCCGGGGGAAGTGCGTCACCAAGTCGCGCACCGTGCGCACGCCCAGCGCCTCGAGCGCGCGGGCGCGCGCCGGGCTCACCAAACGGACGCGCCCGACGGATTCGTCGAGCGCGAGGGTGGCTGCCAAGCGGTCAGGTGCGTCCATGTGCGTCTCCAGGTCGTTCGAAAGTCAGCGAGGGGCGTCCTCGTGCCGGAGATCGGCCCGCCGCACTGCCAAGCGTACTTCGGTACGCGCCGCGCGGTGCACAAGGGCCGGGATCCGGCACGAGGACGCCCCGCAGCGTCGGCCCGTTCCGCCGTTCGGCAGAACGGCGGAACTCCTTACTCAACCGACATGACCACCGGGTACAGCGGCTGCTCGCCACGGTGCGCGTCGATCTCCAACTCGTCGTACGCCTCCTCGATGCGCGCCACGAGGGCGCCCAAGGCCGCGTCGTCCAAGTCCTCGCCGGCCAGGAGCGTGAGCGTGTCGGCCTCGTCGGCGTCCATGCGGGCCAGAAGGTCCATGACCACGTCCTCCACGGCCGAGCCCACGGCCTCGATGGAGCCGTCGGCGATGCCGATGACGTCCCCTTCGCGGATGGGGTTGTCGTGAGCATCCTTGGCGTCCTTGATGGCGCGCGTCACCTCGCCGGTGCGCACGTCGGCGTACGCCTCCGTCATGGCCTCCACGTTCTCCTCGAGGCTCGCGTCCTCGTCCAGGCCGAACAGCGCGGAGAACGCCTGCGGCACGCTCGTGGTGGGCACGACGGCGCACGGTTTGTCGGACAGGCCGCACGCGCTCTGAGCGGCCATGATGATGTTCTTGTTGTTCGGGAGGATGATCACGGCGTCCGCATTCACCTCGTTGGCGGCGTCCAGCAGATCCTTCGTCGAGGGGTTCATGGTCTGGCCGCCCGAGACCACCACGTCCACGCCCAGGCTCTTGAGGATCTTCGCGTTGCCCTCGCCCGCGGCCACGGCCACGAAGCCGATCGGCTTGCGCGCGGCCTCCCCCTCGGCCGCCAGCGCGTCGGTGCGAGCGGCGCTCTGCAGCTGCATGTTGTGGATGTGCACCTCGGCGATCTGGCCGCGCTCCAGCATGTAGGCGAGCACCTTGTCGGGCGTGTTCGTGTGCACGTGCACCTTGAAGTTGGGGTTCTGGCCCACCAGCAGCTCGCAGTCGCCCATGGTGCCCAGGAAATCCAGGCCCTCCTCCGCGTCCAGCGTGTCGGAGTTCACCAGGAACTCGGTGCAGTAGCGGTAAGCCGAGCCCTCCCAGTCGTTGATCTGCTCGATCTCCACCTTCGGGGCCGTACCCCGCGCGAAGGCCAGCTCGTCGCCCAGCGGGCCCTCCTTGCCGGTGAGAGCCGCGGCGAACGCGTCGAAGAAGATGGCCAGGCCGTAGCCGCCCGCGTCGACCACGCCGTTGTCCTTGAGAACGGGCAGCAGGTCGGGCGTGCGCTGCACCGACGCGTAGGCCTCGGCCACCACGGCCTCCAGCGCCTCGTCGGTGGAGAGCTTCTTCTTGCGGGCGCGCTTGGCGGCCGCCGCGCTGTCGCGCAGCACGGTGAGGATGGTGCCCTCCACCGGCTTGCGCACGGCCTGGAACGCCACGTCGACGGCATGGGAGAACGCGGAGTCGATGCTCTCGGCGTTCACGGCCTCGTGCCCGACGCTGCCCTCGCACAGGCCGCGCAGGATCTGCGACGTGATGACGCCGGAGTTGCCGCGCGCGCCCATGAGGGCGCCCGTGGTGATGGCCTTGCGGATCTCGGTGCCGCCGGCGCCGATGGGCAGGTTCGCCAGGTTCTCGACGACGGTTTCCAGCGTCAGCGACATGTTCGTGCCCGTGTCGCCGTCGGGCACGGGGAACACGTTCAGGCGGTTGATCTCGTCCTTGCGCTCGCTCAGCGTCTTGCTCGCGGCAGCTATGGCGTTGAGCAGGTCGTTCGCGGTATAGGATTCTGGCATGGTAGGTCTGTCTCTCTCTCGGCGGTAAACCCCGCGCCCCCTCGGCCGCCTCGGGGCGGGCCGCCCGCAGGCGCGGGGCTCGTCTCTATACGCTTCTCTTCGCGCGGCTACTTGCGCACCTTGACGCCCTGGACGTGCACCTCGACGCCGTCGATGGGCACGCGGGCGTACTCTTTCAGGGCGAACGTCACCTGGTCCACGAGGTTCTGCGACACGGTGTTGATGTTCGTGCCGTACTCTATGACCACGTAGAGCTCCACGTGGACGCCGGCATCGGTCGTGGTGACCACAACGCCGCGGCGCAGCCGGGACGTGGGCAGGATCTTCGCGATGCCGTCGGCCGCGGACGGGGCGGCCATGCCGACGACGCCGTAGCATTCGAGCGCAGCGTTGCCGACCATGTCGGCCAAGACGTCGTTGGCAACGTGCAGGTTGCCGGGTATCACAGTGCTCATGGCTCTTCCTTTCGAAGCGCGGGCGCGAATCCGCGCGGACGTACGCAGGCTATGGACGAAGTATACCGCATGGGCGAAACGCTGTGCGTCGGGCCTGTTCTGGGCGCCGTCCATACTACACGAAAAATTCTTGTAAGGCATTCGTTTTATGTGCTATAGTATGAAGGCTTTTTTGTCATCAACGGTATTTTAGCCGTGCGGAAACAAGACGAACCTGGAGTGATAACGATGTCTAAAGTTTGCGAAGTTTGCGGTAAGCATCCGGTTGCGGGACGCAACGTCAGCCACTCGCACCGCGTGACGAACCGCGTGTTCCGTCCGAACATTCAGAAGATCACCATCAAGGACAAGGAAGGCCGCGTCCGCAAGGCCAACGTGTGCACGAGCTGCATGAAGGCCGGCAAGGTCGAGCGCGCCTAACCGGTTCGTCTCCCGCCCTGCAAGCGAAAGCCCGCAACCGCGGGCTTTTTTGCGTTGGACGCCTTTTCCTCGCCTTCAGCCGCCCCCTCCCGGGGGGCGGCTGAAGAGGGGCCCATCCTACGGCCGGTAGACCACCTTCGCTGCCGGGCTCTCCCAGACGGCCACTTCCACAAGCGAGATATGCGCGGGAAACGTCTTCTCCAGCTCGTAGAACACCACACGGGCCAGGTGCTCGGCCGTGGGGTTGATCTCGTCGAAGGGCGGCACGTCGTTCAGGCAGCGGTGGTCGAAGTTCTCCAGCACGCCATGCAGGTCGCGCTTGACGTCCTTGAAGTCGTAGAGCATGCCCACCTCGTCGAGATGCTGCCCCGCGATGGTCGCCTCCACCTCCCAGGTATGTCCATGGAGATACTGGCAGGGGCCATCGTAGCCCGGCAGCGCATGGGCCGCGTCGAAATGGTCCTTCACCGTGAGCTCGTAGTGGCCCCCGCCCACGTGCAGGTGCATGCTGCCCGAAAGCTTGCCAGGGCCGTCGTAGGGGGCATTTCTCTGCACGGCGCAGGTTTCCTGCGCCGTATCCCGGTCGGGCTCCACGACTCCGCCTTCCACCGTCGGCCCCTCCATCACATGACCACCAGCAGGCGCTTGCAGTGCGGGCACGTGCCGAGCGGCGCCTCCGCCTTCAGGTCGATGAGGCGGCCGCCGTCGATGACGGTGCGGCACACGCCGCAGCGCCCCTCGGTAAGAAGGCCCACGGCCACGCCGCCCGTGCGGGAAGCCGTGCGGTTGTAGGTATCGCGCAGCTCGGGGGACAGCTCGGCGGACATGCCCTCGCGATCGGCGCTCATGCGCACGATCTCGGCCTGCAGCGCGCCGCCCTCCCGCTGGAACGACACGATGGCGGCGGCCTCCTGCTTATCGACCTCGGCGAGCGCTTGGGACACCTGGCTCTGCACGCCCTCGATCTTCGCCAGCTCCTCGCCCAGGCGCGTGAGCTCCACCTCCAGCGCGTTGCGGCGCTTCGCGAAGCCGTTGAGCTCCTTGGTGTGCGCCTCCACGTTGCGGTAGTTGCCGAGCGATCCGTCGATGGCCTCCTGCACCCGGCGCTGCTTCTCGGCCAGCTCGGCATCTTCGGCCTCGAGCTTCGCGGCCATGCCCTCGGCCCTGGCGCGCATCTCGGCCACCTGCTCGCGCTTCTGCTCGATGGTGCGCTTCTTCTGGCGCGCCGCAAGGATGGTCGCGCGCTGGGGCAGCTCCTCGAGCTTCTTCTTCGCCTTCATCAGGTCGAGGTCGATCTGCTGCATCCGCAGCAAGTTGGTCAGGTCGTCGGTCGTTGCTTGCATGTGCTTCCTTCTCTTCGTTCGGCGCTCGCGCGCCTAATCCCCCGACGCGCCTAGACGCGCGTCGTCTCCGGATACGACCAGTTGTCTCCCTGGTCGATGATGGTGATGAGCTCGCCGGGCACCCCCGCGCCCTCCACGGCCGCGGCCAGCACGGCCGCCAGCGGCAGCTCGCTCGTATCGTGCCCCAGCTCCACGATGGTCAGCCCCGCCTGGGAGAGCGCCAGGGCCTCATGGTACTTTATCTCGCCGCACACCAGGCAGTCCACCTGGTCGTGCAGCGCCGTGGCCGCCACGTCGCCCGCCGAGCCCGTCGTGGTCACCACGCGCTCCAGCTCGCGGGAGAAGTCGCCCCACACGCGCGGCTGGCGCGCGAACACCGAGGTGCAGCGTGCGGCCAGCTGCCCGAGCGTGAGCGGCCCGTCGCCCGCCCTCACGGTGCAGCGCTGGCCGTAGCCCTTGCGCTTCGAGGAGGCCAGCGGCACCTCCACGCTGCGGAACTGCAGGTTCAGCATGCCGGGCAGCACACGCTGGGCCTGCGCGCTCACGTCGAGCGCCGTGTGGTACGACAGCAGCGCCACGCCGCGCGCCACGGCGGCCCATACGAGCGCCCCGGGGTTCGCCGCCACCGAGGAGGCCGGCGAGAACGAGTCGGGCGGCTGCAAAAAGGCGGGATGGTGCGTCACGAGCACGTTCGCCCCCATCGAAGCGGCCTCCTCCATGGCGTCCACCGTGGGGTCGAGCGCCACGGCCACGCCCTCCACGAGGCGCGCCGGGTCGCCCACCGTCATGCCGGTGCGGTCCCACGCCTCGGCGTCGGCCGCCGGGAACTCCTTGAGCAGCGCGCGCTCCAGCGCGCCCACGGTCACGGTGGACGTCTGCCTCGAGAGCGGCCCCGAAGCCCGCTGGGCGAGGCCCTTCTGCACCTTGTCCTTCTTCGATCCAGCCATGTCGATCATCTTCCTTCCCGCACGTCGCCGACCATTTGCTTCACAGTATGAGGTCGATCTCGCGCCGGTCGCCCGTGGCGGTGGGAACCGTTACCGTTCGATAACCGCATTCGTACATCAGGCGGTAGGCCGCCTCCACGTCGCGCGCCACATGGTCGGGACGGTGCGCGTCGGTGCCCACGGTGCACGGCACGCCCGCGCGGCAGAACTGGCGCAGGAGCGCCGGCGCGGGGAACATCTCCTTGCAGGCGTAGTACGACCCCGACGTGTTCACCTCCACCATGCGCCCCGCGGCCGCGCACGCCTCGGCGGCCTGCTCGTAGAGCGGCGCCACGTCGAAGGTCGGGTAGTAGGCGAACTTCTTGGCCAGGTCGGGATGCGACATCACGTGGAACGGCACGTCCGAGGACACGGCGTCGCACCACAGCTCGAAGTAGCGGCGCCAGATGGCGTCGGGCGCGCCCGGCTCGTCCCAGCGGCCGCGCTGCGAGGGATCGTCGAAGGGCCAGGCGTCCACGAAATGCACCGAGCCCAGCACGAGCTGGAACGGGGCCAGGTCGTCGGCCGCGATGGTGCGGTCGTCGTCGGCTCCGAGCCAGTCCAGCTCGCAGCCCGCGATGATCTCGAGGCCCGGGTGCCGCTCGCGCGCCTCGCCGATCGCCGCCAGGTACTCCTCCATGCGCGCGGCCGGCATGGACAGGTAGTCCCGCGGGTCGAACGCCTTCGAGAGCGGGTAGTGCTCCGTCACGGCGAGGGTCGTGACGCCGGCCGCCTCGGCCGCGGTTGCGAGCTCCTCCACCGTGCCCTCGCCGTGCCCGCAGAACGAGGTGTGCGTGTGCGTGGTCACCAGCTCCATGTTCCCTAGCTCCAATCCAATACGCCGGCTACGGCCCCGAGGAAGGCATCGACGTCCTCCTCGGCCGTGCCGCGCCCCATCGATATGCGCAGCGCCCCGTGCGCGCGGTCGTCGTCGATACCGAGCGCATGCAGCACGTGGCTGGGCGCGAGCGAGTGCGACGAGCAGGCCGATCCGCCCGACACGCCGAACCCGCGCAGGTCGAAGCGCAGGATGAGCGTCTCGCTCTCCAGCCCGCGCACGAGCACGTGCACGATGTTCGGCAGGAATTCCACGCTGCCCGGAGCCACGTCCACCGTGGCCTCCACGGCGTCGTGGGCGGCCAATCCCGCATAGAGCCGGTCGCGCAGCGCGCTCAGGCGCGCCGCCTCCCGCTCCTGCAGGCCGCACGCCGCGTGGACCGCAGCGGCGAAGCCCGCGGCGCCGGCCACGTTCTGCGTGCCGCTGCGGCGCCCCGACTCCTGGCCGCCGCCGATCGCCTGCGGCTCGAAGGGGGTGCGAGCCCTCAGGTACAGCGCGCCCACGCCCTTGGGGCCGCCCACCTTGTGGGCCGAGAACGACGCGGCGTCCACGCCCCACGCCCCCACGTCCACGGGCGCCTTCCCGAGCGCCTGCACGGCATCGGTGTGGAAGAGCGCGCCCACGCCGTGCGCGGCGCGGGCCAGCGCCGCGATGGGCTGGATGCTCCCCACCTCGCTGTTCGCGGCCTGCACGCTCACGAGCACGGCGTCCTCGTCCAGCACGGCCTCGAGCGCGGCCGGCTCCACGAAGCCCTGGCGATTCGGCGCCAGGCGCGTCACGCGGAAGCCCTCGGCCTCGAGGCGCCTGGCGGGGGCGAGCACGGCGTCGTGCTCCACGGCCGTGGTCACGACATGCGGCACGAAGTCGCCGCCGCGGCGGCGGCGCTCGGCGGCGGCCGCGCGGGCAATGCCGAGCAGCGCCGCATCGTCGGCCTCGGTGGCACCCGACATGAGCACGATCTCGTCGGGCCGCGAGGCGCCCAGGTCGCGGGCGAGCGAGCGGCGCGCGTCCTCAAGGGCGGCGAATGCGGTGCGGCCGGGGGCGTGCAGCGAGTTCGCGTTGCCCCCCACGGCCAGGTTGGCGCGGCCCGGCACCTGGTAGGGCGCCATGGCCCGGGCGGCCTCCTCGCACAGCGGCGCCGTGGCGGCCCAGTCCAGGTAGACGTAGTCGTTCGCGTCGAAGGAAGGCATGCCGCCTACGCCTCCTTCCGTGCCGCGAGCGCGGCCAGGCGCGCTTCCTCGGCCGCCGCGGCGACCTCGGCGAGGGCGCGTGCGGGATCCTCGGCGGCGAACACGGCGTTGCCGCACACGAGCACGTCGGCCCCGGCCCCGGCCACGAGCGGCGCCGTGGCTTCGCCGATGCCGCCGTCCACTTGGATGAGCGGCGAGGCGCCCACGGAGCGTGCGAGCGCGGCCACGCGGGCCACCTTGTCCTCGCTTCTTTCGATGTAGCTCTGCCCGGAGAAACCAGGCTCCACGCTCATGACCAGCACCATGTCCACGTCGGAGATGACGGGCGCCAGCACGCCGGGCGCCGTGCGCGGCTTGAGGCTGACGGCCGCCTTGGCCCCGGCCGCATGGATGGAGGCCACGGCACGGGCGAGCCCGTCGGCGTCCAGGACCTCGGCATGCACGGTGACAAGGTCGGCGCCCGCATCGAGGAACCATGGCAGCTGCTCCAACGGGTTGTCTATCATAAGATGCACGTCGAGCGGCAGCGACGTGGCCTTCTTCAACTGCTTCACTATCGGCACGCCCATGGTGAGGTTCGGCACGAAGTGCCCGTCCATGACGTCGACGTGCACGTATCCCGCGCCCGCCTCCTCGATGAGGGCGATGTCGCGCCCGAGGTTCATGAAGTCGGCCGACAGGATGGACGGTGCGATCTTCACCGGTTCGAACATGAGGAACTCCTTATCCGGGCGTTGCAGGCTCTTTGACCGTCCCCATTCTAGCGCAACGCCCCGCGCCACCGCATGCCCGGCAGGGGGTACGCGAAGAAAACCACACGTGGGCGGCACGGCTAGCACCTGGAAGGACCGAGCGCACCGGCATTACCTCCTGCAAGGAATCGGCGATTGCGTGTCTCCCTGGTCGCCCGCGCCGCCGACGGGCAGTGCCGGCGGCGCGACGCAAGGCTATGGCAGAAGCAAGAGGCAGAAACCGGCCCCCATGCCGGCGGACACGAGGTTCAAGGCACCTTCGGGCACCTGCCGTAGAAAAGCGGCAAGCTTCGGGTGGACGACCCAGGTCATGAGCGTGGCTGCCGCACCGAACGCGAGGGCGTTCTGCAGGCACACCTGGCCCATGAAGTTGCAGAACATGTCGCTGTAGTCCCACAGCGGCAGCATGCCGTCGGGACCGGGCCGGTTCAGCACGAGGCCCATGGCCAGCTCGATGAGCGTGCACGCGAGCGTGTTCGTGGCGAAGCTCGCGAACAGCGGCGCGACACGGCCCCCGAAATGCCGCTCAAGGCGGTTCTTGACGGGGAACAGCACGAGCACGCAGGCTACAGCGCCGAAGCCGTACACGCAGAACGGGTAGAGCCAATCCGACCATATCTGGGAGCCCGGGTCATAGGTGCCGGGGATGAGCCCGAAGCGGATGAGCGTGCAATAGCCGATCTCCATCCAGTGCCCCGCCACGCTGAACACGCAGAAGTAGATGGCAAGGTCCCGCCAGAACGCCCAAGGCCCTCTCCGGCCGCAGCCGCACCGTCCCGGAGAACCGAGAATCCCCGAGACCGCCCGTATGCGCCGGGACAGCTTCGCCCGCGCTCCCGCCTCGACCGGCTGTCCGGAGGGAGACACGAGAGCCTCACTCCCCCGCCGCCAGCACGGCTGCAGGCGCTCGGCCGAGAGCAGCGCACGTAGGTACGAGGGTCGCTGCCAAGACGAGGGCGAATCCTGCGAACGAGACGACGAGCCCCTCGCCGAACGCGAGGTTCGCGAACAGGGGCAGTCCCACCGCGCAGGCGATAACGGCATTGGACGCAACCACGACCGCAGCCCCCACGAACGTGGCGGTGACGGCGTGGATGAGCGCCTCGCACACGGCGGCCCCCAGCAGCGTTCCCGGCCGTGCGCCGCTCGCGACGAGCAGGGCCACGTCGCGAGTGCGCGTCTTCGACGACATGACCACGCTCACTGCCGCGCCCACGGCGCACAGGAGGATGGGGCCGCCGAGCAGCAGGATGGCCGAGGTGAAGTCGAGCGAAGCGTTGAGGGTCGAGCCCTGCTGCCGTATGACGGCCGTCAATGAGCTGCTAAGCGAAAAGATCCCGGCCACCAGCCCGAACCCCACCATTATGGGCGTCTCCACCGACGTGCTGGCCAAAAGGCCGAAGCGCGCGGTGTGCCGCGCCAGGCACCAGGCGCACGAGCGACCCTGCGGAACGAGCGAGGTCCAAACCCCCAGCAGGGAGGAGAAGACCACGGGAGCCACCGGAACGAGCGTGGCCGCCATGAAGAGCGGAAGGAACAGCGAATTGCCCAAAGCGTCCAGGTCTTTCCCGAGCAGGGAGGCGGCAAACTGCCCTGTGCCGAAAGCCAACCCCGCGAACAGCAGGACGCGCAGCCACGTCATGCCCTTCCGCGCCGGCTCCGGTTCGCGCAGCGCGTCGAGAGGCGGCGTCCTCCCCGCGCTGCGGGCTCCCTTCGAACCCCCGACGAGGAACACGCACGCCACCGCAAGCCACACCGCGGGCATGAACGGCAGCCCTGCGTCGGGAACCACGTGGTCGATAGGCTGGTACTGGGGCGAGCTGAACACGAGCGGGAACAATGGGGCGAACGAGACGGCCTCGATGAGCGTGCCGGCCACCGCGCCCAGCATCGCTACCACGGCCAGCTGCGCTAGCACCGCCGCGGTCACCCGGCGCGGACCCACGTTCGCCAACTGCCAGAGCGCGTAGCTTCGACGCTGCGCCGCGACCGTCAGGCCCGCCGCCGACACGAGCACCGCCACCGCCGCGACCGAGGAGAACACGAGCACCGATGCCGCGAGCGATTCCGTGTTCGGGTACGTTCTCGCCGTGGCCATCAGCGACGCCGCGAAGCCGCCGATGAAGCCGCAGGCCACGGCCACCAGAAACGCGCCCGTCCACGTGGCGGCATGGTCGCGCAGGTCGCAGAGCACAAGCCGGATCATCGTGCCGCCTCCAGCGCCTCGAGGATCTCCGCCGGGGCGGAGCGTCCCAGCTCACGCAGCACCCGGCCGTCCTTCAGCACGAGGACGCGGTCGGCCAGCGAAGCAGCCTCCAGGTCGTGGGTCACCATCACCACCGAGTGCTGCGGGTCGTCGGCGATGCCACGCAGCATGCCCAGCACCTCGCGGCCGTTGCGCGAGTCCAGCGCGCCGGTGGGCTCGTCGGCGAAGATCACGTCGGCCCCGCCCGCGAGCGCGCGGGCGATGGCCACGCGCTGCTGCTCGCCGCCCGACATATCCGCGGGCCGGCTCCTCGCGCGTCCTTCCAGCCCCACGCTTGCGAGCACGGCGGCCGTCTGCTCCGTCGTGAGCGGACGGCCCGCAAGGCGCGCGGGCAGCGACACGTTCTCCCCCGCGCTCAGCGAGGGCACGAGGTTGTACGACTGGAAGATGAAGCCCACGTGGTCGCGACGCGTCTTGAACAGCGCGGTGCGGCTTGCGCGCACGACCTGCCGGCCCATCACCTCTATGGAGCCGGCGTCGGCCGATTCCAGCCCCGACAGGCAGTACAGCAGCGTCGACTTCCCCGAGCCGCTGGGCCCCACGATGCCGACCATCTCGCCGGGCTCGACGCGCAGGCTGACGCCGCGCAGCACGTCGACGACCCGCCGCCTGCTCCCCCTCCCCGCGCTGAACGATTTCCTGACCTCGCGTGCTACTACGGTGGCACGCGTGCGCTCTCCTACAGCATTCATGCGTTCTCCTTTGGATTTTGGCATCATCGACCAGGGCGAAGGAGCCTTCGCCTTGGGTTGAACCATATGAACGAGCGGTTTGGAATGGCGTGCGAGACGCCTTAGCGGCTGCTCCGCGAGGAACGGAACGCCTTGATCGCGGCGCACACGATGCCGCCGACGGGCCACGCCAGCAGGAAGAAGGCCGCCGCGGGCGTGAACGCCAGCACGAGGCCGACCGCCGTCGCCACGCACATGACGGCAGCGTAGGTGCCGCTCTCGCGCTTCGCACGGCGGGCGCGCTCGGCGAGGTCGTCGTCCATGGCCTCGATCTGCTCCTCGCTCACGCCTCCGAGCGATCTGCGGTTGTAGCGCGCGAGGTTGCAGCGCGAGCCCAGCAGGCAGCTGCGCACGATGACGAACACGCCAGCCGCGGCGCAGGCGAAGAACACCGCGCTTGCGAGCCACACGTCCGCTTGCAGCACGATGGTCGCAGCCATCCCCGCCAAGACGAGGGCGATGCCCGCCACGAGGCCCGTCGAAAGGGTCGTTCGGGCTTGGATTTTCTGGTCGGCCGTGTAGAAGTCGTCGACGAAGGGGTGCGCCTTGCGGAACGCGCTGCGCTCGAACGACGCGGGAAGGACGAGCGCGAGCCCGGCGGCCGCGCCGACGAACACGAGCACGGTTGCGAAGTTCCGCACCTCAAGCATCGGCATGAGCGCGGGATCGGACAGCAGCAGCGCCAGCGCGGCGCCCAGGATGATGACGGCGATGCCGAGCGGGAGCTTCCACGCGAACGTGCGCATGGCCTGGTCGTAGCCGGTCACGTCCTGCGGCTTCCCCGCCGGCACGCTGGCCGCCTCGGCGGCCGGGCGCGCGGTCAGGTCGCCGCACACCAGCTCGTCGAGCGTGCATTCGAACAGGGCGCACATGCGCAGCAGCTTGTCCATTTCCGGGTACGCGCGCTCGGCCTCCCATTTCGACACCGATTGGCGGCTGACGCCTAGCAGCATGGCAAGCTGCTCCTGCGTCATGTTGCGCGTGGCGCGCAGATGTTGCATGTTGTCGCGAAAGCTCATAGACCCGTCCTTCGTTCGTGCGATCGATGAACCTATCATGCAGGCGCCCCGGTGCCCGCTCAACCAACTTGCGGCTTCTTTTTTGCGGCGCCCCTGACAACTTCCGGTATCGAAACGCAGGTCAAGGCCAAGTATACCGCAGCTACGGAAATTTCCCGCCGTGCGGACGCGGGAGGGAGCGCGTCCTGTTGCCGCACGCCCCCCGAAGGTGACGCCTTGATGCAGAAGGGACCACCGGCGCGCCGCGAGGACCGCGCGCGCATTATAATGGAGACCGTCCACGACCGAGAGAAGGTGCGCCATGACCGGCCCCGCCCCCACCTACTTCGCCTACCGCACGCCGCTCGGGCACGTGACCATCGCCTCGGACGGGCGGGCGCTCACGGCCCTCGCGTTCGGCGAGCGCGAGCTGGAGGGCCGCAAGCTCGCCACCGAGCTCACGAACCGCGCCGCCAACCAGTTGCAGGAATACCTCGCCGGCAAGCGTCGCGCGTTCGACCTGCCGCTCGCCCCCGCCGGCACGGAGTTCCAGCGACGCGTGTGGGAGGCCCTGCGCGAGGTGCCCTACGGCGAGGCGCGCTCCTACAGCGACCTAGCGGCAGCCATCGGCAGCCCTCGCTCGTGCCGGGCCGTGGGCAGCGCCTGCAACAAGAACCCGCTGCCCGTCATCGTGCCCAGCCACCGCGTGATCGGCGCAAACGGGGCCCCCTCGGGGCACGGCGACGACGCGAAGGCCAAGGCGTACCTGCTGGACCTGGAACGACGCACCCTACGGGCCGAGGCGCAGGCGAAGGAGCCGACGGCGCGCGCCTGAGGGGGAGGACGCGGGGCCCGACGCCCGCTCCCAGGCGGAGGACCGTTCAGAACCGCATGAGCCGGGTCGCGGTGCAGAGAAGCCGCGCAGCCGAAGCGTCGAGGCGATGGCGCGGGGGGCGGCCCGCACGCCATCGCCTATAATCGTCACGTGCGCCGTGCGGACACGCCCCGCGCACGGCCCCTGCGCACCCGACCCCCAAGGAGAACCTGTTCCATGAGCGTCTACACCGGCAACATCGTGTTCGGCCTTGTGACCTTCCCGCTGATCGCCTTCGCCATCACGCTGCCCTATATGGTCTACCAGTACCGCAAGTTCGGCTCCATCCCCTGGCTGCGCACGCTCGTCGTGTACTCGTTCGTGTTCTATATGCTCGTGGCCTATTACATGGTCATCCTGCCGCTGCCGGAGAACCGCTCGGCCGTGGTGCCCTATGCGGCGCACCCGCAGCTCGTGCCGTTCCACTTCGTCCAGCTCATCGCGGACAGCTCCACGGCCTCGCTCGCGGACCCCTCCACCTGGCCGGGCCTGCTGCGCAACCCCAACGTCTACGAGGCCCTCTTCAACGTGCTGCTGCTGGTGCCCCTGGGAATGTACCTGCGCTACTACTTCAGGCGCACGTGGTGGCAGACGCTGCTCATCGGGTTCGCCACCACGCTGTTCTACGAAACCTCGCAGATCACGGGCTTGTGGGGCCTTTACGTGCACCCGTACCGCCTGTTCGACGTGGACGACCTCATGCTGAACACGCTCGGCGCCATGGTGGGCTTCTGGGCGGTGGGGCCCGCGATGCGCGTGCTGCCCGACATGCGGCTCGTGAACATGGAGGCGCGCGAGGAGGGGCTGCGCGCCAGCGTCACCCGGCGCGCGTTGTCGTTTCTGGTCGATATGCTAGCGTCCCAGGCGGCGGCCGGTCTCTTCGCCAGCGTTTTCAGGATGCTGGGAGCGCAGGCTGCCGTCGAGGCCGCAGGCGGTAGCTGGGACGCGGCGGTGTGGGGCATAGAGCTGGCCTCGCTCGCCGTGCTCTTCGCTATCGTGCCGGCGCTCACCCGCGGACAGACGCTCGGTCAAAAGCTGTTGAAGCTGCGCATCGTGCGCCCCGACGCCTCGCCGGCGCGTTGGTACCAACCTGCGGCGCGCTACGGCCTGCTGCTCCTGTTCGCCTGGGTGCCGTTCGCCCTGTTGTCGGGCATCGTGGGCCTGGACACGGACCGAATGGGCGAGATGGGTGCGCTCGCGGCATTCGCAGCACGACACCAAGCGGGCATCATCTGGATCTGGCTCGCGTTCATGGCCGCCTGGGCCGTGTCGCTCGGCGTGCGCGCCGTGCGCGCGGCGGCGCTGAAGCGTCCGTTCGTCATGCTCAACGGCGTGCTGTCGAACACGCGGGTCATGACCGTGGCCGGCGTCGAGGTCGCACGGGAGCGCCGGGCCGTGATGGACGTGGCCGAGGTGGCCGCTCTCGAGCGCCGCATCGCCGAGGACGGCACGCCGCTCGCCACGCTCATGGAGCACGCGGGAGCCGCCGTTGCCGACGAGGTGCGCGCCTGGGTGCCCGACCCCTCCCCCGTCGTGGTGCTCGCCGGTTCGGGAAACAACGGCGGCGACGGCTGGGTGTGCGCCCGCTCGCTGGCCGAGGCGGGTTACCCCGTGACGCTCGTGGCGCCCGATTTGGCCGAGCGCCTGCATGCCGAGCCGGCGCGCACAACGGCGCTCGCGGCGTTCTCCGACGCGGCGGCGCGCGACCTGCCGCTCTCGGTGCTCATCGCGCCCGACGCCGACGTGCTGGCAGATGCCGTCGACCGGGCCGAGGCCGTGGTGGACGCGCTCTTGGGCACCGGCTTCAGCGGCGACGAGGTTCGCGAGCCGTATGCAAGCTGGATACGCGCTGCCAACCGCCGTCGCTTCGAGGGCGCGCGTGGCAAGGGACGCGGCCGCCACCGCAAGCGCACGCACGAGCGCGGGGAGCACGAACGGCCCCGGCGCTCGCTGCCCGCGAAGGCGAAGGGGGCGCCCTTCGCCGTGGCCGTGGACGTGCCGAGCGGCCTTGCGGCCCAAACCGGCACCGCGGCACGGCCGACGTTCGCCGCCGACCTGACCGTGACCATGCTCGCGTTCAAACCCGGCTTGGTAGAGCCTGCCGCCGCGCCCTGGACCGGCGCCGTGAAGCTGGCGAAGCTCGGCACGGACGTACCCGCCCTGCGGGACGAGCTGCGCCGCAGGGCGGCCGGCGACGGGGCGGGAGCCGATGCGGGGGCCTAGCGGCCGCGCCTAGCCCTCCACCTTGTACACGTAGAGCCCAGCCAGGGAGCCGTCTTCGTAGAAGCTCACATTGAACTGGGCTTTCTGGTTCTCGTAATCGGCGCGCTGGACGACGGTGGCGGCCGACCGGCCGCCTGGCTCGCTCTGGCCGTACCTCACGTCTGCGAAGCCCTCGAACGAGCCGAACTGGTCGAGGGCGCCGCCCAGGCCTTGCTCCAGCTTCTCGGCGGTCGCGTTCCCGTCGTCCCAACGGGCAGCCACCTCGTCGAAATCGCGCGCATTCACCAGCTCGATGATCTCGCGCGCCTGCTCGGTGACGGCAGCCTCGTCCGCCCACGCCGGCAGCCCCTCCCGGTAGTTCTCGTCCGAGGCGCTCGACCCGCAGCCCGCCAAGCACAGCACGGCCAGCGCAGCCATGAGCGCTGCCGCTGCCAGCATCCTCTTCTTCATAAAGTCGCTCCTTCCACGACAAGGCACCTAGCTGAGGCGGAATCCGACGAGCCTGCCGTCCTCGGCGATGCCGACGGAGTAGACCAGGTCGTCGTTCTCGCAATGCGCCTGCTGGACCACGATGGCCGCCATGCCGTCCGCGCCCCCGTCGTAGTGCGCGAAGGACACGTCGCCGTACGATTCGAAGCCGCCGACGTCCTCGGCCGCCCGGGCAGCCTTCTCGAAATCCGAGGCAGCCGGCGCAGGATCGCCGAACAGCGACGCCAAGCCCTCGTAGTCACCCGCAACGAACAGGTCTATCGCGTCGCGCGCCTGCGCGGTGACGGCGGCCTCGTCCGCCCACGCCGGCAGCCCCTCGACATCCTCCTGGGCCTCCTGGGCCTCCCGGCCCTCCGTATCCCCCGAGCCGCAGCCCGCCAGGCCGAACATCAGCGTCACGGCTGCCAGCAAGGCGACAATCAGAAGCCTTTTCCTCATGGAGCATCCCTCTCCCTCCGAGCCCAGCCGGAAACCCCGGCCATTCCCGCTATCTGCGTTCTCCGCCCGATCATTCCCAAAGGATATCAGAAACGCATCCCGTCTGCGCAAAAAGACCCTCCTCCGGATGGGGGGTCCGGAGGAGGGCCATGCAGTACGCACTGAGGAGAAGGGGAAGGTGCGCATGCTTCACGTGCCCGTCGAAGGTTTGAGAGAGAGGGGGGTTCACACGAGAGACGAGACGACGGGTCACTCGAATAGGTTGTCTTCTACTTGCTGTTCCTGCCCGACTCCAGCTCCTCTTGGGTGCCGGTGTCGTTGCGTATGGACGATCCCATGAGATCGTCGGCCACGCTTTTGTCGATGCCCAGCTCGGCCATCATGCCCTCAACTTCGCCCACGCCTTCCGCCAGGTGCCCGGCCTCGGCCGGGTCGAGGTACTGGAGCAGTGCGAGCAGCTCACCCATGTGCTCCTTCTCCTCGTCGGCGATGTCCAGGAACACCTTGCGCGCCACCTCGTCATCGGTGGCCGCCGCATGCGCCTCGTAGAGCATCTGGGCCTCCAGCTCGCCGGTCAGCTCCACGCGCACAGCCTGCACGAGCTCCTGCTTCGTCATCGTGCGCGGAACGTTCGCGACGAACGGGTTTGCTAGCTCGGGCATGGCGTGCTCCTTCTCGATGCGGTCCGCTGCCGTTTCCGGAGCGGAGGGGGTCGTCGTTTCGGACAAGAGGTACCTTAAGCCACCACGGCACGTCCCGCAACGCGATTCCCCCGACGGTAAGCCCCCGGTCATCGCGTTGTCACCGCCCCGTTAGATAAAGCGCACCCTCGCGCTCATAGAAAAGGCGGAGCAGGGACGGGGATCCCGCATGCCCTGCCCGGGCAGTACGGCGTGCAGCGCAGGGCGCGCCCCTTCCGCAAGGTGCGAGGCACGCTCGAGGGGCAGGCGGCGCACGCCGCGCCGCCTCGAAAAGGAGGCGGCATGCAACCGGCTGGTAAACCTCGCGCCCACCGCGAGCCCCGCGCCCAGGAGAATGCCCCCAGCTGCACGAGGCAAGGAAACCGCCCCGCCTGCGCTATACTTGACGGCAATGCAACCGAATCGAGAGGGGCGGGACGAACATGGAATGGGATGCGGAACTCTACGACGGGCAGCACGGCTACGTGGGGGCGTACGGCACGGCGCTCGTGCAGCTCGTGTGCGACGAGGCCGCCCGGCGCGGCGAGGGTGCGGAGCGCCTGCGCATCCTCGACGTGGGCTGCGGCACGGGGGCGCACCTGGACGCGCTCGCCGAGATCGGCCCCGTCACCGGCATCGACTCCTCGCCCGAGATGCTGGAGAAGGCGCGCGGCGGCCATCCCGACGCCACCCTCGTCGAGGCCGATGCCTGCGCCTTGCCGTTCGAGGGCGCATTCGACGTGGTGTTCTCCAACGCCGTGTTCCACTGGGTGCCCGACCAGGTGGCGCTCCTCAAGAGCGTGGCGGGCGTGCTCGACGACGGCGGCCTGCTCGTGGCCGAGATGGGCGCCCACGGCAACATCGCGCGCATCGAGGAGGGCTACACCCAAGCCCTGCGCAAGCACAGCGGCGATTACTCGGGACGGTTCTGCTTCCCAAGGGAGGGGGCATACCGCCGCCTGCTGGGCATCGCCGGCTTCGAGGTCGAGCTGATGGAGGCGTTCGACCGCCCCACCCCGCTCCCCGACGGGAGGGAGGGCCTGCGCCGGTTCGCCGAGCAATTCTTCGCGAAGAGCCTAAACCTGTACCGCGAGGACGAGCGCGCCGCCATCCTCGACGATCTGGAGCAGGCCTGCGAGGACGACCTCTGGGATGATGGGGCCGGCTGCTGGGTCGCCGACTACCGCCGGCTGCGCTTCACCGCCCGCAAGGTCCGCTCCGTCCGCGGCGCCGGCGGCATGGCCCAGTTGAGCGTTCTTGGCTCGTAAAGACCCGACGACTCTCGAACTCCCTGGTTGACGTAGCAAGTCAGCGAGGCCGGCCGTGGGGCCCGAGATCGCGGCGATGGCTGCGTTCCGTCGGCCGGCAGGCCGACGGAACCCTAGAGCCCGTAGAACTCGGTGGTGAGGGGCCGGCTCGTGAGCGTCTTGGCCACGTCGCGAGGATCGGCGCCCTCCCACACCACGCTGCGCACGACATCGGTGATGGGCAGCTCCACACCGGTTGCGTCGGCCAGGGTCTTGAGCGTCCGGCAGGCCAGCGCGCCCTCCACCACCATGTGCGTGCGCTCCGTGAACCCCTCGAGCGTGTCGCCCTCGGCCAAAAGCCTGCCGAAGCGGCGGTTGCGCGAGTGCTCGGAGGTGCAGGTGGCCACGAGGTCGCCCGTGCCCGCCAGCCCCATGCAGGTGAGCGCCTGGCCGCCGCAGCGCACAACGAGGCGGCTCATCTCGGCGATCCCGCGTGTCATGAGCATGGCGGCGGTGTTGTCGCCGAACCCCATTCCGTAGGACACGCCCACCGCGATGGCGATGACGTTCTTGAAGGCGGCGCACAGCTCCACGCCTACCACGTCGTCGCTCGCGTACGTGCGGAAGGTCTCGGAGGCGAACAGCTCCTGGAAGAATGCCGCCGTCCCCGCGTCGGGGCTGGCTACCACGGTGCCCGACGGGATGCCGCGTATCACCTCGGCTGCGAAGTTAGGGCCGGAGAGAACGGCCAGGCGAGCCGCGTTGCCCATCTCCGCCTCGAACACCTCCACCGGCAGAAGGCCGCTGCCCTCCTCGACGCCCTTCGAGCAGACTATCGCCGGAAAGTCTTCGCCCACGAGGCCGGCCAGCCGGTCCGCCACGTCGCGCATGATGCTCGAAGGCGTGACGATCACGGCGGCGCTGGCGCCCTCCAGCACGTCCTCATACGCGGAAGCGGCCGCGATGCGCCCGGACAGCGTGACATCGCTCAGGTAGCGCGGGTTGCGGTGGTCGGCGTTGATCGCCGCCGCCACTTCGGGCTTGCGCGCCCACAGCCCCACGTCGTGCCCGTTGCCGGCCAGCACCTGCGCCAGCGCCGTTCCCCATGACCCCGCCCCGATAACCGCGATCTTCATCCTGCGCCTACGCTTTCTTCTTGTCGCCTATCCTGCTCTCGGTGCCGTCGCGCAATCGCTTGATGTTCCCACGGTGCGCCCACACCACCGTCAGCCCCGCCAGCGTGCACAGGGCGACGGCGATCCAGTCGCCCCAGAAGTAGTACAGCGAGAAGAACGGGCAGGATAGCGCCGCAGCTATCGAGCCGATGGACACGCGCTTCGTGGCCACCACCAGCACGATGAATATGAGCAGTTCCAGGCAGGCGCCCACCCAGCCGAACGTGACGAACAGGCAGCCCACGGCCACCGCGATGCCCTTGCCGCCCTTGAAGCCCAGCCAGGGGCTGAAGATATGCCCCCACACGCAGCCGAGGAACGCTACGGCGAGCATGGTGTCGTAGCTGACGAGCGCGCCGGGCACCAGCCCCCCGCCCGGCAGGAACTGCCAGCTGAACCACCAGGCCAGCACGCCCGAGAGCAGGCCCTTGCCGAAGTCGAGCACGAACACGGCGTAGCCGCCCACCTTGCCCATCGTGCGGATGGCGTTCGTGGTGCCGATGTTGCCCGAGCCATGCTCGCGCAAATCGGTATGGTAGAACACCTTCGAGATGATGAGGCCCCACGGGACGGAGCCCAGGAGGAATGCCGCGACGAACAGCGCGGCCGCAACCAGCAGATCCTGCATCGTACCCCTTAGTCCTTCTTCTTGAACTTCAGCTTCACCGGCGTGCCCACGAGGTCGAACCCCTCGCGCAGGCGATTCTCCAAAAAGCGCTCGTAGTTGTCCGTGACCAGGTCGGGCCGGTTCACGAAGAACGTGAAGTACGGCGGGCACGTGCCCGTCTGCGTCACGTACTTCATGCGCAGCACGGCCTTGCCGTTGCTCACCGTGTGCCCCGTCTCGCGGATGCCCGAGAGCCACGTGTTCAGCTTGTTCGTGGGGATGGTCTGGCTGAAGTTCTCGTACGCCTTGTCGATGGCCTCCCAGATGCGGTCGACCTTCTTGCCCGTGAGGGCCGAGATGGCCACGACCGGCGCATAGCCCACGAACGTCATGCGATCGGCAATGCGCTCGCGTATGTCGGCCTTGGCCTCTGGGCCCTCCACCAGGTCCCACTTGTTCAGCACGATGACCATGGCGCAGCCGCGCTCGGCCGCATAGCCCGCCACGCGCTGGTCCTGGTCGGTCAGGCCGAGCGTGGAGTCTATGACGAGCAGCGCCACGTCGGCGCGGTCGATGGCGCGCATGGCGCGCACGAAGCCGTAGTACTCCACGTCCTGGTCGATCTGGCTCTTGCGGCGCAGGCCCGCCGTGTCAACGATGGTATAGAGGGTGCCGTCGTGCTCGACGGCCGTGTCGATGGCGTCGCGCGTGGTGCCCGCAACGTCGGACACGATGGAGCGGTCGCCCTTCGTCATCTTGTTCGTGAGCGACGACTTGCCGGCGTTCGGACGGCCGATGATGGCGACGTTGATGGAGGGCTCTTCCTCCTCGTCGGCGGGCACCTCCGCGCGGCGCAGCTCATCCACCACGGCGTCGAGCAGGTCTCCCGTGCCGTGGCCGTGCGTGGAGGACACCGGCCAGGGATCGCCCACCCCCAGCTGGTAGAACTCCCACAGCTCGTCGGTGCGGTTCGGGGTGTCCATCTTGTTCACCACCAAGAACACCGGCTTGCCCGCCTTGCGGAGGATGCGGGCGACGGCCTCGTCGTCGGCGTTGATGCCGGTCTTGCCGTCCACGATGAATATGACGACGTCGGCCTCGTTCGCGCCGGCGATGGCCTGCGCGCGGATGGAGCCTTGGAAGGCGTCGTCGTCGCCCATCTCGATACCGCCGGTGTCGACGAGCTTGAACTCGACGCCGTTCCAGTCGGCCTCATGGTACGAGCGGTCGCGCGTGACGCCGCGCATCTCGTGGACGATGGCCTCGTCGGCCTGGGCTATGCGGTTCACGAAGGTGGACTTGCCGACGTTCGGCCGTCCGACCACCGCGACGAGTGGCAGGGGCATGATGGCACCTCACAGGTTGGTTCGGTCAGGGGCCGGGCTCTCGCGCCCGGCCAAGTCGACGATCTCCCGCAGGAAATCGGACGCGTTACAGGATACCACGGCAAGGGGAGCGCCCGCGTCCTTTTCCATATCCTCCAAACTCATGTCATCGAGCGTCACCGAATCGTCGTTGAATATGACGCGCGGCAGGAGGAACAGGGTGCGCGTTTCGTCGTCCTGGCGCGCGGCCCCGCGCACGGCCGCCACTATGTCGCAGCCGCAGAGGAGCCCCGTCACGTCGACGTTGCCGCCGAAGAACTCGTTTTTCACGTAGAGGGGTCCGAGCACGCCGGCGAGGGGGCTCGCCGCCACGAGCGGCCCCAGGAAGTGCCGCGTGGCGCAGCCGACCACATAGCGCGCCCGTATCCCGGCCGCACGCAGCGCGTCCGCAGCGCGCGCGGGCAGACCCGCGGCTGCGGCCTGCCCCCAGTCGTCCACGAACGAGCGGATGATGCCCACGCCGTCCTCGAACATGCCGAAGTCGCCGTAGTGCTCCGCCGGTGGCAGGTTCTCCAGCAGCGCAGGGCCGTAGGCATTGTGGTAGAACTCGTCGGCCGCGAAGGCCCACATCGTGCCGCGCTCGGCGAGCGCGCGCTCTTGGAAGGGCACGATGCGCTCCATCGCCGCGCGGGCGGCGGCCGGGTCGTTGAAGCTGCGGCTGAAGCGGGTCTGGTGCTTCGTGAACCCAAGCGGCACGATGCACACGTCCAGAACGCCCGGCCGCGCGTAGGCCCACTCGAGCGTCTCGGCCAGCACGTCGCCGTCGTTCTCGTCGGGCATGAGCACGATCTGCGCGTGGAACTCGATGCCCGCGGCCAGCAGCCGGTCGAGCGCGTCCAGCCCGTGGGCCGCGTGGCGGCCGATGATGCGGCGGCGCACCTCGGGGTTCGAGGCGTGCAGCGACACGCGCAAAGGCGAGATGCGCTGCTCGAGGATGCGCGCCTCGTCGGCGGCCGAGAGGTTCGTGAACGTGACGAACGTGCCCGAGAGGAAGCTCAGGCGGAAGTCGTCGTCGCGCAGCGTGAGCGAGGGCCGCACGTCGCCCGGCAGCTGGCGCATGAAGCAGAACGTGCAGGCGTTGCGGCACTGCTTGACGCCGTCGAACACGACGCCCTCGAACTCGAGGCCCCAGTCCTCGCCGGGCTCGCGCTCGAGCTCCACGACGCCCGCCTCGCCGTCGAGGTCGATGTAGCCGAGCTCGATCACATCGTCTGATGCGAGCCACCGCCAGTCGATAAGGTCGCGCACGGGACGCCCGTCCACGCTGGTCACGGAGCAGCCCGGCTCGAACCCCGCATCGTCGGCGGGGCTTAGGGGCGCAACCGCTCGCACGAGCGCCCGCGGTGGTACGTCCTCACCGGCCGCCGTGCATGCTGCGCGTTCAATGTCCTTGGAGGGATAGGTGCTCATGAAAGGGCCTTCGCTCTATCGAGGAGATTCTCCGCATTATGCCTCATTGAAACTCAATCCAAACCCGGCGCCATGCAAAAATACAGCCACGTCTTTCGTCAATACAATCAAAAGTCGACCATCTCGTATCCGAGGTGCGAGAGCAGCTCGCGCGGCGTGAACTTGGGCGCGCAGGCGTCTTTGAACGCCGCCTCGTCGCGCGAGACGATGACTTCCACCTGCTCAGCCCGAGCGCACGCGGAGATGATCCCGTCCTCGTAATCGGGACGTTCGAGCGAAACCGCATTCTTGCACACCGGACCGTCTACAACTGCCACGTCGGCGATGTCGAACAGCATGCTCAGGGCTCGATAGCCCGCCTCGGCACCGGCCGACCTCTCTGCCCAATAGAACACGTCTTTCACCGACGTGCCCACAACGAATATCTGCGCGCCCTCCTCGACGCACGCCATAACGGAGCCGAGCGAGTCCTCGAAGAAGTCCGGCCGCTTGAGCGCGATATCCACCCACACGTTCGTATCCACGAGCACGCTATTCATATCGGCTTCTATACATCGCGTGCATCTCCGCGTCCGTCATGTTCGAGCACGCTCCCTCCGCGATGCCTGCAAACGCCTTGAGGGCGGCTTTCTTTCGATCGCGTCCATCCTGGCGATCGATTTCAGCGCGAAGAAAATCAGGGAGCTCCCTTGTGCTCGCCATATGCGCCCACAAGGATCGCACTGCCGTCGAGGTGCTCACTCCGTTGTCGCGCAGCACACGGTCGCCGCGCTCCTTGAGCGTCTCATCGATACGTATGTTGAGCGTCGCCTGCATGCTCCTCCTTCGCCGTCCCATGCATCTTAGCATATGCATTACCGTAATGCAACAATCGAAGCAACAGGTTGCCAAGCAACCGGGCATCCCCCTAGGACCCCCCAACGCGCAGCAGGCCCCCGGGCCGTGTCGGTCCGGGGGCCTGCAGAAGACAAAAGCATCCTCCGCGAGCGCGACGCCCTATCCTCCCACGGACTGACTCCGCAGTACTTTCGGCGATGGCGGGCTTAACTTCCGAGTTCGGAATGGGATCGGGTGATCCCCGCCTCCATGGT
>NZ_JAIUDM010000013.1:0-85613 GCF_030418435.1 Gordonibacter sp. RACS_AR49 | reverse complement strand
GACCACGTGCTGAGGTGCTACCGGGCCGTCGGCTTCGACTACCGGGCGCTCGCGGGCTTCGGCCCTGCCGTGGGCAGCCTGCGCCCCGACTCGCTGGCCGCCGAGCTCGCGTTCATGGCGTTTTTGGCTCGCGCGGCCGCCGAAGCGGCGGGGGAGGACCCGGCGGCGTCCGAGCGCGCGTCGGAGCTGCTGCGCCAGTTCGCCCGCGAGCATGCGAACGCGTGGCTGCCGAGGGCCGCCCGCCTGCTGGCTGCCGGCGACGACGACCTCTACGCCCGCACGGCCGCTTTGGCCGCGGATGCGGTGGGGTCGATCGCCGAGTAGGCTGCCCCTCGCGAAAGGATCCCTGCCGGCGGCTCGCCGCGTGATGGCAGGTAGCCAAGAGGAAGGGAGCTCAGTCCTCGTTGGCGCTGCGGGCATTGCGCGCGAGCACCATGAGCTCCTGCTGGGAATGCACGCCGCACTTCGCGAAGATGCTGCGCACGTGCGTGCTCACCGTGTTGATGGATACCACGAGCTCGTCGCGGATGAACGGCCTGCTGCGGCCTTCCAGCAGCAGCACGGCTACGTCCGTCTCGCGATTCGTGAGTCCGTAGGCCGCCTGCAGCGTCCGGGCTTCTTGCAGGCAGGGCGGCGCGTCCGGCCTGCCTGCGCCGGATGTGCCCTCAAGGGGGTCTGAACCCTGCGTCGCATGCCCCTCGCTCGGGCGGCTGAACACCCAAGTGGGATTGAACCCAGTGACCATAGCAGCGAATATGACGGCGGCCATGAGCCCGATGGACACCTGCATCATGCCGTGCTCGTCCATCGATCCCATCACGTACAGCCCGATGATGCAGCCGGCAAAGATGCCGATCCCCTCGGCCAGCGCATAGGTGCCGAACAGCCGCAGCGCGCCGCCGTTCGAGCGGTGCAGGTGCTTGCAGATGCCTATCCAGCAGCCGAACTGCACGCCGAACATGCCCAGGAAGTTGATGGCGTAGGCCAGCATGCGCAGCTCGGGATTGCCGTAGTCGGCGAACAGGGGCAGATAGCTCAGCATGAACAACGGCAGACTCCAGCGGTAAGCCAGCGAGATGTTCAGGTAACGCGACATCCTCAGGCACAGCAGGAACATGACGAGCGAGAGCACGCAGGCGAACGAGAAGGGCAGCAGGTAGTGTGTGAAGCGGTCGCCGGTGAGCTCGGGCGTGGAGATGATGCGGAAGAAGGCCACCTGCACCCACGACACCACCACGAGCACTGCGAACGAGAGCAGCCCCTGCCGCCCGTCCGTCCACGGAGCATCCCGCCGCGCCGTGCAGGCCGGCGCGGCCGAGTCCGCGCGCCCGCGCACCGCGAAGAATGCCGAGGCGGCTATCATGACGGCAAGCGCTATGAAGAAGGGCTCGTGCCCCTGTTTCGTCAGCAGCAGCACGAAGTACAGCGCGAAGGCGAGCGTGAACGAAAGCGGCACGGCGAACTCCGTGTACGCCTCGTCGTAGGAACCGAGCCGTGCGCCCCACAGCGCCACGAACAGTGCGATGGCGAGGCCGGTGAGCGCACCTCCCACAGGGTAGAGCTGCCAGAATAGGCCGGGAAAGTCGGCCCAGGCCACCATGGTAACGTAGTTGCCCGCCACGGCGCACAGGAGCGCCAGCACCCCGACCGTGCGGCCGTGCAGCAGCCGGTCGGGCGCCGGGTGGAACCGAGCTGCCACGATCCCCGCCAGGCCTCCGAGCGCCTCGAACAGTCCGCTGACCATCCACACGTGCTCCAGATTGTACACGGTTGTCACGCCGACGGGCGAATTCTCGTAGCTCGCCAGGCCGCAGCCGAACAGGCTGCAGAACACCCAAGCGAGAAAGAGCGCGAAACCGAGGGTCTCACGCAAGTAGAGCGATTTGTAGCGGACGCAGTATTCTCTCATGTTTCCTCCCGGCGAAGATTATAGGGCACCGGTCCCGGTGCCCTGACGGGAACCATTGTCTGACAATGAAGGTAATGATTATGTGAACAGGCGCGATGCAAAATATCACTCGATCAGGTGAGGTGAAAAACACGGCTTGTTCGCAACAAAATCCCTCGACTAGGTGATGTGCCCGTCTTCCTGCTCTCCTAGACTCTGCGTTCGGAAGACCCCGAATGTCTTAGGAGGAAGAAGAATGGGGGAAACGAACATTGATCGACGCACGTTCGTCGGAGCGATGGGTGCGCTTGGCGCGCTCTCGCTCGCGGGCGCAGGCCTGGGAGTGCAGCCTCGGGTGGCAATTGCGGCAGACACGGCGTTCCCGGAGCCGACAACCGGCAAGCCTATCGAGGCGAAGGTGGATCCGAAGACCGGCGAGGTGAGCGTCAACGAGGACGTCATCGTGCGCTACTCGGGTTGCGTGGGCTGCTACAGCTCGTGCGGCAACCGCGTGAAGCTCGACCGTGCCACCGGGCGCGTGCTGGGCGTGGGCGGCAACCCGTACAACCCTGCGTGCGCGTATCCGTACCTGAATCACGAGGAGCCGCTCGAGGAAGCGTACCGCTCGATGAGCTACGCACACGGCAAGGGCAATCAACTCCATGGCACCGTGTGCGGCCGCGGCAACGGCACGCTCGACGCCGTGAGCCAGCCCGACCGCATCACCGTGCCGCTCAAGCGCGCCGGTGCCCGCGGCGAGGGCAAATGGAAGGCCATCGGCTGGGACCAGCTTATTAAGGAAGTTACGGAGGGCGGCAAGCTGTTCGCCGAGATCGGCGAGGATCGCGACATCGAGGGCTTCAAGGCGCTCTGCGATACCAAGACGCCCATGAACCCCGAACAGCCCGACCTCGGCCCCGTGTCGAACCAGCTTGTCATGCTCGGCGGTCGCGCCGACGGCCGCGGTGCGTTCAGCAGCCGCTTCGCCGCGACGTTCGGCACGCTCAACCAGTACGGCCACGTGTCGAGCTGCGCCGGCGCCAACGGGGCCGGATCGCTTCTGCAAGAAGCCGTGAACACTATGATGCCCGACCCGGAAGAGGCCGAGTACGCGCTGTGGTTCGGTGGCTTCCCTGGTGCGAGTGGCATCAACTTCCAGAGCTCGGCCAAGCGCACTACGAAAAACCTTGCTGCCGGCAAGCTCAAGATCGACGTTATCGATCCCACGCTTGCAAACGGTGCGGTCACGCCCACCATTCCCGGCATCAACTGGGTGCCCATCAAGCCGGCCACGAACGGCGCGTTCGCCTCGGCCCTCACGCGCAGCATTATCGACAACAAGCGCCACAACGCGCAGTTCCTCGCGTTCCCGAACCAGGAGGCGGCGGTGGCGGGTGGCTACGCGTCGCACACGAACGCCAGCTACTTGGTTATCGTGGACGAGTCCCATCCGAACTTCCGCAAGCTCATGCGCGCGGCGGACGCCGGCATTGAGGTGCCGGACGTCAAGGATAAGACCGGCAAGCCTGTCGAGCAGTACGTGGTCATCGACGCAGCCACGAACGCGCCCAGCGCGCATTCGCAGAGCGCCGCGGGCGTGCTCGAGTACGAGGGCGAGGTCAACGGCGTGAAGGTGCGCACGGGCTTCCTCATGCTCAAAGACACGGTGAGCGCCTACACCATGGACGAGTACGCCGAGATCACGGGCATCCCGGTAGATGAGCTTGAGCGCATCGCGTACGAGTACACCGACCATGGCGTGAAGACGAGCATCTGGGCCAACGGCGGCTCCTGCATCGCGGTCAACGGTTTGGACGCCTCCATGGGCACGGTGGCACTGCGCGCCCTCATCGGATCGAACCAGATGACCGGCGGCAACGTGCCGTACAGCATGACGCCCGTGGCCATGGGCAACGGCGCCCGCTACAAGCTGGGCGACATTGCGGGCAAGCCCGACGTGTCGGCCAAGAACGCCGCCGCCATCTCCCGTACCGGTAAGGCGTGGGAGACCACGGCCGAGTACAAGAATCGCGTGGCGGCCGGCGAGAAGGATCCCACCCCTGCGCTGCCTTGGTATCCCAACGCGCCGCTTTCCGACGCACAGACGCTCATGTCTATCGTCAACCGCTATCCCTATCAGGCGAAGATCCTCACCACGTGGATGAACAACGTGCTGCAGGCCACGCCGGGTGCCATGCGCGACGAAGTGATCGAGCGCTTCAAGGACCCGGAGTACGTGCCGCTGCACATCGCATGCGACCTGGTGGTGGGCGAGGGCACTCAGTACGCCGACTACATCGTGCCCGATGTGAGCCAGTACGAGAGCTTCGGCGTGCCTCAGGTGGGCACCGCCTTCACCGGGTACGGCTCCACGGTGCGCTGGCAGGTGAAGGTGCCCGAGAGCATCGAGCTGGCCGACGGACGCCATGCCAGCTGGGAGGCATTCCTCACAGATGTGGCCAAGGCATGCGAGCTGCCCGGTTGGGGAGAGGGCGCTATCAAGGATGTCGACGGCAACGCCTGGCCGCTCAACGACGCGTGTGACTACTACTTGAAAGCAGTGGCGAACCTTGCCTATGGCGAGACGCCGGTGGAGGACCTCTCCGCCGAGGAAGCGCACCTGCAGGGCCTCGATGAGCTGCCCGAGGCGTTTGCAGCCGCGGTGTCGGAGGCGGAGTGGCCGAAGGTGCAGAGCGTGCTCTCGCGCGGCGGGCGCTACTGGCCTATGTCCTACATCTACGGCGATGACGGCCGCAGCAAGTGGTACAAGGACAACTACCGTGCCTTCGTGTACAGCGAGAAGCGCGCGCTAACGAAGAACTGCTATTCTGGTGAGCGCCTGCCCGGCACGCTGCACTATCGTCCCCAAACGTTCAGCGATCTGTCGCGCATGACCGACCGGTTCTCGACCGAGGAATTCCCCTTCACAGCCTCCGAGCACAAGCCCCGCTTCCGCTCGGTGTCGATGCTGGCGAACAGTCCCATCATGCGCGATTTGTGCGATCACAACTACGTTGAGATCAACGAGGAGGACGCCGCCGCCCTCGGCATTGCCGACGGCGACACGGTGAAGATCACGAACCCCTTGGGAGATGTGAGCACGGGCGAGGCCATGGTGCGCGCTGGTCAGGTGAAGGGCGCGTTCAGCTCGTCGTTTGGCTACGGGCACCGAGCCTACGGCGCCCAGGATGTCGAGGTGGATGGCACGCTGGTGAAGGGCAATCCCGCCATCGCCACCGGCACCTTCGTCACCACGATGCTTGACCCCACCGTCACGGTGGACGGCGTGATGGGCATCATCGCCGACAACGACGCCTCGTGCCCCGGGCGCTCCGGCGGCATGTTCAAGATCGAGAAAGCGTAAGGAGGACCTACCATGAGCAAACAGAGATTGGGCATGGTCGTTGACCTCGCGCTCTGCATCGGCTGCAATGCGTGCGCGGTGGCCTGCAAGCAGGAGAACGACGTACCCCTCACCAAATTCAACACGTGGGTGGAGAGCTGGGATGTTGACGACGGCGGACGCATCAGCCGCGCCAATTTGCCCAAGCTGTGCAACCACTGCGAGAACCCGGCGTGCGTGAGCGTGTGCCCGACCGGCGCCAGCTACGTTGCCGACGACGGCACGGTGCAGATCGACGTGAGCAAGTGCATCGGCTGCAAATACTGCATGGCCGCCTGTCCCTTCGGCGTGCGCTACACCAACGACGAGACGGGCGATGTGCACAAGTGCACGTTCTGCCACCACCGCACGGCAAACGGCCTGCTGCCCGCTTGCGCAGGAACGTGCGTCACCCACGCGCGCCTGTTCGGCGACTTGAACGATCCGGAGAGCGACGTATCCAAACGGCTTGCCGAGGCGGACGACGCCCAGGTGCTCTTCGCCGATATGGGCATGAACCCGTCGGTACACTACCTGGGCTTGGACAAGATGATGGGCATGGAGCGCGTGAGCGCCGTGCATAAGGGCGGCAACGTGAAGACGCCCTACGAGGGGAGGCAGTAAATGGTTTGGGACGGCATAGTCGCCTGCGACTTGTTCTTCGCTGGCATGGGTGCGTGGACGTTCGTGTTCGCGGTGCTGGCTGCGGGCAGGGATGACGCGTCGAGGAAGGCAAAGCTAGCGGGCGTGGCGGTGGCGTTCGTCGCCGTGGCGCTCGGCGCGCTCATCTTGGCGGTCGACGCGCGCGGGGGTCTGTTGAACCCGCTGCGCTACTTCAACCTGCTGGGCAACTTCGGATCGGTCATGACCTGGGGTGTGGTGCTCATCAGCCTGTTTTTGGTGGGTGCGTTCGTCTGTGGCGTGTTGCTGGTGCTGAAGCGCAACGTGCCGCGCGCGTTGGAGGTGGTGACGGCCGTGTTGGGCGTGGGCGTGTCGTTGTACACGGGCGTGCTCCTGAGCACCGCGCCGGCGTTCCCGCTGTGGAATCTGGCTGTGCTGCCGGTGGCGTTCGTGGTATCGGCAGCCTACACGGGCTACGCCGCCTACGCGCTGGCAGCTCGCTTTACGCTGCCGAGCGGCACGGCGCTGCCTGCTTGGACGGGCAAGGTGGCGCTCGTGCTGCCCGTGCTCGAGGTAGTGGCGCTCGTGGCACTTCTGGTGGTGGTGTCCGCTACGACGGGCAGCGCGGCTCCGTTCGCAACCCAGTCGGTAGCGAACCTGCTCACCGGCAGCAACGCCGTTGTGTTCTGGGGCGGGGTTGTGGCTGTGGGCCTCGTGGCGCCGTTTGCCCTAGCCCTCGTGCGCACCCGCAAGGGTGAGGCGGCTCCCAGCTGGTTTGGCGTCGCCGAGGCCGCGTGCATCCTGGTGGGTGGCTTCGCGTTCCGCTACGCCGTCATCATGGCCGCCGTGCCGATGTTCGCCTAAGGCGACTGGAGTATGGCTGACCCGATGCCGAGCATGAAGGATGCGCTGAAGGCGTGCTCGCCCGAAGAGCTGCGAGGCTTCGCCGTCGTCGCCGAGGCCTGCGCCGAGGCGTTCCTGAACGAGCCCTCCGCGCAGATCGTGGACGACGTGGCCCGCGTGGCGCGGGCGCTCGGCGACGGCCGCCTCGACGGCGTCGTTGCCGACGAGGCGCTGCGGCAGCGCTACAGCGAGCGCTTCTTCGTGCCGACGGGCCCGCTCTACGTGCCGCTCTCCGAGTGCAGCGTGCGCGGCGCGGCCGAGGAGGAGGGCCGCGTGCGGTACGCGCCCGTCTCGGGCGCCCGGGCCGACCACGTGCTGAGGTGCTACCGGGCCGTCGGCTTCGACTACCGGGCGCTCGCGGGCTTCGGCCCTGCCGTGGGCAGCCTGCGCCCCGACTCGCTGGCCGCCGAGCTCGCGTTCATGGCGTCCCTCGCCCGCGCGGCCGCCGAAGCGGCCGGGGAGGACCCGGCGGCGTCCGAGCGCGCGGCGGGGCTGCTGCGCCAGTTCGCCCGCGAGCATGCGAACGCGTGGCTTCCGAGGGCCGCCCGCCTGCTGGCTGCCGGCGACGACGACCTCTACGCATCCGCGGCCGCTTTGGCCGCGGATGCGACAGGGGCACTCGCTCGATAATGCGAGCGCCCCTGCGGGCGCCGGCAAGCGCACTATCCAAGGGGCCGCCGTGGCGGTCGCTGCTGCTGGGGAGGGTGCTCGGATATCGGCATCGAGCGCCGACAGTTAAAAGGGCGTGCAGATACGCGGTTTCCAGGCGCTCTGCCGTATTGTTGCCGTCATCCCCCATTCGCGCACATCCCTGTTGCTCTTTTGTTGCATATGATTTCTTAGAATAACTGCATGGTATGCATATGGGCGAAGGAGTATAGATGAAGAGGTTTGGAAGAGCTGCGCTGGGAGCGCTGCTGGCATGTTCGCTTGTGCCGATATCGGCTGGTGCAGCAGTGGCTGACGAGGCTGCTGATTCCCCGAATGCGTCTTTCGCGCCGGGAACGTATGTCGAGCACGAGGCTATTGCCTATGTGATCGACAATGGGGTGCGGATGTTTTCTCTCGGCAACGATCTGATCGATAACGCTGAAGGCCTCATGGACATCGATGCGGATACGGCCACCGAGGCGCTGGGGGACGACCTAGGCGGAGACGGCGCTCGCGCGGCTAGATCGCGCTCGGCAGACAATGCACGGCAAACCGCCGCAGGACGGTTGGTGCTGGTTAGAGACGAGAGCAAGACCGCCGAGCAGCTCATCGCCGAGTTGGAAGCCGATGAGCGCGTGGTGTTTGCAGAGCCAAACGCAATCGTGGAATCCGGCGACGTCGATACTAAGGCAGCCGCAAGCGGCACCGCCGTCGAGTCGGCAGAAGAGGTCGAGTATAGCGCGCAACAAACTACACCCAATACTATTGCCGAGCCCACGGTAGAGGCTGCGGACGGCGAAGAGGGAAATGCAATCGATGGAAGCGACGCGCTTGCAGCCGAAGGCGGCGAAAGCGATAAGCAAAGCGCAGCTCCTTCCGGGATCGTTCTTGGTCAGGACAAAAGCGATCCCGCCACCGATATCAACAGCTTCGTTTGGGGTTTCGATAACGATGGCCGTATGGGCGGCATATCGCAGGACAAGGCTGTCGATATGTCCTACGGCAATTGGAATAACCGAAAGGCGGCCGAGCAGTTAAGAGAAGTCGTCGTGGCTGTTATTGACGGGGGCGTGGATGCGACGAACCCTGATTTAGGGCCGGTCATGTGGGACGAAGGGCTAACTTCTGGGATTGTGCAAACAGGCAAAGAAGACGAGCACGGCTTTGCCGTCGTCGCTGATGCGAGCACCTCCTCGACAAAAGGCCTTGATGGCTATCATGGCACGCATGTGGCGGGCACTATAGGAGCTGCATGGGATGGCGCAGGCATCTCGGGTCTTGCAGGGAACGTGAAGCTTATGGCAGTCCGCCATAACGATACTCTTTCGGGAATGTTGGAGTGTTTCGATTATGTAAGCCGTGCTTGCGATGCCGGTGTCGAGGTACGGGTGGCGAACAATTCATGGGGATTCGGCCAGGCTCAACTGCGCTCGATCAATCTTGCTGTGACGGAAATCGGGCAGCAGGGCGTGGTGAGCATATTCGCGTCGGGTAACTCGGCGTTCGATAATGACGCAGCGGCTAGTACGGCGGGGGTTTTGGCTGATAATCCGTATGCGGTGGTCGTCGATGCCATCGAGGCGACGGGAAAGCCAACTCAATTCACCCAGTTCGGCGAGACGACGACCGATGTGATGGCGCCTGGTGGAACCATTCTGTCCACCTATGCAACCGGCGGTCCGGATGCTACGGCGAGTCCGCAATATCTGGGCGAAGAGGATAACGAAGCGGCTCTATATGAAAGCTTCGATGAAGAAAGCCATTGTTCCAGTGGGGTTGATATGAGCGGTTTTTCTTCGTTCGCCACTGGTTCTGCTGCGGTCGGCACGTGCGAAATTGTCGGCGACAGCTATCGCTTCGATGGTGCAAGGGCCCTAGCTCTCTCCTACAGTCCCGAGTCTGCGGAAGCGGGCAATCTCGCCGTTGCCGAAAGCGGTGCGGTCGATCTTTCAGGACTTGCCGAAAAGCCTACGCATTTAAGCATTCGCTATGCGGGCACCGCTGAAGTCGATTCGGTTGCGACGCGGCTTGTGGTTGGCGTGAAAACGGTCGTTGACGGTGACGGTGATGACGGGTGGGCGGAATTACCCGTAACGGGAGATGCCTTCGGTATGGGAGGCGATGCGTGGGCAGGCTTATCGGGACAGCTTCCGGAAGATGTCGATTGGGAGCATTTTCAAATAAAGATAGGCTTCGCCATAGTCGAGTTCTCTATGGTCGGCGGCGTGACGAGCCTGGGATCGTATGTACCGGGCACTGTTCTCGTTGACAGCATAGGCCTAGGCAGCGACCTGGTTCCCTATACGTATATGCAGGGTACTTCCATGGCTTGCCCGGCGGTAGCGGGCGCTGCGGCAGTGATTGCCGGACAGGGCTTGGACGGCGTAGGCTCAGCCGATATGGCAAAATCTGCCGAGAAGCTGGCAGCGTTGGTGAAAGGCGCCGCCGAACCCGATGAGCGCTACGATGGCATGTGCTCGACGGGCGGGTATGCGACGGTTGACGGCGCGGCGAACCCCGGTCCGGCCATCACCGAAGTCGTGGACAACGGAAGCTCGGTGGTTGTGCGCGGGTACTTCATGCCGCAAGGAGGTACCGAGGTCTGGCTGGGCGATGCGGCAGCATCGGTGTCTGGGCGCATCGACTTGGGCGACGGTAAAGCCGAGCTGACCGTGCAAAAGCCCGAGGGGTTTGCGGGCGGTCAGACGGTCGTGCAGGTGAAAGCGAACGGCAAGCAAGCCAATCAACGGGCAGATCTGGGAAAACGTGCCGATACGGCGTATTACGACCAGACGAGCCTGCCTGTTCCCGACGAGTTGAGCACGTGGGGCTCCTGGCAGCTGGTAGGCTTCAACGGGGACGTGTACTGTCTGCCGCGCACGTCCTTGTTTGACTTTGATCAGACCCACGACCATCTGTTGCGCTACGATCCTGATGCGAAGACGTGGGAGAGGATTTCGCTTCCAGCCTCCACGGCTGACGGCGTTGCCGTACCGAGTGACGTTGTTGACATGTCGGGGGCAACGCTTGACGGTGCGCTTGTGCTGCAGTTGTCCAACGAGCAAAGCGCGGCGTTTGTTCGCTACACCGCCGATGGAGCATGGGAGTCCCTTGGCTTCAAATTCGAAAGCTTGGATGCTGCTCCACTCGCCCCCACTTTGGGAAGCGACGGCGAGCATCTGTATGTGTTCGGCGGTATGCATGGCGGCGACGACAGTGCAAAGGTGTTCCGCGCCGACCCCGCGTCGCGTATCTTTGAAGAAGCGGGAAAGCTTTCTATGGGACGTATTCGCCCCCAAGTGACGTACGGCAACGGTTCGTTCATGGTGTCGGGCGGCATTTCTGCAAGAATTCAGATGGGCGGCTTGCCTGGCGCGGAGCTGTTGAAGCCGCAGCAGGCCGATCTTGACTCCTCGGCAGAGAAGGGCGCTGCTGCAGGGTGGCTCGTGGGGACGCCGGTTGATTTTTCCTCGCTGGTAACCGAGACGGGTCAATTGGCCTATGCGTCAGGGGCTGTCGAGGACGGGTTCGCACTTGCTGGCCCGGTAAGCAAAGACGGCAAGGCCGACACGTATCTGCTTTCCGAAGGCGAGGCGCCTTCGGTGACGGCGTACGAAAAGAAGGCTTCCCAACAGGCGTTGCTCGCTCCGGCAGCCACGGCATATCGTGACCGTTTCTATGTGCTGGCGGGATCGCAGGACAATCCGTATCGCGTGTTCTGCGCAACGGCCATGAAGACGGTTTCCCAGCCGGGCGATGCGGCGGTTCCTCCGAAACCTGGTCCGGATCCAACGCCGACCCCTGATCCGATTCCTGTACCTGACGTTCCCGGCGATGCTTCGCACGGCGCCAAGCCCGAGCAGCTTGTGCGAACGGGCGATCAGCTCGAGACGGCTCCGCTCGCCCTTGCCGCGCTTGCCGCCGCGGTGGTGCTTGGCGGTTTGGCGGTTCGCCGTTGGGGCCGTAAGGAACAATAGAGTTCGTGGGGCGAAGCGGGTCGAAAGGTCGAGGGCCCGCTTCGCCCCTTTTCGGTGTGTCGCGAACGGCATTGGGGCGTTCCGGTCGATTGCTCCTTCGGGGGCTCGGAGGCTGGCATAACTGCATATTTCTTGCCGAAACACCGAAAATACTGCAAACTGCACTCCTAATCATCGAAAAAGTCGTATACTAGCTTTTAACCTTTAAGGCGGTACGGAGAGACCGACAAGGTGCGCAGCATAGCTTTCCCAGGATAACGTGCGCCTTTGTCCCCGACGAAGGCGTTTTTTCGTATATGCTGCCCGAGCGGAAGGATGATTTTGAGCGAGATAGCGAACAAGCTCTTGGAGGGAACGTCGAAGCCCGCGCCCCGGCCGGCGGCGCTCGTGCTGGAGGACGGCGCGGCGTTCCGCGGCACGGCGTGCGGCGCGCCCGGAGAGGTGTACGGCGAGATCTGCTTCAACACGTCGCTCGAGGGCTACCTCGAGGTGATAACAGACCCGTCCTACGCCGGACAGATAATCACCATGACGTATCCGCAGATCGGCAACTACGGCGTGAACCCCGATGACGCCCAGGCGGGAGAGCCCGCGCTGCGCGGCCTCGTGGTGCGCGACATGTGCGCGGCGCCGTCGAACTGGCGCAGCGCGCAGAGCCTGCCCGACTACCTGCGCGAGCACGACGTCGTGGCCGTGGAGGGCGTGGACACCCGCGCGCTCGTACGCCACGTGCGCGACTGCGGCGCGCAGCGCGCGGTGCTCTCCACCGTCGACGTGGACGAGGCGAGCCTCTTGGCGAAGGTGCGAGCGAGCGAGCCCCTCGTGGGGCAGAACCTCGCCGCCACGGTGTCGTGCGAGAAGCCGTACGCCGTGGGCGCAGGCGACCTGCCTGCGAGCCATGCATTCGCCGTCGCGCCGGCCGCGTCCGTGCGCCACCGCGTGGTCGCCTACGACTGCGGCGCGAAGCGCTCCATCCTCCAGAACCTCGTGCGCTCGGGCTGCGAGCTCGCGGTCGTGCCGTGGGACACGCCGGCGGAAGAGGTGCTGGCCATGGAACCCGACGGCGTGTTCCTGTCGAACGGCCCCGGCGACCCCGAGGCCGTGGAGGGCACGTACTCCCAGGTGGAGAAGTTGCTGGGACAGGTGCCCGTGTTCGGCATCTGCCTTGGGCACCAGATGATCGCGAAGGCCGCCGGCGCCGGGATCGAGAAGCTCAAGTTCGGCCACCGCGGCGGCAACCATCCCGTGATGAACCTGCTCACGGGCCGCGTGGAGATCACGGCGCAGAACCACGGCTTCGGCCTTCTGTTCCCCAGCCTGGGCGCGCTCGTGCCGGAGCTCTCGGGCGGCTTCAAGGGCCACGAGGACGACCTGCGCTTCTGGGCGCGCTCCGGCATCGCGCCGGTCGTGGACAACGAGCGCTTCGGCCGTATCCGCCTCACGCACGTGAACCTCAACGACGGCACGGCCGAGGGCATCGCCTTCCTCGACATCCCCGCGTTCAGCGTGCAGTACCATCCCGAGGCCTCGCCCGGGCCCACCGACGCACACTACCTGTTCACCGCCTTCGGCCGCCTGATGGACGGCCGCGAGGACTACCTGGACATCGATATCGCCGCCGACCGCCTGGCCGGCTGGACGTTCGGCGAGCAGGCTGCCACCGTGGCGGGGGCCTCAACAAAGGAGCAGGGTTTCTGTGGTGGAGCAGATTGCCTTGAAGGTTCTGCGGCTGACGAGCTAAGCGGCCTTCGCGCCGCGTGCGAGCAGCCGCAGGTTCTGAAAGACAAGATGCCCGCCACAGGAAGCCGTCAGGCAGGAGGGGAGGACTAATGCCTAAGCGCACCGACATCGACACTATCCTCGTTATCGGCAGCGGCCCCATCGTCATCGGGCAGGCGTGCGAGTTCGACTACTCGGGCGCGCAGGCCTGCAAGGTGCTGAAGGCCGACGGCTACCGCGTGGTGCTCGTGAACAGCAACCCCGCCACCATCATGACCGACCCGGGCCTGGCCGACCGCACCTACGTGGAGCCCATCACGCCCGAGTTCGTGGAGCAGGTCATCGCCAAGGAGCGGCCCGACGCGCTTTTGCCCACGCTCGGCGGCCAGACCGGCCTCAACACGGCCGTCGACCTCGCGCGCGCCGGCGTCCTCGACAAGTACGGCGTGGAGATGATCGGCTGCGACCTGGCCGCCATCGAGCGCGGCGAGGACCGCAAGCTCTTCAACGAGTGCATGGCGGAGCTCGGCATCGAGACGTCGCGAAGCGGCTACGCCTACTCCCTGGCCGACGCCGAGGCCATCGTGGCCGAGCTCGGCTATCCCGTGGTGCTGCGCCCCTCGTTCACGCTCGGCGGCGCGGGCGGCGGCATCGCGCACGACCCGGCCGAGCTGCACGAGATCGTGGGCCAGGGCCTGGAGCTGTCGCCGGCCGGCGAGGTGCTCGTGGAGGAGAGCATCGAGGGCTGGAAGGAATACGAGATGGAGGTCATGCGCGACCATGCCGGCAACGGCATCATCGTGTGCTCCATCGAGAACTTCGACGCCATGGGCGTGCACACGGGCGACTCCATCACGGTGGCCCCCGCGCAGACGCTCTCCGACGTGGAGTACCAGCGCATGCGCGCCGCGTCGCTCGCCATCCTGGAGAAGATCGGCGTGGAGACCGGCGGCTCCAACGTGCAGTTCGCCGTCAACCCCGACAACGGGCGCATGATCGTGATCGAGATGAATCCCCGCGTGTCGCGCTCCTCGGCGCTCGCGTCGAAGGCCACCGGGTTCCCCATCGCGAAGGCGGCGGCGAAGCTGGCCGTGGGCTACACGCTCGACGAGATCGTGAACGACATCACGAAGGCCACCCCGGCGTGCTTCGAGCCGTCAATCGACTACTGCGTGGTGAAGGTTCCGCGCTTCGCGTTCGAGAAGTTCCAGGGCACCGATGACACGCTGTCCACGCGCATGAAGGCCGTGGGCGAGGTCATGGCCATCGGCCGCACGTTCGAGGAGGCGCTCGGCAAGGCCATGCGCTCGCTCGAGAACGGCCGTGCGGGCCTGGGCGCGGACGGGAAGGACGCCGGCCTGCCGGACGGCGAGGCGTTCGACGACCTCGTGGCGCGCCCCACGGCCGACCGCGTGTTCTACCTGGCCGAGGCGCTGCGCCGCGGCTGGACGGTGGAGCGCGTGTGCGCGGCCACCGGCATCGACCCCTTCTTCATCGCGCGCATGGCCGACATCGTGCGCGTGCAGGAGAACCTGCGCGGCATGCACCTCGACGAGCTGGATGCCGACGCGTTCCGCCTGCTCAAGCGCATGGGCCTCTCTGACGCGCAGATCGCGCACCTCACGGGCTCCGACGAGCTCACCGTGCGCACGTGCCGGAAGCTTCTGGGCGTGAGGCCGGCGTTCAAGACCGTCGACACCTGCGCGGCCGAGTTCCCCAGCTCCACGGCCTACCACTACAAGACCTACGACGCCGACGAGACCGAGGTTGCGCCGAAGACGCGCAAGCGCGCGATGATCCTGGGAGCCGGCCCGAACCGCATCGGCCAGGGCATCGAGTTCGACTACTGCTGCGTGCATGCGAGCTACGCGCTTGCCGAGGCCGGCTTCGAGACCATCATGGTGAACTGCAACCCCGAGACCGTGTCCACCGACTACGACACGTCCGACAAGCTCTACTTCGAGCCGCTCACGTTCGAGGACGTCATGGACATCGTGGACGTCGAGCGCCCGGACGGCGTGGTGGTCACGCTCGGCGGCCAGACGCCGCTCAAGCTGGCGAACGCGCTCGCGGAGGCGGGGGTGCCCATCATGGGGACCTCGCCGGAGGCGATCGACCTTGCCGAGGACCGTGACCGCTTCAGCGCCATCCTCGACGAGATGGCCATCACCTACCCGGCCGCCGGCATGGCCTCCACCTACCAGGAGGCCTGCGTCGTGGCCGACCAGATAGGGTTCCCCCTGCTCGTGCGCCCCAGCTACGTGCTGGGCGGGCGCGGCATGGGCATCGTTTACGACGGCGCGCAGCTGGAGAAGTACATGGCCGAGGCCGCGAAGATATCGCCCGACCATCCGGTGTACCTCGACCGCTTCCTCGAGGGGGCGGTGGAGGTGGACCTCGACGCGCTCTGCGACGGCGAGGCGGTGTACGTGGGCGGCGTGCTCGAGCACATCGAGATGGCCGGCATCCACTCGGGCGACTCGGCCTGCTGCACGCCGCCGTTCGCGCTGTCCGAGGCGCTGGTGTCGCAGCTGCGAAGCGTCGCGCGCGACCTGGCGCTGCGCCTGGGCGTGGTGGGCCTCATCAACATCCAGTTCGCCATCAAGGACCAGGTCATCTACATCATCGAGGCCAACCCGCGCGCCAGCCGCACCGTGCCGTTCGTGTCCAAGGCCACCGGCGTGCCGCTGGCGAAGATGGCCGCGCGCATCATGGCGGGCGAGAGGATCGCCGACCTGGGCCTGCCTCCCGACGACCGGCGCCTCGAGCACTACAGCGTGAAGGAAGCCGTCATGCCCTTCGGCCGCTTCCCCGGCGCGGACACGGTGCTCGGCCCCGAGATGAAGTCCACCGGCGAGGTCATGGGCATCGCCGGCAACTTCCCGGCCGCGTTCGCGAAGACGCAGCTGGCCATCAGCTACGCGCTGCCCGAAGGCGGCACCGTGTTCATCAGCGTGTGCGACCGCGACAAGCGCGCCATCGTGTCCATCGCGCGCGACATCGTGCGCCTGGGCTTCAAGGTGGTGGCCACGGGAGGCACGGCCCGCGCCCTGCGCGCGGCGGGCGTGGACTGCGAGGAAGTGAAGAAGGTGCACGAGGGCGCCCCCAACGTGCTCGACCGCATCGCCGCCGGCGAGATAGCGCTCATGATCAACACGCCGTTCGGCCATGCCACGCGCGCCGACGGCTACGAGCTGCGCCTCGAGGCCGTGAAGCACGGCGTGACCCACGTCACGAACCTGGCCGGCGCCCAGGCCATGGTTGCCGGCATGGAGATGGCCCGCGCGAACGGCCTGTCCGTCGTGGCCCTGCAAGACCTGCCCCAGTGGGGGTAGGGAGACGCGGATGACCTATTGCCGGCAGCTTCGCTCGTCAGCAGCTGCCGGCACCACGCATGGAGCTTGCCATACGGCACGATCGGTGGCAAGATATCTATAAAGATATCTTTAGGGAGGTGCGTGGATGTCAAGGATCGCCGACAAGGTAACGCAGCTTTGCGCCTGGGGCACGTCGCGTGCCGTCCGCATTCCCAAGGACATGTGCGAGCGCATGGGGATCGATGTGGGCGCGCGCTTGACGATGAGCCTCGGGCATGACGAGCGCGGCTCGTTCATGCTCGTTCGTCCCGAGGAAGCCGAGCATCGCGCCTATCGAGATATCCCCTATGTTTCCATGGACGAGCTTTTTGCGGGATACACGGGGGACTACCAACCAGGGGAATGCGATTGGGGCAAGGACGTGGGCGCCGAGGTGATTCCGTGATCCTCGAGCAAGGCGATGTCATCATGGTCGATTTCAACCCGTCGATCGGCCATGAGCCGGCAAAGATCCGTCCAGCTGTTGTGGTGAGCGGTTACGGTTTCAATTCGCGTGCGAACCTGGTTGCCGTCGTGCCGACAACCACCAAGGACAACGGGTACCCGCTTCATTTGCCTGTGAAGTGCTCAGGGCGCTCAATAGGCTTCGCTTGCGTGGAGTTGTTGCGGACCATAGACGTGGGGCGACGTGGGTACGAGTACCTCGGATGTGCGGACGATGAAACCGTGCGCACTATCCTCGCTTCCATTCGGGGAATGCTGGAGCTGCGTTGATCCTTAGCCCTCCAGGAACTCCGCGAGCAGGCGGTCGGGGTCTTCCAGGAAGCGGTGGAGGGCGTCCCATTCCATGGTCTGCTCGAGGCTTACGCGGCGCACCTCGTCCTCGAACTGGTAGATGACCGCTCCCGGCGCCGAGAGCAGGATGGGGGAGTGCGTGGCCACGACCAGCTGCGACCCCGCGTTGGCCAGCCGCACGATCTCGGCCAAAAGCGCCACCTGCCCCAGTTGCGAGAGCCCCGTCTCGGGCTCATCGAGCATGTAGAATCCCTCGCCGCCGAAGCGGCGCGACACGAGCGCGAGGATGCCCTCGCCGTGCGAGCGGGCGTGCAGCGACCGTCCGCCGAAGTAGCGTTGGTCGTCCTCGAGCGCGTCCATCTCCGATATGAGGTTGAACAGCGTGTCGGAGCGCACGAGGAAGCTGTCGCGCGGCCGGCAGATGCCCTTGAGCAGGCGCACGTGGTCGCAGAGCTCCGAATGGCCGTCGTACACGGAGAACGTGTAGTTGCGTGAGCCGCCCTCGGGGTTGAGGCCGTAGGCGATGCCCATCGCCTCGAGCAGCGTCGACTTGCCCGTGCCGTTCTCGCCGCAGAAGAATGTGATGCGTTGGCACAGGTCGAGATCATGCAGGCCCGCGATGGCCGGCACGTCGAACGGGTACACGTCCCGGCGGGGAACGCCTGCCCAGTCGATGGCGAGCGAGGTGACGAAGACGTCGTCGCGCATGGCCCGCTCCTTTCGCTCGTTTTCTCCCTCCTGCATGCTACCATAGCTTGGAAACGCCGATTTCAGGCCATGTGTGTGGTAGGCAGGAGGAGCGGGGATGGATGGCGTCGCCCCGCCCGTGTCGGGGCGTTCGCCGGATGGGGCGAGATCGTGTCGCTTTACGTCCTGCCGGAGCGTGCTGGGCGCGGCATCGGCTCGAAACTGCTCGATGTGGCCCTCGACGCGCTCGCAGCCGAGGGCTTCGAGCGCGCCTACCTCTGGGTGCTCGCCGATAACGTGCCGGCTCCTGCCTTCTACGAGCGGCGGGGGCTCCAGCTGCTCGAGCGCGAGAACGTCGACGAGATCGCGGGCGAGCTGTTGCGCGAGGCCTGCTATGCGAAGTCGCTCGGCTGAGCCATTGCTCCCACTCAAAGGGAACACCTGTTAGTAAAACCTATGAACTCGGATGCTGAAATGCCTAGTGCGCGATGAGGTTTGCTACACTGAACCAGTCTCATCGTTTCGCATGATTCCCTGACGAGGGCAGCCGTACCAGGATCGCAAAGACGGCGCGTTGCTTCACGGAAGGGAGTCTTCTCATGGCATGGATCGTTCTGGTGACTTCGGGCGTCTTGGAGGCGGTGTGGGCCACCGCGCTCGGACGGGCGGAGGGGTTCACCAAGCTCGTCCCGTCCCTCGTGTTCCTCGTCGCGCTCGTCATGAGCATGGCGGGGCTGTCGTACGCGGTCAAGTCGCTGCCGACGGGCACGGCGTACGCCGTCTGGGTGGGCATCGGCGCCTCGCTTACGGTCATCTACGGCATGCTCTCGGGAACCGAGCCCGTCTCGGTGGCGAAGGTTCTGCTCGTCGCAGGTCTCATCGCGTGCATCGTCGGCTTGAAGCTCGTCCACGACGCGGGGTGACGTCGGGCGATCCCTCGCATTCCCATCCTCGCGAGCGCATCCTCCTTTATACTGAGGTCGCAGGGCGCGCCGCGCCACGACGAGCCGAGGAGGTTTGCCTTATGGAAAACGAGCTGGCGTTTTCAACCCGCGACGAGTTCAGGGCATGGCTGTGCGACAACGGCGAGGCGGGCGGCGGCGTGTGGCTCGTGTTCGGCAAGCCCGGCGGCCCGAAGACGCTCAAGGCGTCCGAGGCGCTGGAGGAGGCGCTCTGCTTCGGGTGGATCGACGGGCGCATGCAACGCATCGACGATGCGTCCTACCGCAAGTACTTCGCGCCGCGCCGCGCGAAGAGCGTCTGGTCCGACAAGAACAAGGCGCTTGCGGTCGAGCTCGAGGAGCGGGGCCTCATGACCGATGCGGGCCGGCGCGCCATGGAGGCCGCCAAGCGAAACGGCTGCTGGGATGCCAAGAAGGCCCCGGACGTCACCGAGGACGACACCGCCGCCCTCGAAGCGCTCATCGCCGGCCACGAGCCGGCGGCCTCGAACTTCCAGGCCATGTCGCCCTCGGTGCGGCGCACCTACACGCGCGCGTACTTCGACGCCAAGACCGACGCCGGCCGCGAGAAGCGCCTCGCCTGGATGCTCGATCGCCTCGACCGCAACCTCAAGCCCATGTAGCAGGGGCCGCGCTCGCCGTGTCTTCGGCGTGCTTGGGGGGGGGCTTCGGCGATCAATCCTTCTTCGCTCTCGGCGGGCGGACGGACCCGCGCTTGATCCCGATGTCGAGCGCGGCCAGCGCGTCCAGCGCCTCATGGGCGGCGGCGTCCGCCTGCGCAGCGTCGAGGCCCCGTTCGTCGACGACCTCGCGCACGGCCGCCGCATAGTCGCGCCTGTGCCGCTCGTTCAGTTCGGTCCAGTTCACGTGCGCGAATTCGTCGGCCATCGCACGGTCGAAGGGCAGCCGCCCCTGCGCCATGAGCACGGTGATCACGGGGTAGCCCGCGTAGCCCTGCCAGTACGTGGCGCTGTCGTTCGACGAGTACACGGTGCCGTCCTCGCTCCACGCAACCGTGTACGCCTTCGCACCGTTCGACGAGGCCACCGACGCGCGCCGCTCCTCGGCGTCGAGCGCCACACGTCCGTCCGCCAGCGCGCTCCACGCCTCGAACACCTTCGCCAAAGGCGGCAGCTTCTCCATCATCGCTCCTTTCCTCGCTCCTGCTCGACGTATCCTGCCGAGGCAGTATACCCCGGCTCCCGAGGTATAACGCCGAAACAGGGTCGGCATGTCGAAAACGGGTTGGTTTGGCAATGGTTAACTTTGGATAACTTCGAAGGAAAAGAAGATCACCAGGGGTTTTGCTGGAGCTTGGGCTGTGAAACAGGATTCGAACCATGCCGAATTTGCCAAACCGCGCGTTTCCTGACATCTGGGCAAGAATTCGCGTCTGCCATTCCGAGCGGAGTCGGGGAGGGGTGGGAAGCAAGGCTCGTCGTTCTTCGACGGGCGCTCTACAGCATCCTTCGACTCTATGCTTTACAGTTCCGCCTAGGTTGAGAAGCTCGAATGCGAAGCCGCCTGACCGCGCTCATGGTAGAATGGCGAACCGAACCGCGGGCGGTCGAGCGTAAAGGGCCTCATATCCCTTTACGATGCTCGTGTGACCCTTATAGTACTGTACGCGCTCTTCGCGGCGGTGGGAGTCGCATCGAAGCTGGAAGCGGCAGGCTATCCAGTAGGAGGGGCTCCTCGTCGATGTGACGAGAGCGCCCTTTGATGATACGGATTCCTGATGGATGTTGTGACGCGCAGGCTCTTCGACCTGCGAAGATGCTCGATGACACGGATCGTGTCTTGTTGTTGCGCGCCGTGTCGTCCAAGCTGGGCATGAAAGGAGGCGCACCCTCATGGAACTTGGGGAGAAGCTCAAGACGCTGCGCGCCGAGCGCGGCCTGACTCAGGAGCAGCTGGCGGCCAAGCTCTACGTATCGCGCACGGCAGTGTCGAAGTGGGAGACGGGCGGCGGCTCGCCCAACCTCGACTCGCTGCAGGCGATAGCGCGCCTGTTCGATGTGTCGGTGGATGACCTCCTGTCCACTGATGATCTCATTGTGCTCGCGCGCGACGAGCGCCGCTCTTCGGCGCGCAGTAACGGCATGCTGTCGTTCGGCCTGCTCGATGTACTGATCGTTGCGTTCGCATTCCTGCCTCTGTATGGCGTTGACGATGGCTCGTTCGTGCGTATGGCAAGTTTGGCCGAGTACGGCGCGCCCGTGGGTTTCGGCATCTCGTTCGCCATCATGGCGGCGGGAATCATCGCACTCGCGCTCGTGGGGGCGGCAGAGATCGCGCTGGCTCTCGTGGCCGCGTGTAGGGTCTCGCGCGCTGTCGCCCTCACCGGGTTTGCGGTGCAGGCGGTGGCCATCCTTGGCTTCACGGCCGCCATGCAGCCCTACGCCGTCACGCTCATGTTCGTGCTCTTCTTGGCGAAAGTCATCCTCGGCTACCGGATCTTACGCACGTAGCGCCTGGTCGGGCGGTTGTGACACGCACCGCGTCGCCTTTGCAACGCATCGTGGCTTGCTGGCGGGCACCAGCAGTCGTTTCATGGGCACCAGCGAGGCCTGAAACAGGTTTCGCGTACTCTTGAGACGAAAGGACCCCTATGGAACCAACCGCTTTGGTGATGTGGCTGAACGCCGCGTTCGCCCTGTTCGACGCGACCGTCCTCGGCGCGCTCCACGCGCTCGCGGAGGCGGCGGGCTTCGCGCTCACGCCGCTGTTCGGGCTCGTGAGCCTTCTCGGCGAGAAGGGCGCATGCTTCTTCGCGCTGGCCCTCGCGCTCATGGCGTTCAGGCGCACGCGGCGCGTCGGCACGGTCATGCTCGTCGCCATCTGCCTAGGCGCGATCGCCTCGAACGTCGTGCTGAAGGATCTGATCGCCCGCCCGCGCCCTTTCGAGTCGTCCGGCCTCTACCTCGAATGGTGGCGATTCGCCGGCGCCGCGCCCGAAGACGGCTTTTCGTTCCCATCGGGCCACATGACGGCGGCTGCGGCGGCCATGTTCGCTCTCATGTTGGCGCGTCCGAGCTGGAAGACGGCGCTCGCAGGCTCGCTCGTCATGCTGCTCATGGGAGCCGCGCGCTGCTATCTCGTGGCGCACTATCCCTCCGACGTGCTGGCTGCGCTCGTCGTGGGAGCGCTCGCCGCCCTCGTCGCCCAGATCGTCGTCACGCGCGCCTTCTCGGCGTTCGACGCACGGGCACGTCGTTCCGCATCGAACGCGAAGGCCTGATCGTCGCGCGCCTGGCATCGTGGCATGTCCCGACGAGCGCGGACGCGCCCTCTGCAGGTTGTGCACGATCTGGATGGTGCGCGTAGCCGGAAACCACGCACCTGCTCGACGCTCGCATCGTCCACGAAAGGTCGTTTCTCTGCCGAAGGGTTTCGCTCACAATTCTGCTTATTGCAGTATAATGCGCTTGGTTCGCAGGGTGCGGCAGGGGGAAGCGGGAAGGAGGCCGAGCACGTGAAGGTTGCCGTCATCGGATACGCCAGTTCGGGGAAATCAACCTTCGCGCGCAGGCTGGGCGATGCGCTCTGCATTCCGGTGCAGCATCTCGACCAGGTGTTCTACACCTCGAATTGGCAGGAGCGTGATAAGGGAGAGGCGCGGGACCTTGCGGAGGCGTTCCTCGACGTCAACGATGCTTGGGTTGTCGACGGGACTTACCATAGGCTCGCCCTCGCGCGCCGGCTGGAGGCGGCGGACGTCATCGTGATCTTCGCTTTCCCGCGTCGCACCTGCTTGGTTCAAGCGTGGCGCCGCTCCCGCCGCTATGCGCATCGCGTTCGCCCCGATATGGCTGACGGCTGCATTGAGCGGCTCGACGCGGAGTTCGTTCTTTGGCTGGTTTGGAAAGGTCGCACGCGATCGCGTCGAAAGCGTTTAGAGGAGATCTGCCGCGATTATGCGGAAAAAGCGGTCGTCGTGAGGAGCCGCGACGAGGTGGAACAGCTTTTCTGCCGCCTCGCCGCATCGCCGACTTCGAACTGAGGCTGCGAAACGGGCTGGGCTCCCGTGGTCTTTTCCTTGGCATTTCGGCCTGTCAGATGCGTGCCCGGCCGCGCAGATGCTACAATCGGCCATCGGGAGACGAAGAACGCGCCGTCGGGCACAACCGCGGCGGCGCACAACCGAAAGGACGAACGTGGCACTCGTCAACGAGCGGGCGCGCATCCTCGCCAACGGGGAAGTCGGCCCCAACCTCTACCTCATGGAGCTCGCCTCCCCGCACATCGCGGCCAGCATCGAGCCGGGGCAGTTCGTGCACATGAAGGTGCCGAACATGGAGGCGCATATCCTGCGCCGCCCGTTCTCGGTGTACGCGCGCGACGCGGCCGCGGGAACGCTCGAGATCCTCTACCAGGCCGTGGGCTTCGGCACCGACCACATGACCCGCATCGAGCCTGAGCGCGCCGAGCACCTCTCGGGCGCGGAGCTTATCGGCCCGGTCGGGCGCGCCTGGGAGCCGCCCGCTGGCGCGCGCCGGGCGCTCCTCGTGGGCGGAGGCGTGGGTGCGGCCCCGCTCTTCATGCTGTGCGAGCAGCTGGTCGGCGCGGGCGTTCGCACCGACGTCGTGCTGGGCGCGCAGACCGAGGCCGCGCTCACCTGCCGCGCGCGCTACGAGGCGCTGCTCGACGCGCCCCCGCGCTGCGCCACCGACGATGGCAGCTTCGGCCGGGAGGGCTTCTGCACCTCGCTCGTGGAGGAGGCGCTGGTGGAAGCCGCGGCCGCAGGGGAGCCCTACGGCTACCTGGCCGTGTGCGGCCCCGAGCCCCTCATGAAGATCGTGGCCGGCATGGCCGCGGAGGCCGGCGTGCCCTGCGAGGCGTCGATGGAGAAGCGCATGGCGTGCGGCGTCGGAGCCTGCCTGTCGTGCGTGGTGGACACGGTGGACGGCAAGAAGCGGGCCTGCGTCGACGGCCCGGTGTTCGATGCGCGGAAGGTGGTGTGGTAGATGGCGACGATGGGCGCGGGTCCGCGCACGACGGCCCCCACAAGCGTGCGCATGGCCGTGAACCTGGGCGGCCTAGAGATGAAGAACCCGGTCACGGTGGCGTCGGGCACGTTCGCCGCCGGGCGCGAGTACGGCGACTTCGTGGACGTGGCCAGCCTGGGCGCGGTCACCACGAAGGGCGTGTCCCTGAACGGCTGGGAGGGCAACGCGACGCCGCGCATCGCCGAGACGCCCTCGGGCATGCTCAACTCCATCGGCCTGCAGAACCCCGGCGTCGCGCACCTGAAAGCGCACGACCTGCCGTGGCTCGCCGAGCGCGGCGCGACGACGATCGTGAACGTGTCGGGCCACAGCTTCGACGAGTACGTGCAGGTGATAGAGGCGCTCGAGGACGTGCCGGTGGACGCCTACGAGGTGAACATCTCGTGCCCGAACGTGGACGCGGGCGGCATGACCATCGGCTGCCAGACGGGCAGCGTCGAGGCCGTCGTGTCCCGCTGCCGCGCCGCCACGAAGCGGCCTCTCATCGTGAAGCTCACGCCCAACGTCACCGACGTGACCGAGATCGCCCGCGCGGCCGTGTCCGCCGGGGCCGACGCGCTCTCGCTCATCAACACGCTGCTCGGCATGGCCGTCGACGCGGAGCGCCGCCGCCCGGTGCTCGCGCGCGGCGTGGGCGGGCTCTCCGGCCCGGCTGTCAAGCCCGTGGCGCTGCGCATGGTGTGGGAGGTGCACAAGGCCGTGGACGTGCCGCTGCTCGGCATGGGCGGCATCTCGTGCGCGACCGACGCCGTGGAGTTCATGCTGGCCGGGGCCACGGCGGTGGCCGTCGGCACCGCGAATTTCGTGAATCCGCACGCCACGGTTGAAATCATCGACGGAATGGCGCAGTATTGCGAGAGGCACGGAGTGGAAGACGTGCAGGAGCTGATAGGAGCGTTGGAATGGTGAATTCGTTCGAGGATATCCCCGCGCGCGACCGCGTGATCGTGGCGCTCGACTGCGGCATCGAGGAGGCCTTCGACCTCGCCGACCAGCTGCAGGGCAAGGCTACGTGGATGAAGGTGGGCATGACGCTGTTCTACGCGAACGGCCCGGCCATCGTCTATGCCCTCAAGGAGCGCGGCTTCAAAGTGTTCCTCGACCTCAAGTTCCACGACATCCCGCACCAGGTGGAGGGCGCCGCGTACGCTGCCGCCGGCAGCGGGGCCGACATGCTCACCATGCACACGGTGGGCGGCGTCGACATGATGGCGGCCGCCCAGAAGGGCGCCGAGCGCGCGGCCGCCGAGTACGGCCACGAGGTTCCGGCAACGCTCGGCATCACGGTGCTCACCAGCATGAACGACGCGGCGCTCGCCGAGACGGGCGTGAGCCGCGCCATGGCCGACCAGGTGGTGGTGCTGGCCGAGCAGGCCAAGCGCGCCGGCATCTCCGGCGTGGTGGCCTCGCCGCAGGAGGCTGCGCGCCTGCGCGAGATCCTGGGGCCGGACGCATACATCGTCACGCCGGGCGTGCGCCCCGCCGGTGCCGCCAAGGGCGACCAGAGCCGCGTGGCAACGCCTGCCGAGGCGTTCGCCAACGGCGCCTCGCACATCGTGGTGGGCCGTCCCATCACGCAGGCCGACGACCCTGCCGCCGCGTTCGAGGCCATCGCGGCGGAGCTGTAGAACCGTTCGCGCACGGTGGCGGGGGAGCGTTTCCCCCGTTCGACCTCGGCGAGCGACCGTTCGTAACGGTTGTGCGACGAAACGGGTCCGGCGCGCGGGCCTGCTCCTACAATGTGTGGCATCGCGCGGGAATTTTTTGGAATTACGGCGATTGACAAGGCAAGACGGACGAAGGCGTGATAGTATCACGGAATCGCTTTTGAACAAGAAGGAGAGATACACGATGGCTATTCCTCAACTCAGCCCGGAAGAACGTCAGGCGGCTCTGGAGAAGGCGAAGGCGGCCCGCATCAAGCGCGCCGAGGTTCGTGACGAGCTGAAAAGCGGCAAGCTCACCTTGGCGAAGGTTCTCGAGATGAAGAACGATCCCGTGGTCGGCCGCATGAAGGTTTCCACGCTCATCGAGACCATGCCGGGCTACGGCAAGGCCAAAGCCGAGAAGATCATGAAGGAGCTGCAGATCGCCGAGAGCCGCCGCCTGCGCGGTTTGGGCGAGCGCCAGCAGACCGCCTTGCTGGAGCGTTTGGGCTAAACGCTGCATGCGACACGGTAATCTGTTCGTTATCTCTGGGCCATCAGGTGCCGGCAAGGGCACGCTGGTGGCCCGTCTGTTGCGCGAGGTGCCCGACGCCTGGGTGTCGCGCTCCGTCACGACGCGCGCCCCGCGCGAGGGCGAGGTGGACGGCGTCCATTACCAGTTCGCGTCGGCCGAGGAGTTCCAAGACCTCGTGGACACCGACGGGCTCTTGGAGTGGGCGACCTATGCGGGCAACCGCTACGGCACGCCCCGCGCGACCGTCGAGGACCACATGGCCTGCGGCGAGCAGGTCATCCTCGAGATCGACGTCCAAGGCGCCTTCCAGGTGCGCGACAAGATGCCCGCCGCCCGCCTCGTGTTCATCGAGCCGCCGTCGCTCCAGGTGCTCGAGGAGCGCCTGCGCGGACGCGGCACCGAGGGCGACGAGGTGATCGAGGCGCGCATGAAAGCGGCCGAGGTGGAGCTTTCGCGCAAAATGGAGTATGATATGCGGCTGGTAAACGACAACCTTGACGAGGCGACCGATGCCCTGGTGCGCTACGTCAACGAGCAAGCCGAGAAAGCACGAGGTTAAACGCTCTATGAGTATCATCGAACCCAAGATCGACGTACTGCTGGACAGGACCGACAACGACCGCTTCCTGCTGTGCGCCCTCGCTTCGAAGCGCGCGCACGACATCAACGACATGATGCGCGGCCAGCGCGACCGCGCCATTCAGCTGCAGACGGCGGTCGAGATCGCCCGCGCGGCCGACAAGAAGCCGCTGTCGCTCGCCTTCAACGAGATCGCCCGCGGCGAAGTGTCGTACGACCCGAACTCCATCGACATCAAGAACCATTAAGGTTCCGCCGTTCTCCGAACGGCGGAACCTGTCGACGCTGCGAAGCCCCGAAGCGCCCGATCTTGCCGCTCCAAGCATTCCTCGCGTACCGCGAAGTACGCTTTGGAATGCTTTCGCGGCAATCTTGAGCGCTTCGGGGCTTCTCGCTGACTTACTACGCCAACCGGCACGCTTGTTTTCGCGCTTTGCGCGAATTGCGCGACCTGCTAGGTTGGCGACCGCGCCCGCGCGGACCGTTCGAACCTGCGAACCCGGGGGACTCCCATGACTGACTTCCAACGCATCATCCTCGTCCATTACCATGAGATCGGCCTCAAGGGCCACAACCGCGCCTCGTTCGAGACACGGCTTCTGAAGAACCTCGAGGCGCTGCTCGCGCCGTTCCCCGTGGTCACGATCCATCGCATCTCGGGGAGGCTGTGCGTGTTTTTGCGCGAGGGCACGGATTGGGACACGGCCGTCGAGGCGTCCGAGGTCGCAGGGCGCGTGCCGGGCGTGGCGCGCGTGTCGAGCGGCTTCAAGTGCGAGCGCGACCTGGACGAGATGGCCCGCGCGGCCGTGCTCGCGCTCTCGGAGGCGGGCGAGTTCTCCACGTTCAAGGTGGCGGCGCGGCGCAACCACACCGACTTCGCCACCGGGTCGATGGAGATGAACCAGATCATCGGCGGCGCGCTCTGCGAGGCATGCCCCGACAAGGGCGTGCGCATGAAGAACCCCGACGTCACGGTGGGGGTCGAGGTCGTGCAGAACGCGTCGTACGTCTACGCGCGCTCCGTGCCGGGCGTCGGGGGCTTGCCGGTGGGCAGCTCGGGCAAGGTGGTGTGCCTGCTGTCGAGCGGCATCGACTCGCCGGTGGCCACGTGGAAGCTGGCGCGCCGCGGCGCGGTGTGCATCGGCGTGCACTTCTCCGGTCGCCCGCAGACCTCGGACGCGAGCGAGTACCTGGTGGACGACATCGCGCGCGTGCTGGAGCGCACGGGCTGCATCGCGCGCGTGTACACGGTGCCGTTCGGCGACTACCAGCGCGAGATCGCGCTCACGGTGCCGCCCGAGCTGCGCGTCATCATGTACCGCCGCCTCATGTTCAAGGTGGCCGAGGCGCTGGCTGCGCGCGAGCGCGCCGGGGCGCTCGTGACGGGGGAGAGCCTGGGGCAGGTGGCCTCGCAGACGCTCGACAACATCCGCGCCACGGACGACGCGGTGGACCTGCCCGTGTTTCGGCCGCTCATCGGCACGGACAAGCTGGAGATCATCCGCGAGGCCGAGCGCCTGGGCTCCTACGAGATATCGTCGCAGGACGCGCCCGACTGCTGCACGCTGTTCATGCCCCGCAGCCCCGAGACCCATGCGAAGCTCCCGGTTGTGCGCGAGGCCGAGGCCGCGCTGCCCGTGGAGCGCTGGGTGGCCGAGCTGGTGGAAGCCGCCGAGGTGCGCGACTACGCCTGTCCCGCCTACAAGCCGAGGGCCCGTCGAGACGCGGCCGGCGCGAGGCAAGGGGGCACCGGGGATTCTGCGCGCGCCTGACGCAGAGGGCGGGTATCGAGGAGGAGGCTGTGGCTTTTCGGTGACGGCTTTCCGTCGGTTCCTTCCGGAATCCCCTTTCCGCGCATTCTGAACGGTCGGGCGCCGGGCGCCCCGCTTTGCCATGTCCGGACGACGCCCTAAGGCGATCGATTTCACCCCTTCCGAATTTATCCCTCCTTTTTGCTGCATCTGCGTTGGAAACGTGCAAGCTTCTGCCGGTTGCCGTGCTGGATCGGCATAAGATCCGCGTCAACTCCGCATGGTGCTTCCGACGGTTCCCGTGCAAGGTCGCGGCGCTATGATCGAAAGGCGGGCGAAGGGCGCCGCCGTCTAACTCGGGCGGCCCCTTCCTGCTCGCATCCGGTCGAGGAAGGGAGGGGCCATGTCGTTCCAGCGGAGCGCGCAGTCGTGGCGGGCGCGGCTGCACCTGTCAGGCGCGCGCCTGCCCGTGCTTGTGGGCGTGACGGCCGTGGCCATCGTCGTCATGGTTTGCGCGGGCAGGTTGCTGCTCGACGCCGCGTCGTCGGAGGGCTTCGCGGTCGTGCAGCCGGGCGATGCGGAGCAGGCGGCCGGCGACGGGGATGCCGATGCTGCGGCCGATGCGGGCGCTTCGCAGGCCGCCCCCGCGCCGCTGCGCGTGCACGTGGGAGGCGCGGTGGCCGCACCCGGCGTGTACGACCTGGCCGAGGGCGCGCGGGTGCTCGATGCCGTGGAGGCGGCGGGCGGCTTCGCCGAGGGGGCCGCGCGCGACGCGCTCAACCTGGCGCGGGCCGTGTCCGACGGCGAGCAGGTGGTCGTGCCGAGCGAGGCGGACATCGCCGCGCAGGAGGCGGTGTCGGCGGGCGCAGGCGGTGCTGCAGCGGGCGCAGGCGCCTCCGCTGCTGCGGGCGGGGCGGGCGGGAAGGTCAACATCAACACGGCCTCGGCCGCGCAGCTGGACACGCTCCCCGGCGTGGGCGCCTCCACGGCCGAGAAGATCGTCGCCGACCGCGAGGCCAACGGTCCCTTCAAGACGGTCGAGGACCTGAAACGCGTCTCCGGCATAGGCGACAAGAAGTTCGCGGCGCTCGCGGACGCGATCTGCGTCGGCTGACCCGTGTCGCCGCGCCCCGCGCCCCCGCTGCCCCCGCGCCCGGCCCTGCCGCCGGTGCTTGCGTGCGGCCTGGGCCTTTGGGCGTCCTGCGCCGCCGTGTGCGCCGCCGCGCAGTTCTGGGAGGCGGGGGCGTGCGTCGCCGTGGGCGCAGCGGCGCTCGCGGCTGCGGTGCTTGCCGCCGTCGCGCTGCTGCGCTGCGGGCGCGGCACGCTCGCACGATGCGCCCTGCTGGGCATCCTCGTCGGCGCCGCGTGCGGCTGCGGTGCCGGGGCGTCCCTGCATGTCGCCTGGCAGGAGGCTGCCGGCGAGGCGCCGGGGCGGCTGCGCTTCGAGGCGGTGGAGGATGCGGATGCGGGCCTCTACGGCGCCCAGTGCGTCGCGCGCACGCGCCTGGCATCGGGGCGCGCGGTGGACGTGCGGCTGCGCTTCGCCGACGGTGCAGACGTGCCGCGCTACGGCGACGTGTTCGAGGCGGAGGCGTCGCTGGCCGCCCCCGCCGAGCGCTCGGCGGCCTGGTGCTGGCAGCGGGGCGTCGCGGCCGTCGCAACCGTCCGGCAGGCGGCGCCGGTCGCGCGCCACGATGCGCTCGGGGTGCTGCTGGGCGTGCGCGCACGCGCCCTGGAGGTTCTCGGCCGCCTGGACGGCGACGGCGGCGCCGTGCTGCAGGCGCTCGTCTGCGGTGCGCGCGGCGCGCTGGACGAAGGGGACGTCTACGCCGCCTTCAAAGCCTCCGGGCTCGCGCACCTTGTGGCGGTGTCGGGCGCCCACCTCGTCATGGTGTGCGCGTTCGCCGGTGCCGCGCTCAGGGCGCTGCGAGCGCCGCGCGCCGTGGCCGTGGGCGTGCAGGCGGCGCTGCTCGCGTGCTACCTCGTGCTGTCGGCCATGCCGATATCGGCCGTTCGCGCGGCGCTCATGACGCTCGCGGGCACGACGTCGTTCCTCGCGCGGCGGCGCCCGTCCAGCCTGAACGCCGTGGGCCTGTGCATCGCCGGCGTCGTTGCCGCCTCTCCCGCGGCGGCGCTCTCGGCGTCGTTCGCGCTCTCGGTGCTCTCCACGCTGGGCATCGTGCTGTTCGCGGGCCTCGCCGCGGCCTGGATCGGCCGCCTGGCGCCGCGCCTGCCGCGCTTCGCCGCCGAGGCGCTTGCGCTCACGGCCGCCTCGAGCGTGCTCGCCCAGCCGCTGTCGGCCGCCCTGTTCTCGCAGGTGCCGCTCGTCTCCCCGTTGGCGAACGTGCTGGCGGCGCCCCTCTTCCCGCTCGCCTGCGCCGGAGGGCTCGTCGGCGCTGTCGCGGCCCTGGCCGTGCCGGCCGCCGGATCGCCCCTGCTGGCAGGCGCCGCGCTCGCGTCCGAGGCGCTTTGCGCCGCCGCCCGCGCCTGCGCGTCGCTGCCCTGCGCGGGCGTGCCCGTCGACCTGCCCGTCGTGCCCGCGCTTGCCGGCGCGGCCGTCCTGGCCGCTGCGCTCTGGGCGCTCTGGCCCCCGCCGAGCCCGCGCACGGCCGCGCTGGTCGCAGGGGCCTCGGCGGCGGCCGCCCTCGCGGTCGTGCTCGTCGCCCCGCGGCTCGCGGGCGACGAGATCGTCATGCTCGACGTGGGCCAGGGCGACGCGTTCGTCGTCCGCAGCGAGGGGGCGGCCGTGCTCGTGGACACCGGCAATCAGGAGCGCCTCCTGCGCGAGGGCCTCGCGCGCCACGCCGTGCTCCGCCTGGACGCCGTGGTGGTGACCCACGGCGACGACGACCACATGGGCGCGCTCGCCTCGCTCAAGGGCGTGGTGCAGGTCGACCGCGTGCTCGTGGCGGCCGATGCGCTCGCCTGCCCCTGCGAGGCCTGCGCGCGCCTGCGCGGCGACGCGGCGGCGCTCGTGGGGGAGGGGGCCGTCCAGGGGCTCGCGCAGGGCGACCGGCTGCACGTGGGCGCCTTCGACCTGGAAGCGGTGTGGCCCGCCCGCTTCGCCGACGGGGGCGGCAACGCCGACAGCCTGTGTCTGCTGGCGCGCGCCGACGCCGACGGCGACGGGGCGGCCGACTGGACGGCGCTCCTCGCCGGCGACGCGGAGCACGAGCAGCTGGCCGCCATGGAGGAGCAGGGCCTCGTGGGCCGCGTTGACGTGCTCAAGGTGGGCCATCACGGCTCGAAGAACGCGCTCACGCCGGAGCTCGCGGCCGCGCTCTCCCCGCGCATCGCGCTCGTGAGCGCGGGCGCGGGCAACCGCTACGGGCACCCGGCCGACAAGACGCTGCGGGAGCTGGCCGACGCGGGGGCGCAGATATGGCGTACCGACGAGGCGGGGGATGTTTCGTGCAAATCCACCGCGCAGGGCATCGCGGTCGCGTCGCTGCGGTAGAATGCGGGGCATGCCGACTAACAAGAAACAAGAAGCACCGCTCCTCCCCGTCTACCTCATCGTGGGGGAGGACGCGCTCAAGCGCGACGCCGTGATGAAGCGCCTGCGCGCCCGCCTTTCCGCGCTGGGCGACCTGTCGTTCAACGCCGACGAGTTCAACGGCGAGACCGCCCTCGGCGGCGACGTCGTGGCGGCCTGCAACACCGTGCCGTTCGCCAGCCCCGTGCGCCTCGTGGAGGTGCGCGCAGCCGACAAGCTCAAGAAGGCCGATGCCGAGGCACTCGTGTCGTACCTGTCCTCGCCGAGCGGGTCCACCGTGCTCGCGCTGGTGGCCGAGAAGCTGGCGAAGAACACGCGCCTGTACAAGGCCGTGGCCGCCCATGGCAAGACGGCCGTCATCGACTGCGCCCCGCTCAAGCGCAACGAGCTGCCGAAGACGGTGCGGGCCATGGCCGCGGGCCACGGCGTCACGCTCACGGAGGGGGCAGCGCGCGCACTGGTGGACCTGGTGGGCGAGAACACCGTCCACCTGGACAGCGAGCTCAAGAAGATCGCGCTGGCGCACCGCGGCACCGATGCCGTGAACGAGCACGAGATCATGGGGCTGGTGGCGCGTACGGCCGAGGTGAAGCCCTGGGAGTTCGTGGACGCCCTCGCCGCCCGCGACGCCCGCAAGTGCCTGCTTTTGCTGGGTCGCATGGAGTCCGTGTCGCCCCACGCCCTGCTGGCCATGTGCACGACGCGCCTGCGCGAGCTGGTGTGCGCCCGCGCCCTGGCCGACCGCGGCAACCCGCGCGGCGTGGCCGCCGCCCTCAAGATGCCCGACTGGCGCTGCAAGAGCCACGCCGCCTGGGCCCGCGGCTTCACCGCCGCCGAGCTGCGCCATGCCATCGTCTCGGCCCGCGACACCGAGCGCGCCATGAAGAGCGGCGCGGATGCGCAGGCCGCCTTCCTCGACTGGGTGCTGGAGGTAACGGCGGGGAGGTAGGGAAGGCGCGCGGCATCCCTCAAGAGCGCGGAAGGCGTGCGTGACTCGCGATGCGCGCCCGTGCCGGTTCGCGACGCATGCGGCGCGCGAATCGCGCCATCCGACGTCCAGCCCTCTGCTTCGCCGCGCCATGGAAAAGGCCGCCGTCCGTTCCGCCCCGCATCCGCGAACGCACCGGGGATTTCGATCCCCAAATACCGAGGAAGCCCCCGTTTCACCGGGAGCTTCCTCTTCCTTGATATGCGGACGGATCGCGGGCGATCCTGGTGCATCGAGCCTATTCGGCGGCCTCTTCGGCAGCGGCGGCCTCGGCCTCGGCCTTGGCGGCCTCCTCGGCTTCCTTGGCCTTGCGCTTCTGGGCGGCGGCCTCTTCCTTCAGCGTCTTCTCGCGGCGCTTCGCCTTCTCGTCGGAGGCGGCCTTCATGGCTGCCAGGCGCTCGGCCTTCGCTGCGGCCTTCTTGGAGCCGGTCTTCTGCTGCTCCTTCTTGGCCGGCTTCACGTAGGCGGCGCGGTCGGCGTCGGTCACGACATCCTTGATGAGCAGCATGATGCCGCTCTTGCGGTTCGCGGCCTGGTTCTTGTGGATGACGCCCTTCGAGGCGGCACGGTCCATGAGACGGCAGGCAGCGAGCGCGGCGGCGTAGGCCTCGGCGCCGTTGCCGGCGGCCACGGCGTCCTTCACGCGGCGGGTCGCGGTCTTGAGCTCGCTCTTCACCGCGCGGTTGCGCATGCGGGACTTCTCGTTGGTGATGATGCGCTTCTTCTGGCTTTTGATGTTCGCCATGTGGTTCGTTCCTCCAAAAAATCGTTTGCCTTGTCTTGCGATACGAATCGCGCTGCGCCTCCAGCGATACGGGCGGGCGATGCCCTCCGCGTGGCCGCAAGGTGGCCGATTGCCTCGCAACAAGGCCCCGGAGGAGCCTCCCGCGCCAGGCGCGGGCGTTGGCGATGCGATGGAAACAGGCGGGATTTCTCTGTTTCGCAGACCAATCGGTCACCAGCGAGGACGAATCCGTAATGCAGCCACGTCTGCAGATTTGGCGATAAGATCATCGCACGCACGTATCGCTGGATACACAATGCGATAGAATACCAAACGTTGACCCTGTTTTCATGGGGAAATTCCCGAAAACACGTTTTTCGCCCGTGCACCGCCCGAAGAAGAAAGCTACTATGACCACCGATCCGAACCTCATCCGCAACTTCTCCATCATCGCGCACATCGACCACGGCAAGTCCACGCTCTCGGACCGCATCCTGGAGCTCACGGGCACCGTGGCGCAGCGCGACATGCAGGAGCAGCTGCTCGACACCATGGACATCGAGCGCGAGCGCGGCATCACCATCAAGAGCCAGGCCGTGCGCGTGGACTACACGGCCGACGACGGCCAGACCTACCAGTTCAACCTCATCGACACGCCGGGCCACGTGGACTTCACCTACGAGGTGAGCCGCAGCCTGGCCGCATGCGAGGGCGCCGTGCTCGTGGTGGACGCCACGCAGGGCGTCGAGGCGCAGACGGTGGCCAACGCCATGATGGCCATGAATGCGAACCTGGAGATCATCCCGCTCATCAACAAGATCGACCTGCCGGCCGCCGAGCCCGACCGCGTGCGCGAGGAGATAGAGGAGGGCCTCGCCATCCCCGCCGACGACGCGGTGCTCGCCTCCGGCAAGACCGGCGCGGGCGTGCACGATCTGCTCGAGGCCGTGGTGTACAACATCCCCGCGCCCGAGGGCGACGCGGACGGCCCCCTGCGCGCGCTCATCTTCGACTCGTACTTCGACCCCTACCGCGGCGTGGTGGCGCTCATCCGCGTGGTGGACGGCTCGCTCAAGAAGGGCGATAAGGTGCTTATGATGGCCACCGGCACCGAGGTGCTCGTGGAGGAGGTGGGCGCGCGCCGCCCGGCGGAGACGGCCATGCCCGAGCTCTCGGTGGGCGAGGTGGGCTACCTGGTCACGGGCCTCAAGGACGTGCGCCAGGTGAAGGTGGGCGACACGATCACGGCCGTGCGCGGCGGCGTGGAGGAGCCTCTGCCCGGCTACCGCGACGCCAAGCCCATGGTGTTCACCGGCCTGTTCCCCATCGACGGCGACCAGTACGAGCCGCTCAAGGAGGCGCTGGAGAAGCTCTCGCTCAACGACCCGGCGCTCGCCTGGGAGCCGGAGAAGTCCCATGCGCTCGGCTTCGGCTTCCGCGTGGGCTTTCTGGGGCTGCTCCACATGGAGGTCATCAAGGAGCGCCTCGAGCGCGAGTTCGGCCTGGACCTGCTGGCCACCGCGCCCTCCGTGGAGTATCACGTGTACCGCGCCGGCGGCGAGATGATCAGCCTGCACTCGCCGCAGGAGATGCCCGACCCCGGCGAGATCGAGCGCATCGAGGAGCCCTACCTCAAGGCGAAGATCCTCATCCCGCCCGACTACGTGGGCGCGGTCATGGAGCTCACCACGGCGCGGCGCGGCACGTTCGTCACCATGAACTACCTGTCGCCCACCACGGTGGAGATGATCTGGGAGATCCCGCTGTCGGAGCTCATCATGGACTACTTCGACAAGCTGAAGTCCAACACGAAGGGCTACGCGAGCCTCGACTACGACTTCGACGGCTACAAGCCCTCCAAGCTGGTGAAGCTGGACATCCTGCTGTCGGGCAAGCCGGTGGACGCGCTGTCGTTCATCATCCACAAGGACAAGGCCTACGACCGCGGGCGCGTGCTCACGGAGAAGCTGCGCGGCATCATCCCGCGCCAGATGTTCGAGGTGCCCATCCAGGCCGCCATCGGCGGGCGCGTGCTGGCCCGCGAGACGGTGAAGGCGAAGCGCAAGGACGTGCTGGCGAAGTGCTACGGCGGCGACATCAGCCGCAAGCGCAAGCTGCTGGAGAAGCAGAAGGCCGGCAAGAAGCGCATGAAGAACATCGGCAACGTGGAAGTGCCGCAGGAGGCGTTCATGGCCATTTTGAAGGTGGACGATTAGCCTATGGACCGAGCTGTTCTCGCAATCTGCATTATCGCCATCGCAGTCCTTTCTGCGCTTGCGGTGCATCTGTTTTACAGGCAGCGGGGCAAGGCGCTCCCCAACGACCTGGGCAGTTTGGACGATGAGGGCTGGGGCTTGCTGAAGCGCCGTGTAGTCGGCTCGGTGGCTTTGGCGGCCGTTGCTGTGCTGGTAGGCTTCGTGTTGGCAAGGGTTCTCTGAGCAACGGCATTGGTGGTTCGGGGCGGCGTCCCCGCTTTGCGACTGATAGGTGCGAGAACATGGGCAAGAACGAAGAGTTCGACTGGTTGGACGATCCGTTCGACGAGAAGAAGGCCGCGCGCGAGCAGGTGCGGGCCTCCACGTCGGGCGGCACGAAAATGGCGCTCGGCTGCGGCTGCCTGCTGGCCGTGGCGGGCGTCGTGGTGCTGCTGGTATTCGCAGGCGTCAGCATGATCGACCTGCTGGCTGCCTAGCGCCGGGACGTGCATGCGCCCGGCCGTCCTCGAACCGACATGAGAAGGAGGAACCCGGTGAGAACGAACCCGGTTATAGAGAACATCCTGTCCCGCCGTTCCGTGCGCGCGTTTCGGGACGAGCCCGTCGCGCGCGAGGACCTGGAGGCCATCGTCGCGTGCGGGCAGTGGGCGCCCTCGGCGATGAACCGCCAGGAGTGGACGTTCGTGGTGGTTGACGACCGCGAACGCGTCGCGCGCCTGGCCGAGGTAATCCGCGTCGCGCTCGCTCGCGACGCCTACGACATGTACGGCCCCGCGGCCATCGTGATCGTGGCGCACGAGAAGGGCGCCCCGTTCGGCCGCGAGGATGACGGCTGCGCGATGCAGGGCATGATGCTGGCCGCCCACAGCCTGGGCCTGGGCAGCGTGTGGATCAACCAGCTGCAGGGCATCTGCGACGAGCCCGCCGTGCGCGCGGAGCTCGACGCGCTCGGCGTGCCGGCTACGGCCGAGGTGCACGGCGTGTGCGCCCTCGGCCACGCCGCCGCCGAGGGAACGGCGCACGACCGCAAGAGCCGCGTGGTGTGGGCGTAGCGCGCCGGCTGCCATCCCGGCCCGGGGCGGGCGCGACGGCGAAGCCGGAAGGCTGCACGCAGCGCTTTCTCGCGACGCCTGCGCGCGTCCAACGTGGGCGCTCGGGCCGCGGCGACGAAGCCGGGAGCATGCCGCGCCCGAACGCCCTTCCTGCCAAAAAACGCGCGGTTTGGCAATCGGAAAGCGCGTTTCGGAGCGTGCTCGCCACGGGTTGCCGCTATAATCCCAGGTCGGCGTTTTTCACCGCTCGACCGTAATTGCCAAACCGCGCGTTTTTTGACCTGTCGTGACGAAAACGCGTGCAAAGGAAGCAGGATATGCACGAGTTCTTCCAAAACCACCGCCTCCTCCTCGCGCCCATGGCGGGCGTGAGCGACGAGGCGTTCCGGGCGCTCTGCCGCGAGCAGGGGGCCGACCTCGCCTTCACCGAGATGGTCTCGGCGAAGGGGCTCTCCTACGCCAACGAGAAGACGCGCCATCTGCTTGCCCTCGCGCCCGGCGAGGACCAGGTGGCCGTCCAGCTGTTCGGCCACGAGCCCGACACCATGGCCGCGCAAGCCGCCTGGATCGAGCAGGAGATGGGTGAGTCGCTGGCGTACCTGGACGTCAACATGGGATGCCCCGCGCGCAAGATCGTGTCGAAGGGCGACGGCTCGGCGCTCATGAGGGAGCCGGGGCTCGCGGCCTCCATCGTGCGGGCGATCCGCGCGGCGGTCGCGCATCCCGTGACCGTGAAGTTCCGCCGCGGCTGGGCCCAGGGCGAGGAGACGGCGCCGGACTTCGCGCGCCGCATGGAGGATGCGGGCGCGTGCGCCGTCGCGGTGCACGGCCGCTTCGCCGAGCAGCTCTACCGCGGCAGCGCCGACTGGGGCGTCGTCGCGCGCGTGAAGGAGGCCGTGGACGTGCCCGTCATCGGCAACGGCGACGTGCGCACGGGCGCCGACGCCGTGGCGCTCACGGTGCGCACCGGCTGCGACGCGGTGATGATCGCCCGCGGCGCCGAGGGCAACCCCTGGGTGTTCGCCCAGGCCAAGGCCGCGCTTGAGGGCGTGCCCGAGCCGCCGGCCCCCGGCGCCCGCGAGCGCATCGCCATGGCCCGCCGCCACGCGCGGCTGCTCTCGCGGCGCGAGGGGAAGAACATCGTGCGCATGCGCAAGCACGCCATGTGGTACCTGGCCGGCCTGCCGGGCGCTGCCGCGGCGCGCGCGAAGATCAACGCCTGCGTGTCCGTGGAGGACTTCGACCGCGTGTTCGACGAGCTGCTCGCCTTGCTGGGCGAGCATGAACAGGAGGGCTAGACCATGCCGCACGACCCTTATCGCGCCCTGTACCTCCACCTGCCGTTCTGCGTGAGGCGGTGCGGGTACTGCGACTTCGCCACGTCTGCGGTGCCGGGCGACGCGCCGGAGATCGACGCGTACGTGGAGGACCTCTGCCTGCAGCTACGCCGCAAGGCGAAGGAGGGCGAGCTCGGCGCGCTCGAGACGGTGTACGTGGGCGGCGGGACGCCGAGCCACATCGGCCTGGCGCGGCTGTCCATGCTGCTGTACACGCTGTCGCTGTCGATGCACCTCACGCCCGAGGTGGAGTGCACGATGGAGGCGAACCCCGAGAGCCTGACGGAGCGCATGGTGCGCGACGTGTGGGCGCTCGGGGTGAACCGCCTGTCCATAGGCGTGCAGAGCTTCGACGACGAGGTGCTGGCCGTGCTCGGGCGCGCCCATTCGGCCGACGACGCGCGCCGCGCCATCGAGGCGGCGCATACGCGCTTCGAGAACGTGAGCGTGGACCTCATGTGCGGCATTCCCGGCCAGAGCGCCGGGAGCTTCGAGGCGAGCGTGCACGAGGCGGCGGCGCTCGGCGCGGCGCACGTGAGCGTGTACCCGCTGGCCATCGAGGCGCACACGCCCTTCGATGCCGCCGTCCTTGCCGGCGAGCTGGAAGAGCCCGACGACGACGTGGAGGCCGCGCACATGGAGATCGCCGCGCGCGTGCTGGCCGAGGCCGGCTACGAGCGCTACGAGGTGGCGAGCTACGCCCGCCCCGGCTTCGCGTGCCGCCACAACATCGCGTACTGGACGGGCGTGCCGTACCTGGGGCTCGGCCGCTCGGCGGCCACGATGACCCAGAACGCGGAGCGCCGCATGCGCGTGCAGGACGGGCAGGTGACCGACGACCTGGACGCGCGCGGCATGGCCGCCGAGGACCTCATGCTGGGCATGCGCATGACCTGCGGCGTGTCCGACGAGCAGGTGGAGGCCGCCGCCGTCCTGCTGCCCGACGCCCCCGCCGCGCTCGCGGAACTGGAAGGGGAGGGCCTCGTGGAGCATGCGGGCGGGCGCTGGCGCCCCACCGACCGCGGCTGGCTCTGCGGCAACGAGCTCTACGGGAGGCTGTTCGACTTGGCATAGGGAACCGGCGCACGCGCTTCTCCTATGCAGTAACCGTCAAGTTTCTCCATAATTTCTCGCTGTTGTTAGCACTCTCGGCTTTCGGCTGCTAATATGATGCGTTACTATGGTTCGGGTTCGGGGAATGCCGACGGGCGAGAGAGAGGAAGGTGGAAGGCGTGCTATCCGATCGCAGGCAGCGGGTGCTGGCCGCGCTCATCGAGGAATACGTCGCGCGCGCCCTGCCGGTGGGCTCGCGCACGCTCACGGAGCGCTACCAGCTGGGCGTGAGCCCGGCTACCGTGCGCAACGAGCTTTCGGTGCTCGAGGACGGCGGCTACATCACGCAGCCCCACACCTCGGCCGGACGCATCCCCACCGACCACGGCTACCGCGCGTTCGTGGACAACCTGCTGGCCGCCGACTTCACGGGCGAGGACGAGCGCTACCGCCCCGTCGTGGACGAGCTGCGCCGCAGCGCGAGCGAGCTCGACGCGCTCTTGGAGCAGACGTCGTCGGCCCTCACGCGCCTCACCGACTGCCTCTCCATCGTGCTGGCGCCGTCGGTGCTGAACCTGCACATCAAGCAGCTCTCGCTCATCTCGCTCAACGCGTACCGCGCGCTGGTGGTGCTCGTCACCGAGGACGGCCAGGTGTTCAACCGCCAGATGGAGTTCGCCGAGGAGGTGTCCTCGGACGACCTGGCGCGCGTGCAGGCGTTTCTGGGCGACGTGTTCACGGGCAAGTCGCTCCAGCAGATCGAGGACGGCCTGGGCCAGGGCATGGCCGAGGCGTTCCGCGACCCGCTCGTGCGCATGGCGCTCGACGAGGTGCTGTCGTGCCTGCAGGAGAGCGAGCTGTCGCGCGCGCACCGGCTGGGCGTGAGCTCGCTTCTGACGAAGCCCGAGTTCAGCCAGTCGCAGGCGCTGCTGCCCGTCATGCAGGTGCTCGAGGACGACACGGTCATGCTGCATATCCTGGACGACGCCGTGCGGCAGGGCGACGGCACGCCCAGCGTGCGCATCGGGCGCGAGAACGACGCGGCGGAGCTGGCGGGCGTGTCCGTGGTGGCCAGCCGCTACGGGCGCGGGGAGTCGGCCGGCGTCGTGGCCGTCATCGGGCCCACGCGCATGGACTATTCCAAGGTATTGCGGGCGGTGCGCATCGCGAGCGCGGCGCTTCAGGACGTATAGGGCTTGCACGGCGCCCGCACGAGGGGGCGCCGTCAAACGAGGAAGGTACTGCAAGAGCAATGGCCAAGGATCTGTACGAGGTTCTGGGCGTTTCCAAGAACGCCACGGAGAACGAGATCAAGAAGGCGTTCCGACGCCGCGCGCGCGAGCTTCACCCCGACGTGAACAAGGCGCCCGACGCCGAGGACCAGTTCAAGGAGCTGAACGAGGCGTACGACGTGCTGAGCGACCCCGGCAAGCGCGCCCAATACGACCGCTTCGGCACCATACCGGGCGCGGCCGGCGGCGGCAGCCCCTACGGGGGCGGCGGCTACGTGGACTTCGAGGACCTGTTCGGCGGCGGCTTCGGCATGGGCGACATCTTCAGCTCGTTCTTCGGCGGGGCCGCGGGCGGGCGCCAGCAGCAGCGACGCGAGGGCCGCGACATGGGCGTGGGCCTGCGCGTCACGCTGGAGGAGGTGGCCGCAGGCGCCAAGAAGGAGATCGTCTACGACCGCCTGGCGCCGTGCCCCGACTGCGACGGCACGGGCCTCGGACCCGACGGGCGCGAGGTCACCTGCCCGGACTGCGGCGGCCAGGGCCGCGTGGTCTCGGTTCAGCACACGTTCCTCGGCGACATGCAGACGGCCACCACGTGCAAGACCTGCAACGGCACGGGCCGCTCGGTGGAGAACCCGTGTCCGGAATGCGAGGGCCAGGGCCGCGTGCCCGACCGCCAGCGCGTGACCGTGGAGGTGCCGGTGGGCATCCGCGACTCGCAGCAGCTGCGCCTGTCCGGGTTCGGCGAGGCGGGCATGCAGGGCGCGGCGCCCGGCGACCTCATCGTCACGGTGCGCATCCAGCCGCACGAGTTCTTCGAGCGCGACGGCGATCACCTGCACGCGCGGGCGAACGTGTCCATCGTGCAGGCCTCCCTCGGAGCCGAGATCGAGATCGACGGCATCTTCGAGGGCGAGAAGGTGCAGGTGCGCATACCCGAGGGCTGCCAGAACGAGCAGGTGGTGCGCGTGAAGGGCTTCGGCATGCCGAAGTTCCGCAGCGACGCGCGCGGCGACATGTTCGTGCACGTGAACGTGGTGGTGCCCAAGAAGCTCACGAAGAGGCAGCGCGAGCTGTTGGAGCAGCTGGCCGAGGAGCTGGGCGAGGACGTCTCCGACGAGCGCACGCCCCTGCAGAAGCTGCGCGACGCCTTCAACTAGCGGGCGAGCGATGTCCCTTCAACATTTCTACCTCGACGAGCAGGTGCTCGCCGACGAGGTTGGCGAGTCGTTCCCGCTGCGCCTCGCGGCGGACGACGCGAAGCATGCGCGCGTGCTTCGGCTGGCTCCGGGCGAGCGCATCGCGGTGGTGGATGCCGCGCACGACTACTTCGCCTGCGAGATCGTGTCCTTCGACGGCGAGGTGCCCCTCGTGCGCATCGCACAGCGCTTCGAGCGCGCGGACGCGGGCCCGTCGGTGACGCTCGTGCAGGGCCTGGCCAAGGGCGACAAGATGGAGACGGTGATCCGCCACGCCACCGAGCTGGGCGTGGCGGCCTTCGCGCCCCTGGCATGCGAGCGCTCCATCGTGCGGCTCGACGCCCGCAAGGGCGCGGCGAAGGCCGAGCGCTGGCGCGCCATCGCGAAGAGCGCGGCCATGCAGTCGGGGCAGCCGGCCGTGCCCGAGGTGCGGGAGCCGGCGGGCCTGGGGGAGACGTGCGCGCTGCTGGAGAGGGCCGCGGCGGTGCTCGTGTGCTGGGAGGAGGCTCCCAGCGCGTCGCGGCTCGACGTCGCCCTCGACCGTGCGCTCGGCGGAGGCCCGGCGGCGCAGGGCGCACGCGTGGCCGTGGTGGTGGGGCCCGAGGGCGGCCTGACCGAGCGCGAGGTGGAGGCGCTTTCGGCCTGCAACCCCCGCGCCTCGCTCGTGTCGCTCGGCCCGTCCATCCTGCGCACGGAGACCGCCGGCATCGTGGCGCCCGCGCTCGTGCTGTACGAGCTGGAGCGTCGCGCGAGGGCGGGCGTGCGATGAACTTCGCCGTCGTCAACCTGGGGTGCAAGGTGAACCGCGTCGAGTCGGACGACGCAGCGGCGCGTCTCGCCGCGTGCGGCGTGGAGACGCCCGAAGCGGAAGCCGACCTCATCGTGGTCAACACGTGCACGGTCACCGGCGAGGCCGAGAAGAAGACCCGCAAGGCCGTGCGCCGCGCCCTGCGCGCGAACGATCGCGCCCGCGTCCTGGTCACCGGCTGCGCCGCCGCCATCGACGCGGCGTTCTACGAGGCTCTCGACCACCGCGTCACCGTGGTGGGGAAGGCCCAGCTCGCCGACGCGATACGGGACTGGTGCGAGGCCTGCTCCTCCCGCAGTGCGGCCGGCGAGCCTGCCGATCCCGCCAACGTCCCTGCCGTGCAAGCCGAGGGGCCCGCAGGCCCTTCCCGCGGCGCGGCGCGCGGGGCTTCCGAAACTGCGTGCGCTCCCATCGAGCAGGGGGACGTTGCCCCCCTGCTCCATATCGGATCCGGGTTCCGCACCCGGGTAGGGGTCAAGGTGCAGGACGGGTGCGACAACGCGTGCACGTACTGCATCGTGCACGTGGCGCGCGGCCGGGCGACGAGCCGCCCCGCCGACGAGGTCGTGCGCGAGTGCGCGGCGTACGCGCGGGCGGGCGCGGGCGAGATCGTGCTCACGGGCATCAACCTGGGCTCGTACTGCGACGGCGAGCGCCGCGACCCATCCGCGACGCGCCTGGCCGGCCTGCTGCGCCGCCTGCTCGACGAGACGGCGGACCTGCGCGGGCCCGGCGCGCTCCCCGTGCGCTTCCGCATCTCGAGCGTCGAGCCGCGCGACGTGGACGACGCGCTCATCGACCTCCTCGCCGCCGCCGACGGGCGCGTCTGCCGCCATCTGCACCTGCCGCTGCAGGCGGGAAGCTCGAAGGTGCTGCGCGAGATGGCGCGCCCCTACGACGCGGAGCGGTTCCGCGCGCTCGTGGAGCGGCTCTACGCCGCCGTGCCCGAGCTGGCGCTGTCCACCGACGTCATCGCGGGCTTCCCGGGCGAGACCGACGCCGAGTTCCAGGAGACGCTCGCCCTCGCGCGCGCCTGTCGCTTCGCGAAGATCCACGCCTTCCCGTACTCGCGCCGCGCCGGCACGCCCGCCGCCGCGCGCGCCGACCAGGTGCCCCCCGAGGTCAAGGCGGCCCGAGCCGCCGCGCTGCGCGCCCTCGGCGACGAGCTGCGCGCGTCCGAGCGCGTCCGCCGCGCGGGAACCGTCGAGCTCGCGCTGGTCGAGGAGGGCGGCGTCGCCATGTCGGAAAGCTACTTCGAGCTGCCCGCTCCCGCCGGGGCCCCGTTGGGCACGCTCGTGAAGGCGACGATGTAGCACGGCGTCTCCCGGCGCAGGCTCGTTCGGGCATCGGCTCGCTGCCTGTGCGCCCGGTGCCCGGATCGACCGGGCCTTTCGCCTCAGATGCGCGCTCGAACGGCATAAAATCACCGAATTCGGAAAACTACGCCCCGTCTCGGTGGCTTCGGGAAGCGCTTTCCGGCATAGTGCCTGGTCGCGATTCCTCCTTTCCGGCTCAACCTCCGTTTCGGCGGCTTCGGGTCGCCCTCAACTTCCGAATTCGGTGATTTCCTACCATTCGCGGTGCTTGCCCTCCCCGAAACGAACGCGGACGGGCCTCTGCGAACCGGCGTGGGCCGACGCCCCGATCCGCTCCATTGCCCGCGCATTCTGCCATATGGCGTGCGTGTGGGGAGCTTCCCCCATAGGATCAGGTGTGATATGGTTTCCCGGATGACCGGGAGAGGACGGGAGGCGCCGATGGCCGATGACGAGGCGCGCGAGCGGGCGCGGAGGAGGCTCGAGGAGCGCCAGGCCCGCATGCGCGGAGGGGCGCCCGCTTCACGCGACGAGAGCGTCGCGCCCGATGCGCCCGACGCGCATGGGCCGATAAGCTCGGGCCGCCTCCGTTCGAGCCGTCCCGGAACGGGCAATCGACGCTCGTCGGAGGCGCACGGCCCGGAGCCCCTCTTCGCCCTCTCCGAGGCTGCGACGAACCTCGTGCGCGCCGTCGGGCCCAAGCGCCTCGCGATCGCGGTCGTCGCGGTCGTGCTCGTCATCGCGCTCGTCGCGGGCGTCCGCGGCTGCATGGCCGCCGGCGAGGCGGCGCCGGTGCCGGACGAGGCCGACCAGGCCCCCGTCCAGCAGCAGGCGCCGCGCGATCCCATCGACGAGGGCGAGCTCAAGGCCGTGCTCGGCGACGAGCTGGCCGCCCGGCTCGTCCAGGCGGCCGAGACGAGCGACGACGCCGCATGGATCGCCGCCCATCCGGACGCCTACGCCGTCGACGGGGCGGCCGTGCAGTACAAGCTGCTCAAGCTGGCGGCCACGGAGCCCGAGGCCCTGCCCTTCGTGCGCACGTTCCCCGATGCCTACCCCGCCGAGAGCGCACTCGGCACGGACGACCCTGCCTCCGGCCAGGTGCCGCGCCTCTACCAGTGGGATGCCCGCTGGGGATCCACCGTCTACAGCTCCACGGCGTTCGCGCTGACAGGCTGCTGCCCCACGTCGCTCGCCATGGTCTACCAGGGCCTCACCGGCAAAGGCGACCTCTCGCCCTACGACATGGGCAGGCGCGCGAGCGAGGGCGGCTACGAGACGCAGTTCGACGGCACCGACGCGACGTTCCTCGTCAGCGAGGCGGCTTCGCTCGGCCTCTCCTGCAAGGAGGTCGCTGCCGACGCGGCCAGCGTGCGCGCCGCGCTTGAGGGCGGGGCCGTGCTCATCTGCAACGTCGGGCCCGGCGACTTCACCGACAACGGGCACTTCTTCGTCGTCACGGGCATCGACGACGCGGGAAACCTTACCGTCAACGACCCGTACTCGGCCGAGCGTTCGAACCGGAGCTGGAACGTGGACGCGGTGCTCGGCCAGACGAAGGCGCTGTGGGCCTACCGGCTCGCGTGACGCGCTCGCCGGCGAACGGCCTGCAAGCGTTTCTCCGCCTCTCCCGCCCGCCTTGCGCTCCGGGCCCTCTCGGCGACGTTTCCATGCCCGCCGCTGCTCATTTGGGCACCTGCACTATATTCCCTTGTCGGTTCGATGACATCGAGGCCGGTCGCAGCCGTACGTGGTACAATGCCCCCATGACAGACCAGACGCAAATCACCCTCACGGCCCCGCAGAGCGTGAACATGGCGCTCATCGTCGGGCCGGCCGACGAGATACTCCATGTCGTGCAGGATGCGTTCGCCTCGCGCATCACCGTGCGCGGCGACACCATCGTGCTCGAGGGCGACCCGCTCGAGGTGCAGTCGCTCACGGCGTTGTTCTCCGACCTCATCAAGCTCGTGGAAGGCGGCGGCGAGCCCACGCTGGAGTACGTGCGCCACGCCATCGACCTGCTGCGCACGGCCGAGTTCAGCCCCGCTGCGCTGCGGGAGGACATCCTGCTCACGTACCGCGGACGGGCCATCCGCCCGAAGACGGCAGGCCAGAAGCGCTACGTGGACGCCATCCGCGAGCACACCATCACCTTCGGCATCGGGCCGGCGGGCACCGGCAAGACCTACCTCGCCATGGCCATGGCCGTGGCAGCGCTCAAGCGCAAGGAGGTCGGCCGCATCATCCTCACGCGCCCCGTGGTGGAGGCGGGGGAGAGCCTGGGCTTTCTGCCCGGCACCCTCACGGAGAAGGTGGACCCCTACATCCGCCCGCTCTACGACGCGCTGTTCGACATGACCGACATGGAGCGCGCCACCCAGCTCATCGAGAGCGGCGTCATCGAGATCGCCCCGCTCGCGTTCATGCGCGGGCGCACCTTGAACGACAGCTTCATCATCCTCGACGAGGCGCAGAACACCACGCCCGAGCAGATGAAGATGTTCCTCACGCGCCTGGGCTTCGGCTCGAAGATGGTGGTGACGGGCGACGTGACCCAGCTCGACCTGCCGCGCGGCATCTCGGGCCTCAAGGGCGTGCGGGGCATCCTCTCGGGCATCGACGACATCGCATTCTGCGACTTTACGGGCAAGGACGTGGTGCGCCACTCGCTCGTGGCGGCTATCGTGTCCGCCTACGACGAGGCCACCAGGAAGGCATAGCAACATGGACATCCAGATCAACTACGACTACCGCAAAGACGAGCTGGAGAAGCTGCCGCTGCACGAGCTGGCGCAGTTCGTGCTCGCTCGCGAGGACAAGCCCTTCAACACGGAGGTGTCCGTGAGCTTCGTCACCGACGAGGCCATCGCCGCGCTCAACGAGAAGTACCGCCACAAGGAAGGCCCCACCGACGTGCTGTCCTTCGAATGCGACGGCGTGGACGACGACCTGTCGGCCATGACCCTGGCCGAGGACCCCGTCTACGAGCTGGGCGACGTGATCATCGCGCCCGACGTGGCCGCCCGCCAGACACGCGAGTTCGGCACGTCGTTCGAGGAGGAGATCAGCCTCTTGCTCGTGCACGGCCTGCTGCACCTCTGCGGCTACGACCACATCGCCGACGACGAGGCCGAGGTCATGGAGAAGCGCGAGGCCGAGATCCTCGAGGCGTGGTCGAAGCGCACGGTGTAGCGGAGAGGCGGGGAGGCGGCGTGGCTGCGGAAACGGCGGTGGAGGACGATCTCGTGGACGTTCCCGACAGGGGCGGGAGCGACGCGCGCGACGAGCCCCCCTGCTGCGGCGAGGGCTTCGTGCGCAACGACGCGGACAAGGGCGCCCGCTCGCGCTTCTCGCTCGTCTGCGCGTTCAAGTGCGCGTGGGACGGCATCGCCTATGCCGTGCGCACGCAGCGCAACATGAAGATACACTTGGGCATAGCCGTGCTGGCCGTGGCGCTGGGCTTCGCACTGCGCATCGACGGGGCCTCGTGGGCCGCGGTGATCCTCTGCATCGCCGCCGTGTTCGCGGCCGAGTGCGTGAACACGGCCATCGAGAGCGTGGTCGACCTCGTGTCGCCCGAGTACCACGAGCTGGCCCGCAGGGCGAAGGACTGCGGGGCGGGAGCCGTGCTCGTGTTCGCCGTCGTGGCCTTGGTCGTGGCCGCGGTGGTGTTCGGCCCGCGCGCGTGGGCTCTCTTCTTCGGCTAGCAAACGGCCGCTTCCCCTTGCTGGAACGGGCGACCGGGGGCGCCCCAAACATCGATCATAAGGATGCACGCTATGGATTTCCAACCGCACGCCGAGGGCTTCAAGTCAGGTTTCGTCACACTCGTGGGCAGGCCGAACGCCGGCAAGTCCACGCTCATCAACGCCATCATGGGCAAGAAGATCGCCATCACGTCCGACACGGCGCAGACGACGCGGCACCGCTTCCGCGCCGTGCTCACGCGCGAGGACTTCCAGCTCATCTTGGTGGACACGCCGGGCCTGCACAAGCCCCACGACGCCCTCGGCGAGGAGCTGAACACCTCGGCGCTCAAGGCGCTCGAGGACGTGGACGTGGTGGCCATGCTCATCGACGCCTCGCAGCCCATCGGCCGCGGCGACGAGTGGGTGGCTGCGCAGCTCTCCCGCGCTCGCTCGAAGAAGATCTGCGTGCTGTCGAAGGTCGACCTGGCGACGGAGAAGCAGATCGCCGCCCAGCGCGAGGCCGCCGAGGCCCTGGGTGCGTGGGACGCCATGGTGGGCCTGTCGTCGGCCACGGGCAAAAACGTGGAGGCCTTCGTGGAGGAGGTCGTGTACCTGCTGCCGGAGGGCCCCGCGTGGTTCCCCGCCGACATGGAGACCGACCAGCCCATCGAGGTGGTGGTGGCCGAGTTCGTCCGCGAGAAGATCCTGCGCTCGTTCCACGACGAGGTGCCCCACGCCATCGGCGTGCGCGTGGACGAGATGGAGTACGACAAGAAGAAGGACCTCCACCGCATCTTCGCCACGGTCTACGTGGAGCGCGACAGCCAGAAGGGCATCATCATCGGCAAGAAGGGCGCCGCCATCAAGCAGATCGGCACCGAGGCGCGCGCCGACCTGGAGCAGCTGCTGGGCACCCGCGTGTACCTGGACCTCTCCGTTAAAGTGAAGAAGAACTGGCGCCGCGACGCGAGCCAGATCCGCCGCTTCGGCTACGGCGAGGGCGCGTAGGGAGGCGAAGCCCGTGCGGGGGGCTGCCTGCAGCTTCGGCGCGGCGCCCTCTTGCAGGTATTGTCGCGAAACCGGCCATCGTCCGGATGCCCTGCCGCGCTCGCTGATTTTCCGTTACAATACGCAACGGAGTTGACTTCGCGAGGGAGACGCATGAGCATGATCTGTCCGAACTGCCGATCAGAGAACAAAGAGGGCGCGAAATTCTGCAACGAGTGCGGGTTTCCGCTGACCGGGCGCATGGCGGCCGTGGCCGCCGCATCGACGAGCGACGACACGCTGCGCTCGATAGCGGCCGAGGGCGGCGCCGCACCCGTTGACGATGCTGCCGCTGTCGACAAGGCGGCGGAGGGGTTGCCCGCGTGCGAGGCGGGCGCGCCCGAGGACGACGGGCCGGGGGCCGCGGAAGGCCCGGACGCCGGTGCCGGAGAAGCGGCCCCTGCGCGGCCGGCCGGCGACCCGGAGCCCCTCGCGTCCCCGGCCGTTCGCACGGCGCAGGGCTCGGGCCCGCTCGATCCCGCGAAGCTGCCGGTCATCGGCCTTGCGGGTGTCGACGTGGACGAGGACGGCAACGAGTTCGACTTCGGCGACATCGACGACGCTCCCGCCGCGGACGGCGGTCAGCAGGCAGCTGTGCCGAGCGCCGCGGTCACGGCGGACCTCTCGGGCTTGGACGAGTGCCTGGTGGATTCCAGCTATACGCCCCCCGCGGCCGCGTGGCGCTCGGGCGACACGATGGAGATGCCCCGCGTCGAGGGCAAGGCCGCGCCGAAGCAGAAGGAGTTCCGCGCACCCGACCCGCGCGAGAAGAAGCACGGCCGCGGCCGCGTGGTCGCCATCGTGATCGTGCTGCTGCTGGCCGCTGCGGCCGCTGCGGCGGGCATCACGTACCAGATGGAGCTCTGGGGCGGCAAGGTGGTCCCCGACGTGGCGGGCATGACGCAGGCCGACGCCACCTACCAGCTGGAGGGCAAGGGCTTCACCGTGCGCGCCACCCAGGTGAAGTCCGACGAGACCGAGGGCCTCGTGCTGCTCACCGACCCCGAGGCCGGCTGGCGCGCCGAGGAGGGCTCCGAGGTGGTCATCCACGTGGCGGTGCCGCGCATCGTCCCCGACGTGGTGGGCAAGACGCGCGACGAGGCGGCGAAGCTGCTCGAGGCCGAGGACTTCGCGCGCGTGACGTTCGCCGAGGAGAAGTCCGACACGGCCGAGGGCACGGTGCTGTCCGTGACCCCGGAGGCCGGCGAGAAGGCGAAGGCCTCCACGGACATCACCGTGACGGTGGCCGTGCCCTTCACGGTGCCCGACGTGGCCAACCAGCCGCTCGATGCCGCGAAGGCCGCCCTGGAGGAGGCCTCCTACGTGCCCGAGGTGGCGTACTACTACACCGAGGACGTGCCCGAGGGCACGGTGGTGGGCACGAACCCCGCCGCGGGCGAGAAGCTGGCATCGGGCTCCTCCGTGACGGTGAACGTGGCCATGTCGCGCGCGAGCGTGCTCGTGCCGGCCGCGAAGGACTACCTTTCCAGCATCGGCACGATCTCCCTGGGCGGCACGACCTACGAGATCGTCTCGGTCGACGACGTGAAGTACACCGGCTACAACCAGACGTCGTTCACCGTGACGGCAGCGGCCGTGACCACGCTCGACGGCGAGACGGTGCGCGGTTCGGCCAAGCAGAAGAGCGGCACCATCGTCTGGGACGACAGCGACAACGTCGTGAGCGTCTCCTAGGCACGATGGCCAGCGCGACGTACACGGCGCGCGCCATCGTGCTGCGCAAGACGAAGCTGGGGGAGAGCGACCTTATCGTCACCCTGCTCGTCCAAGACGGCTCGCAGGCGCGCGCCGTGGCGAAGGGCGCCCGCAAGCCCTCGAGCCCGTTCGCCGCGCGGCTGGAGCTGTACTCCTCGGTCGACCTGCTGTGCTCGGAGGGCCGCAACCTGGACATCGTGAAGGAGGCGCGCATCGCCTCCTCCCATGAGCGCCTGCGCCGCGACTTGGAGCATGCGGCCTGCGCCGCGCCCATGGCCGAGCTTTTGGACCGCGTGACCCAGGAGGGGCTCGCGAACCCCCGCCTGTTCGCGCTCACCGAGGCGGCGCTCGGCGCGCTCGACGCCTCCAAGGCACCGCAGGCCCCGGGCGTGTGCGCGGCGCACCTGCTGAAGGCGCTCGCGCTCTCGGGGCTGCGGCCGAGCCTGTCGTCGTGCGCCGTGTGCGGGGCCGAAGTCCGGGGCGGTGCGGAAGCGGGGACGGTGCCCCTGTCCTTCTGCGAGGGCGGCATCGTGTGTCCCGCCTGCCGTCCGTCAGTGGAAGCCCGGGACGTGCCGGCCGCGACCGTGGCCTGGTGCAGGGCGCTCATGGGCTCGACGTTCGCCGAGATCGCCGAGCTCGACGTCCCCCCGTCCACGTCGTTCGCCGTGCTGCGCTTCTGCCAGCAGTGGGCGCACGAGCACGTGGGCGCGAACCTGAAGTCGCTGAACTTCCTGTTCACCTGCGGCCTGTTCTGAACCGCGAAAGCGTCGTCCGGCAAGGGCCGCCGCCGGGGCGCGCAGCTGCAAGGCGGCGGCCCGCAAAGAAGGAGAAGGAACCATGCATACCTACACCCCGCGCGGCGTCTGCTCGCGCGCCATCAGCGTCGAGCTGGACGGCGACCGCGTGTCCCACGTGGAGTTCGCCGGCGGCTGCGACGGCAACCTCAAGGCCGTGTCGAAGCTCGTCCGCGGCATGGCGGTGGACGAGGTGGCGGCGCTGCTGGAGGGCAATACCTGCGGCCGCCGCACCACGTCGTGCGCCGACCAGCTCGTGCGCGCGCTGCGCTCCGCTCAGGCGGCCGAATAGGCCCAGAGGTTGCGGCACTGCCGTAGCACCGTATCGAAATCCCAGGTCTGCGCCGTGCGCTCGGGGCTGTTCGGGTCGCGGATCTCGAGGCGCCCGTGCTCGTCGATCCCCGCGAGCACGATGAAGTGGCCCGTGCTGGTGAAGTCGCCGGGCCCCATGCTGCATATCACGGGCCGGCCCGCCACGAGCGCGCGACGCACCGACGGCTCGTCGGCGGGCAGCTCTTCTGCGGTAAGCCCCAGCTGGGCGGCGCCCTCGGTCATGAAGTCCCAGGCCGTGCCGTCCGAGGAGGCGCACCCCATCCGCTCGGACAGCGCGCCGGCGTCGGCGGGGGAGAGGTCGCTCCTGCCCGTGAGCGCCACGTATGCCATGGCCAGGCACGTGGGGCCGCAGCCGGTCACCCCGAACGCGTCGCCGCCGTAGAGGGCCTGCGACCAGGCGGGGTCGCGTTGGTAGAGCGCGGGGACCTCGCCGGCGCGCCAGGCGCTGCGGGGCGTGCTCTGCGGGGCGTCCGGCGTGCCCGCGCCAGCGGCCGCCCCGCCGTGAGCGAGGGCCGAGAGCGTGCCGACGGCGTACCAGCCCGCCCCGGCGAGCGCGGCCACGAGCACGACGGCCAGCGCCGCGCGCACCGCGAGAGAGCGGCGCCTGCGCGCCGCGGAGGGGGCCGATGCGCGGTAGGAGGTGCGCGAGTACGCGGGCGCGCCGTTGCGTCCTATGGGCGGCATCGGCGCGGTGGCGGAGGCGCGCGCCGCGCGGCCCGCCGGCCGCCGATGCGCCGCGCGGTACGAGTTCGTGTACGTCATGGGTGCTTCCTTTCCTCGGTTCCTCCTCTCCAGTATCCCCATGCGGCGCCCCCGCGTCCCTTGAGAACCGTCTACGGATCCCTTATGTTTTCCTTAATAATGCCCCTCCTTGCACCGTGGGCGGGGGCGGGGCCGATACAATGGCCGCAAGGAGAAGCGAGGGCCGCGCAGCGGCCCGGCGCCCGGAGGGCGCGGAACGGCGAGGAGCGGGGCGTGGCGGAGACGAAGCTCATAGCGGTGTGCGACGACGAGGCGGCCATCGCCGACCTGTTGGCCCAGCTGCTTGCCCAGGGCGGCTTCGAGGTGCGCACGTTCTACGCGGGCGCCGACCTTTTGGCCGCGGCCGCGCACGAGGCGTTCGACCTCGTCGTCCTGGACGTCATGATGCCGGGCATGGACGGGTTCGCCTGCTGCCGCGAGCTTCGGCGCACGAGCTCGGTGCCCATCATCTTCCTCACCGCCAAGGACGAGGAGATCGACAAGGTGGTGGGCTTCGAGCTGGGGGCGGACGACTACGTGGTCAAGCCCTTCAAGCCGCGCGAGCTCGTGGCCCGCGTGCGCGCCCGCCTGCGCCGCAGCGCTCCGGGCGATGCGGCCGGCCGCGCGGGGACGCAGCTGCTCGAGGCGCGCGGCGTGGCGGTGGACGAGGAGGCGTACGCGGCCACGCTCCACGGAGAGCCGCTCGCGCTCACGCCCAAGGAGTTCGCCATCCTCGCGTGCCTCCTTCGCGCCGCCGGACGGCCGGTGGCGTCGCGCGATCTGTTCGAGGCCGTCTGGGGCGAGGTGGCGAACGCCCAGTCCAACAACACGGTCATGGTGCATATACGCCATCTGCGCAAGAAGCTGGCCGCCATCGACTCCTCCCAGGAGTTCGTCGAGACGGTGTGGGGCGTGGGCTACAAGCTGGGATAGCGGCATCGGCGTCGCACGGACGGCCGGCGGCGGGTGCGGCGGATGCGAGGGAAGGGACGCGCGATGGATGCGAGCGGATTCAGCCAGGCGAAGCAGGACCAGACGAGACGGCTCTCGAACAGCGTCCTGCGGCGCACGCTGGTGAACGTGGTCGTGTTCGCCGTCGTGTACCTGGCGCTGTTCCTCGGCTTCATGAACACGCTGGGATCGAGCCTGTCGAACCTCGCGTACAACCTCGTGGGCCAGAATTACCGGGTGCATACGGCCATCGCGAACCTGTTCCTCGTGTGCGTGGCCGTGGGCTTCATCGCAGGAATCGTGCTGGTGGTGCGCTCGGGCATCAACCGGGCCCTGCGCTACTTCGACCTGCTGCTCGACTCCGTGACCGACGTGCTGGCCAAGCGCGAGGGCCCCGTCGTGCTGCCGAGCGAGCTCGCGCCCACGGCCTTGTTCCTGAACGGCATCAAGGCCGAGGGCGAGCGCAGCGAGCGCGCGGCGAAAGCGGCCGAGGAGCGCAAGAACGAGCTCGTGGTGTACCTGGCCCACGACATCAAGACGCCGCTCACGTCCATCATCGGCTACCTGACTCTCCTGGAGGAGTCGCCCGACCTGCCGGTGGACGTGCGGGCGCGCTACACGGGCATAACGCTGGCGAAGGCGTACCGCCTGGAGGAGCTGCTCGACGAGTTCTTCGAGATCACGCGCTACAACCTGCAGACCATCCCCATCGAGCGCTCGCGCTTCGACGGCGCGCTGTTCGTGAGCCAGGTGATAGAGGAGTTCTACCCGCTGGCCGAGGGGCGCTCCCTCTCGCTCGTGTTCGACGGGCCGGACGAGCTGCCCGTGTTCGCCGACGCGGGGCGGGTGGCGCGCGTGCTGAACAACGTGCTGAAGAACGCCGTGGCCTACGCCGATGCGGGCACCGAGGTACGCGTGCGCACGGGGCTCGTGGTCGCGCCGGACGGCTTCGTGTGGTGGGAGCTCACCGTGACCGACCGCGGCCGCGAGCTGTCGCCCGAGCACCTCGAGCGCATCTTCGAGAAGTTCTTCCGCGCCGACGCCGCACGCGGCTCGGACGGGGGCGGCGCGGGGCTCGGGCTCGCCATCGCGCGCGAGATCGCGCGCGCCCACGGCGGGGACATCTACGCCACGAGCGACGCGGGCCTCACGTCGTTCACCGTATGGATCCCGCAGGGCCCGAGCGTGGGGAAGTGAGGAGGGCGGCCGCCGTATCCGCCGCACGCGGCATCCGGGCGCGGCCCGCAGCGGGCGTTCCCGAAATTCCAGCTTGAAATCGATCGGCAACAAAGGGCCGCTATCATGAAGGCGTTATGCACGTGCCCGCGCCGCCCGCACGGGACGCAACCGACCGAGAGGAGCCCCATGCCCGTCATCGAGCCCTACCGCCCCGACCTCGCCGCGCCCCTGCGCGCCTTCCTCGCGCGCTGCCTGCCCGAGTCGGGGCGCACGTTCGACCCGGAGGGGCGCCATGCTCACCTGCTCGACGTCGAGGCGGCCTACGAGGCCTTCTGGTGCCTTGTAGAGGACGGCGGCGACGTGGCCGGCTGCGTGGGCGTGCGGGCGCTTTCCAAGGACGTGTGCGAGCTCAAGACGCTGTTCGTTTACGAGCGCCTGCAAGGGCACGGCTGGGGTCGGCGCCTGGCCGAGCAGGCCATCGGCCTCGCGCGCTCCCGGGGCTTTCGGGCCATGCGCCTCGACACCATCTCCACTTCCGCGAACGCCATCGGCCTCTACCGCCGCTTAGGCTTCCGCGACATCGACCGCTACGACGACAACCCCCTGGCCGACGTGTTCATGGAGCTGGACCTGGTGCGGTAGCGGCCGAAGCCCTGCCGGCGGCCGCAATGTGGGCAACCTGTGGGTGAGGGCCACGGGCGCTTGCCCGCCCTTCCGGCATCGCCTACAATAGGCAGGCTGCGAAAACGCAGGCACTCTCCGCTTGGTCCGCATGTCTCACCGCATGCCCACCCAGAGGGGAGCGCAACGAGTGCAACCGCCCTGGCCGGGCGGGGGCGATGACGAGGCGGCGCGCGAGCGCGCCCAAGGAAAGGTGGAACCATGGCCGACAAGCTCAGCATCACGAAGGAGCGCACCGCGGAGCTCATCAAGGAGTTCGGCAAGGGCGAGGGCGACTCCGGCAGCCCCGAAGTGCAGATCGCCATCCTCACGGAGCGCATCCGCAACCTCACCGAGCACCTGAAGGTGCACAAGAAGGACAAGCACACGCAGCGTGGCCTCATGATGCTCATCGGCAAGCGCCGCGGCCTCTTGAAGTACGTCAAGAACCGCGACATCGAGGAATACCGTGCCCTTATCAAGAAGCTCGGCATCCGCGACAACATCTAGCACGAACCGGGAGCCCGCACATGCGGGCTCCCGCGCATAGGCGGCGGCGGGGACCTGCCGGACAAGCCGCCCGCCGCCCTCCGCGCGTCGGAGGGGCGCCGTCCTTCGGGGACGGCGGGGAAAGGACAGCCGGAAGCGCGCAGCTTCCTTCTGTATAGAGCGGTCGGAAGCGCAAGGGCGCTTCTGCTCGCGGCCCGCCCGCAGGGAGCGGACGGCGCCGAAGAAGCTTGGCCGCACTAGGGCGTCCAAGGCGAAGAGAAAGAAATGTGCATATGGAGAAAATCGTCGAATCCTTCGAGCTGTACGGCAAGCAGTACCGCTTGGAGACGGGCGAGCTGGCCAAGCAGGCGACCGGTTCCGTGGTCGTCACGCAGGGCGACACCACCGTGCTGGTCACGGCGGTCATCGGGCAGGAGAAGGACTACGACTTCTTCCCGCTCACGGTCGACTTCATCGAGAAGATGTACGCCGTCGGCCGCATCCCGGGCGGCTACCTGAAGCGCGAGGCGCGCCCCTCGGACAAGGGCACGCTCACGGCGCGCATGGTGGACCGTCCCATCCGCCCCGGCTTCGTGGACGGCTTCAAGCGCGAGGTGCACGTGGTGTGCACGACGCTCGTGGTGGACAGCGTGAACCCGCCCGACACCATCTGCGTCATGGGCGCGAGCGCCGCCCTCATGCTGGGCGCGGCCCCCTTCGACGGCCCTGCCGCCTGCGTGCGCATCGGCCGCGACATCGAGACGGGCGAGTTCATCGTGAACCCGACGTTCGAGGAGTCCGAGCACTCCGACCTGGAGCTCACCATCGCCGGCACGGCCGACTACATCTCCATGGTGGAGGCGGGCGCCGACGAGATCTCCGAGCAGGACATGCTGGCCGCCATGGCCTTCGGCCAGGAGGCCATCGCCGCGTTCTGCGAGGTGCAGCAGCGCTTCCTCGACCGTGCGAACATCCAGCCGGTCGAGTGGCCGGTGCACGTGGCCGACCCGGCCATCGCAAGCCGCGTGGCGCCGTTCATGGACGAGATGTCCGCCGCGCTGCACGACGCCGACAAGCTGTCGCGCATGGGCAAGGTCGAGGAGCTCAAGGAGCGCATCAAGGCCGAGCAGTTCTCCGACGAGGAGCGCGCCGCCTGGAAGGGCGACATCGCCGCCGAGCTGAAGAAGCTCGAGAAGAAGGCCATGCGCGCCATGGTCATCGCCACCGGCGAGCGCGCCGACGGCCGCACGCCCGAGGAGATCCGCCCGCTCTACATCGTGCCGGGCTACCTGCCCCGCGTGCACGGCTCGGGCCTGTTCCAGCGCGGCCAGACCCAGGTGCTGTCCGTGGTGACGCTCGGCATGCTGAACGAGTGGCAGCGCCTCGACACCATCGACCCCGCCGAGGGCAAGCGCTACATGCACCAGTACAACTTCCCGCCGTACTGCACGGGCGAGGCGGGCCGCATGGGCGCGCCGAAGCGCCGCGAGATCGGCCACGGGGCGCTGGCGGAGCGCGCGCTTCTGCCGGTGCTGCCGGACGAGGACGAGTTCCCCTACGCCATCCGCGTGGTGTCCGAGGTGCTGGAGTCCAACGGCTCCTCGTCCATGGCCTCCACCTGCGGGTCCACGCTGGCCCTCATGGACGCCGGCGTGCCCATCAAGGCGCCGGTCTCCGGCATCGCCATGGGCCTCATCAAGGAGGGCGACGACGTGGTCATCCTCTCCGACATCCAGGGCATCGAGGACTTCCTCGGCGACATGGACTTCAAGGTGTGCGGCACGGAGAAGGGCATCACGGCCCTGCAGATGGACAATAAGGCCCGCGGCCTGTCCGTCGAGATCCTCGCCCGCGCGCTCGCGCAGGCGAGCGAGGGCCGCGCCCACATCCTGGACGCCATGCTGGAGACCATCGAGGCGCCGCGCGAGGAGCTCTCGCAGTTCGCGCCCCGCATCGAGACGATCCACATCCCGGTGGACAAGATCCGCGACGTCATCGGCAGCGGCGGCAAGGTGGTCCGCGGCATCCAGGAGGAGACGGGCGCCCAGATCAACATCGAGGAGGACGGCACCATCCACATCGCCGCCATCGAGGGCCCGGCCGGCGAGGCCGCGAAGGCCATGATCCTGGGCATCGTGAAGGAGCCCGAGGTGGGCGAGCAGTTCGACGGCGAGGTCGTGGGCATCAAGGACTTCGGCGCGTTCGTCAAGCTGACGCCTGGCAAGGACGGCCTGCTGCACATCTCCCGCGTGGCCAACGGCCGCGTGGCCTCCGTGGAGGACGTGCTCGCGCTGGGCGACGTGGTGAAGGTGGAAGTGCTCGAGGTGGATCCGAAGACGGGCAAGATCTCGCTCGACCGCCTGGACAAGCCGGACGCCCCCGAGGGCGCGAACAACGGCGGGGAGCGCCGCGAGCGCAGCGACCGCCCGCGCCGCGAGGACCGCGGCGAGCGCAGCGAGCGGGACAACCGTCCCGGCCGCAGCAACCGCAGCGGCAACGGCAACGGCCGCACGCCGCGCCGCCGCCACGAGGGCTAGCAAACAACGGGGAGGCCGCGGGGACGCGGCCTCCTTCTTTATTCAGGGGCCGTATCAAAAGCCCCAGAACGCAGGGACAGGGGAGGGGAGACCGGGACAGGGGGACGGTTCTCTGACCGGGACAGGGGGACGGTTCTCTTGTCCCACAGATACTGTGGGACAAGAGAACCGTCCCCCTGTCCCGGTCCCCCTGTCCCGGTCCCCCTGTCCCGGTCCCCCTGTCCCGGTCCCCCTGTCCCGGTCCCCCTGTCCCGGTCCCCCTGTCCCGGTCCCCCTGTCCCGGTCCCCCTGTCCCGCCGCGAGCCCCACGCATCCCGCAGACGATGGCGATGGCTTGCGGCTCCGCCTCGACATCTCCCTCCCTCAAACCAGCCGGCCGGGACCGTGCGTGCAGAGGCGGCCGCCCCGGCGCTCCCTGCCAACCTGCGAGGTTGAATGGATGCGCCTGTCCGGCCGCTCCCGAACGTCCGACAACGGCCGGCTGACAAGACAAAGCCGACAGGAAAAAGCATCCCCTCCTGCCGTCCGCCAAACGGTGCCGCCGGGGTAACGATGCGCCTTTCGGTCGGCTTCGCGTGGTAGGATGTTCCAGACCGTGAACGAAAGGCAGGAATCGCATGATCAGAGTAGCAGTGTCGGGGTGTGCGGGCCGCATGGGCGCCACCGTCGTGGAGGCGGTGGGCGCGGCACCGGACATGGAGGTGGCCTGCGGCATCGACCCGCATGGGCAAAGCGCGGCGTTCCCCGTGTTCGCCAGCGTTGCCGAGGCGCTCGGTGGCGCGGAGTTCGACGTGCTCGTGGACTTCACGCAGCCCTCCGTCGTGGCGGGCAACCTGCGCGCGGCGCTGCCGGCGGGCGTCGATTGCGTCGTGGGCACCACGGGGCTCTCCAACGCCGCGCTCGAGGAGCTGGCCGCGCTCGCGCCTGCGGGCACGTGCCTCTTCTACGCACCGAACTTCACCACGGGGGCCGTGCTCATGATGGAGTTCGCGAAGGCTGCGGCGCCCTACTTCCCGGAGGCCGAGGTCATGGAGTTCCACCACTGCAACAAGAAGGACGCCCCCTCGGGCACCGCGGTGCGCACGGCCGAGATCATCTCCGCGGCGCGCGGCGGGCGCGCGAGCGAGGCGCCCGGGCGCGAGACGGAGATCGAGGGCGCCGAGGGCGCGCGCGGCGCGCTCGTGGCAGGCGTTCCCGTGCACTCCGTGCGCTCCATGGGCTACGTGGCCAGCCAGGAGGTCGTGTTCGGCTCGCTCGGCCAGACGCTCTCCATCCGCCACGACTCGTGGGACCGCGAGTCGTACATGCCGGGCGTGCTGCTGGGCATCCGCAGCGTGGGCGGTCGGTCGGGCCTGATTGTAGGTTTGGAGAACTTCATGGCGTGAGGGCGGTACCAAGCCTCCGCCCATGGCATAATAAACGTTTGTACGATAGGCAAGGTTCGGCGCGGCGGATGCCATCCGCCCGCCGCCGTGCAGTGAGATGAGGAGTCAGCATGTCGCAAGAGCCCCGTTTCGGCCGCATGATACCGGCCATGGTCACCCCGTTCGACGAGAACCGCGAGCTCGACGTGGACAAGGTCCAGGCTCTCGCCGCGCGCCTCGTGGACGGCGGCAGCGACTCGCTCATCATCAACGGCACGACGGGGGAGAGCCCGACCGTGTTCTATCCGCAGAAGATCGACCTGTTCCGCGCCGTGGTGGAGGCGGTGGGCGACCGCGTGCCCGTCATCGCGAACGTGGGCGACAACTGCACGGCCGACACGGTGGACTTCGCGCGCGAGGTGGCGGAGCTTGGCGTCGACGGCTTCATGTGCGTGGTGCCGTACTACAACAAGCCCCCGCAAGAAGGTATCTACCAGCACTTCCGCACCATCGCGAACGCGGTGGAGCTGCCCATCATCCTGTACAACATCCCGGGCCGCTGCGTGGTTAACATGGAGGCCGAGACCACGCTGCGCCTGGCGCACGAGTGCGCCAACGTCGTGGCCGTCAAGGAGGCTTCGGGGAAGCTGGACCAGGTGAAGGCCATCGTCGAAGACGCGCCGGAAGGCTTCGCCGTGTACTCGGGCGACGACGCCGCCACCTACGACATCATGAGGCTGGGAGGCGCCGGCGTCATCTCCACCATCGGCAACGTGGCGCCCGGGCGCATGAAGGAGATCGTGGACTTGTGCGCGGCAGGCGACTGGGAGGCGGCTGCGGCCGCGAACGAGGCGCTCATGCCGCTCATGAAGGGCCTGTTCGAAACGTCGAACCCCATCCTCGTGAAGGAGGCGCTCAAGCTCTTGGGCTTCCCGGTGGGAGGCGTGCGCCTTCCTCTGGTGGACGCCACCCCCGAGCAGTCCGAGCGCCTGGCCGCCATCATGAGGGAAGTCGGCGTGCTGGACGCGTAAGGCGCGTCCGAAACTGACAACGCAAGGTTGCGTCGCCCCGGGGCGACGCTGCAAGACAAACCGCGACGAGCGGGCGCGCCTCCTATCGGAGCGCCCTGCCCGCAGGATCGCCCGAACGGGCGGCTGCGGCGGTAGCGGAGCCGAGGCGAAGCCGGGAATCCCGGCTCTTCGTCTATGCGCACCCGATCGCGCAAGACCGGAAAGACAAGGTACTTATGGAACAGCAGAACAACCAGCGCTCCGAGCGCCGTTCGCAGGAGCAGTCCCGCAACGGCCGCGGCGGGGGCAACGGCAACGGCGCCAAGGGAGCCGCGCGCGGCGCCGAGAAGAAGACGCGCTCCTACAAGCACGTGCAGCTCGAGCATCGCCGTCCCCAGCTTTCTAAGGCGGGGCAGGGCCAGCAGAAGCAGGGCGGCCAGCAGAATGCGCGCCGCGCCAACTTCAACTCGCCGAAGAAGGACCCGAACGCCACGCTCAAGATCATCCCGCTCGGCGGCCTCGACGCCATCGGCAAGAACATGACCGTGTTCGAGTGCAAGGGCGACATGATCCTGGACGACGCGGGCCTCATGTTCCCCGACGACGATCATCCGGGCATCGACCTCATCCTGCCCGACTACACCTACGTGCTGGAGAACGCCGACAAGCTGCGCGGCATCATCATCACGCACGGCCACGAGGACCACACCGGCACGCTGCCGTACCTCATGAAGGACCTCGACCGCCAAGTGCCCATCTACGGCACGAAGATGACGCTCGGCCTCATCGAGGGCAAGTTCGCCGAGCACAAGATCAAGAACGCCAAGCTCATCGAGATCAAGCCGGGCGACCAGGTGAAGCTCGGCTGCTTCACGGCCGAGTTCTTCGCCGTGAACCACTCCATCCCGGGCGCCGTGGGCGTGTTCTTCCAGAGCCCGGCCGGGAACGTGCTGCATACGGGCGACTTCAAGCTGGACCAGACGCCCATCGACGGCGTGACCACCGACTTCGGCGCGCTTGCGAAGTTCTCCAAGGCGGGCGTCGACCTTATGATGAGCGACTCCACGAACGCCCAGAACCCCAGCTTCACGCCCTCGGAGGCCGAGGTGGGCAAGGAGCTGCGCAAGATCATCTCCCAAGCGCGCGGCCGCGTCATCATCGCCTCGTTCGCCAGCCACATCCACCGCATGCAGCAGATCTGCGACGCCGCGCGCGACAACGGCCGCAAGGTCGTGGTCACGGGCCGCTCCATGATCCAGAACACCGATATCGCGCGCCGCCTGGGCTACCTGAACATCCCCGACGAGGACATCGTGGACGCCTACGACCTCAAGGGCATCCCGCCCGAGCAGGTGGTCATCATGTGCACGGGCAGCCAGGGCGAGCCGCTCTCGGCGCTGGCCCGCATCGCGAACGGCGAGCACAAGACCATCGACCTGGAGCAGGGCGACACCGTCATCATCTCGGCCACGCCGGTGCCCGGCAACGAGAAGGCCGTCACCCGCGTCATCAACTCGCTGGCGAAGATAGGCGCCGACGTCTACGACAAGAAGCGCGCCATGGTGCACGTGTCCGGCCACGCCGGCGCCGAGGAGCTGAAGCTGGTGCTGTCCATCGTGCAGCCGAACGCGTTCATGCCCGTGCACGGCGAGGCCACGCACCTGCGCGCCCATGCCAAGCTGGCCGAGGCGACAGGAGTGCCCGCCGAGAACGTGTTCATCTGCGAGAACGGCGAGGGCCTGGAGCTTTCGAGCAGGGGCGTGAAGCGCGGCGAGACCGTGCAAAGCGGCATCGTGTTCGTGGACGGCCTGTCGGTGGGCGACACGTCGCAGGACGTGCTCGACGAGCGCAACGCGCTCGGCTCGCAGGGCTTCGCCTCGGTGGCGGCCGCCATCTCGTCCAAGCGCAAGGACGTGGTGGGCGAGGTGCAGGTGGAGATGCACGGCATCACGGGAGGCGACGACGACTACCTCGTGCGCGAGGCGCGCACCACGGTGAAGAACGCCCTCAAGCGCCAGCTGGGCAAGGGAGGCGGCCAGAAGGAGCTCAAGAAGGCCGCCCGCGACGCGCTGCTCTCGCTTCTGTGGGAGCGCACGAAGCAGCGCCCCATGGCCATCGTGAACTTGCTGGAAGTTTAGGCTATAATGGCCGCATGCGCCCGCGCGCATGCGGCTCTCCGGCCGCGCAACCGAACCAGAAACGCACTCTAAACGCAGCAAAAGGAGCTGGGCCGTGGCCCGTCAGTCAGCACCCGCATCGAACAAGTCGAAACCGTCCCCCGGCGCCAAGCCGAAGGGCAAGGCGGCCTCGCCCGCCGAGAAGAGCGCCCGCAAGGGCGGCGGCAAGGCCGCGAAGGCCGCCCCTGCCCCAGACGGGCATCTCATCGACGATCGCACGCGCCGCGACATCACGGGCGTCGCGTTCGCCGTGGCGGCCGTCGTGCTGTTCGTGGCAGCCGTCATGCCCACGAATGCCGTGGTCACGTCGTTCGTCTCGACGGCACTGCACCTGACGCTCGGCCTGGGCGCCTACCTGCTGCCGTTCTTCCTGCTCGTCATCGGCGCGAGCTTCCTCATTCGCTTCGACCGCGAGCGCGTTCCGGCGCGCGTGTCGGTGGGCCTCGTTATGATACTGGCCGCCGTGCTCGTGCTGCTGGCGCTGTTCACGCCGCTGGTTCCCGGCGAGGAGGGGGCGCCGGCGGCGCTCTTCGACCCCGTGCAGCTCTCCGCACGCGGCGGTTACGTGGGCGCCGGCGTCGCCTGGGTGGGCTTTACGCTGTTCGGGCAGGTCATTTCGTGCATCATCATGTTCGGCGTCATGGCGGCCGGATTCGTGGTCATCGGTTTCTCGCTCTCGAAGCTCATCGAGCGCGTGCAGGACAGGCGCGCCGAGGCCGAGGGGGATGGGGACGTGCTGGGAGCACCGGCCTACGCCCGCGTGAAGAAGGCCGGGGAGGCGGGCGGCTTCGTGCCGCTCACGGCAGGAGAGGGCGCCGCGCCCACGAGCGTGCTGCCACGTGCCAGGAAGGGGCGCCGGGGCGAAGGCGCCGCGGCCGGCGAGGAGGCGAAGGGCAAGCCGAAGCATCCCTCGTCCTCGCTCGACACGCAGGTCATCGGCGGGCGGCGCGCGCCCTTCGACGCGCCCGACGCCGTGGAGCAGCCCCTGACGCGCAAGCTCGGCCGCGCGCGGGCCGCAGCCGACGCCGAGAAGAAGGCCTCCTCTCCCAAGGCGCCGTCCTCCTCGGCCACGCCGCTTGCCACCCCCCGCCCGGCGGACGGCTTCGAGCTGCCCCCCTTCGACATCCTGGCCACCAGCACGTCTGCCAAGAAGGACAAGGCCACCGACGCCGAGCTGACCGAGACGGCGGCCTGCCTCCAGGAGACGCTCGAGAGCTTCGCCATCATGGCCGAGGTCGTGGGCTGGGTGGCCGGCCCCACGGTGACGCTCTTCAAGGTGGACCTGCCCGCCGGCGTGCGCGTGAGCCGCATCACGGCACTCGAGCAGGACATCGCGCTCGCGCTCGCCGCGCCCGGCGTGCGCATCTTCGCGCCCATCCCCGGTACGAATTACGTGGGCATCGAGGTGCCCAACCGCACGCGCCAGACCGTGCTCTTGGGCGACGTGCTGAAGGACGCCCCGGCCGGCCCCTTGCAGGTGGCCATCGGCAAGGACGTGGAGGGGCGCTCCATCGTGTCGGACCTGGCCAAGATGCCCCACCTGCTCATCGGCGGCACCACGGGCTCCGGCAAGTCGGTGTCCGTGAACGCCATGATCATGTCCATCCTCATGCGCGCCACGCCCGCCGAGGTGCGCTTCATCATGATCGACCCGAAGCGCGTGGAGTTCACGCCCTACAACGGCATCCCGCACCTCTACGTGCCGGTGGTCACCGAGGCCCGCGAGGCGGCGAGCGCCCTGTCGTGGGGCGTGGCGGAGATGGAGCGGCGCCTGAAGGTGTTCTCGAAGGTGGGCGCCCGCAACATCGGCCAGTACAACGCCAAGGTGCAGGCCGAGCAGGCCGCCATCGAGAAGGCCGTGGAGGAGGGCAAGGAGCCGCCGTCCGCGGAGCTGGGCGACGAGCTGCCCTACATCGTCATCATCATCGACGAGCTGGCCGACCTCATGATGAACGTGGGCAAGGAGGTTGAGTTCTCCATCAGCCGCATCGCGCAGCTCGCGCGCGCGGCCGGCATCCACCTCATCGTGGCCACCCAGCGCCCGTCCACGAACGTGGTCACGGGCCTTATCAAGGCGAACATCACGAACCGCATCGCGTTCAACGTGGCCAGCGGCATCGACAGCCGCGTCGTGCTCGACACGCCGGGCGCCGAGCGCCTCATCGGCCTGGGCGATCTCCTGCTGTCGAAGCCCGAATACGCCAAGCCCCAGCGCATCCAGGGCTGCTACGTGTCCGAAGACGAGATCAACGCCGTGGTGGAGCTGCTCAAGGCGCAGGGCGAGCCCGAGTACCACTCGGAGATCCTCCAGACGAACCTCATCACGCTGGGCGCGTCGCAGCCGGACGGCAGCGGCGGCTCGTGCACCTCGGACGACCCCCTTGTGTGGGAGGCGGCCGAGATCGTGGTGTCGAGCGGCCTCGGCTCGACGTCGAACATACAGCGGCGCCTGAAAGTTGGCTATTCGCGCGCCGGGCGTATAATGGACATGCTCGAGGAAAAGGGCGTCGTGGGGCCGCCGAACGGCAGCAAGCCCCGTGAGGTCCTGGTGGACGCCATGGAGTTGGAAACGTTGAAGGCGTTCGAGGCGCAGGACTCATGCGAGGAGTAGCGACGTGGCACAGGTGACATTCGGAACGGTTTTGCAGGAAGCCCGCGAACGGAAGGGCATGGATCTGTCCACGGCGGCCCGGCGCCTGCGCATCAGGCCCGATATCCTGCGATCCATCGAGGAAGACGACTTCGCGCGCATGCCCCCACGCGGCTACACGCGCAACATGGTGAACGCCTACGCGCGCCTTCTAGGGCTTAACCCCACCGAGATCACCCGCATGTACCTGGACGAGGCCTACGCCTACCAGGTGGGCCGCGCGCGATCGGATGTACGGCCGAGCGGCTTCGACATGGGCGGCACGTCGCGCACGAAGCGCTCCGGCGCCGCGCGTCCGGTCCCGCCCGAGGAGCCCGAGGAGCGGGTGCCGCGCCAGAACGCGTTCGGGCGCACGCTCTACGACGATCGCACCGCCTACACGCGCTCCGACTACGGCCGCAGTGCGGCTCCGGCAGCCGGGGGGCGCGTCTACTCCGAGGGCCGCACGCACACGAGCCGCCATTCGGCGCTGCCGAACGGCCAGTACACGAACTTCTACGCGGGGCCCAAGGCCCCGAGCGGGGTGCAGTCGAAGCTCCCGTTCCTCATTGCGGGAGCGGTTATCCTCGTGGTGCTGGTCGTCGTGCTCGTGTTCGCGTTCGGGGGCAAGGGCGGCGGCGAGGAGGACCTGCCGACCGTGCCCGTGACGGGCATCGACGACACCACCCAGGGCGAGGGGGACGAGGGCTCCCAGGAACCCGTCGCGCCGCCTGCGCCGGTGGCGCCCACGAGCGCCAAGGTCGTGTACGAGGTGGCGTCGGGGGAGTCGGTGTACATGGACATCTACGAGGACGGAAACATCACCTCGGGCGGCACCGTCGACGGACCTGCCAAGAAGGAGTTCGACGTCACCGGCACGTTCAAGATCGTCACTTCGAACCCTGGCGGCGTGACCGTCACCGTAGACGGGACGAAGCTCGAGTCGACGGGCGACGAGAGCACCGGCATCTATTCCTTCAGCGTGGACTTCCCGGCCATCCTCGAGCAGTGGAAGGCCGACCATCCGACCGCCGGCACGGCGGGAACAGCCGGCACAGCGGGAACGGGCTCGTCCGGCTCTGGCACGACGGACGGCGCGAGCACGCCGGCCGCCTAGCCCTTCGTCGGCTGATCGCCTACGTGCATGTTCGGGCTGCCTCCCTGACTCGGCTGGCCGAGGACGCGCGTTCGATGCCGGCCGCCCCGGCGCATCCGGCCAGCCTCCGAGGTTGCCGCGCGCCCGGGACGGCCATTTTTGCGCGCATGCTCTCGGCCGCTGTTGGAGAAGAACGCCTCGGCCCCTCCCTTCGCACCTTGCGAAACTCGCCGGCTGGTAAAGAAAAAGCCGCTCGCCGTCCCTTTTCCTTCGCACCCTTAGGCTCGCTGACGAAGAAGAGCCGTCTCGTCCCGTTCCCTTCGAGCTCTGTGTAACTCGCCTGCAATCACGGCGCGGGCGGGACGAAATGCGGTATGCTGGTCGGAAACGAAAAAACGAGACGGCCCGCGCGCTTGGCGGGCCGATGAGGAAGGGAGCACCCATGGCGAAAGAGTGCAGCTTCGACGTCGTGTCCACGGTGGACATGCAGGAGGTCGACAACGCGTTCCAGCAGGCGAAGAAGGAGCTCGCGCAGCGCTACGACCTGAAGGATTCCGGCGCGGAGATCACGCTCGACAAGGCGAACAAGGCCATCACGGTGGCCGCCCCGGCGGAGTTCGTGGCCAAGCAGGTCATCGACGTCATCGCCTCGAAGCTCGTGAAGCGCGGCATCGATTTGGGCGCCGTGAAGTGGGGCGAGGTGCAGCCGGCGGCCGGGCAGAGCGTGCGCCAGACGGCCAACGTCGTCGAGGGCATCGACAAGGACACGGCCGGCAAGATCAACAAGGACATCAAGGCCACGAAGCTCAAGGTGAAGGTGCAGATCGAGGGCGACAAGCTGCGCGTGTCGAGCACCTCCCGCGACACGCTCCAGGAGGTCATCGCCTTCCTGAAGGGCCAGGACTACGGCCAGCCGCTCCAGTACGTCAACTACCGCTAGGCCGCGCGGTGGGCAACGAGAGGGCGCGCGGGGGCGAGGGCCGGAAGTCCGTGGCGTTCGTCACGCTGGGATGCGCCAAGAACGAGGTGGACACCGAGCACATGCGCGCCCGGGCGACCGGGGCAGGCTACGCGCTGACGGACGACCCCGAGACGGCCGACGCCATCGTGGTGAACACGTGCTCGTTCATACAGGCGGCCACCGAGGAGAGCCTCGAGGCGATCTTCGAGGCGGCCGACCTGCCGAACGTGCGCGACGGCGGGGCCGCGCTCGTCGTGGCCGGCTGCATGCCGGCGCGCTACGGCGAGGATCTCAAGGCCGAGCTGACCGAGGCGGGCGCCTTCGTGCCCTGCTCGCGCGAGGACGACATCGCGCTCGTGCTGGCCGGCGTCATCGGCGAGGCGTCGCCCGGGGCGGAGAGCCTGGAGGACGCGAGCGCCGGGGCGGAGGAGCGCGGCCCCGTGTCGGCCTACGTGAAGATATCGGACGGCTGCGACCGTTTCTGCTCGTACTGCACCATCCCGTACATCCGCGGACGCTATCGCAGCTTCCCGCTCGACGACGTGCGTTCCGAGGTGGCGGCCAAGGTGGCGGCCGGCGTGCGCGAGATCGTGCTCATCGCCCAGGACACGGGCCGCTGGGGCGCGGACTTCGAGGAGCCCTCGACGCTGGCCGCGCTCGTGGGCACGCTGGCCGAGGAGCATCCCGGCACGTGGTTCCGCGTCATGTACCTGCAACCCGAGGGGCTGACCGACGAGTACCTCGAGGCCGTGGCGGCACATGCCAACGTGTGCGACTACTTCGACATCCCATTGCAGCACGTTGACGCGGGGATCCTGCGCGCCATGAACCGCACAGGGTCGCGCGACGAGTTCGAGGCGCTGCTCGCGCGCGTGCGTCGCCGCATCCCGGACGCCACGCTGCGCACGACGCTCATCGCGGGGTTCCCCGGCGAGACGGACGACCAGTTCGAGGATCTCTGCGCTTTCGCGGAGGATGCCGGCTTCGACTACGTGGGCGTGTTCCCCTACTCGCGCGAGGAGGGCACGCGCGCGTTCGACCTGCCAGGCCAGGTGGACGATGACGAGAAAGCCGACCGGGCCCAGCGCCTGCGCGACGTGGCGGACGCCGTGTGCGCGCCGCGCGTTGCCGAGCGTATCGGCCGCGAGCTCGATGTGCTCGTGGAGGGCCGCGAGGAGGACGGGCAGCTGTTCGGCCGCGCCATGTGCCAGGCTCCCGAGGTCGACGGCGTCACCTACCTCGAGGCCGGCGAGGTGGGGCAGGTCGTGCGCGTGACGATAGGGGACACGCTGCTCTACGAGATGGAAGGGGCGTGATCCAGGCCCATGGCCCCAACCGACCAGGCGAGGCCGGCTTCGACCGACAAGCTGTGGACGCCCGCCAACATCGTCACGCTCGCGCGCATCTGCCTCGTGCCGGTGTTCGTGGTCGTGCTCATCAGCCCGTGGCCGCAGTGGCTGGGGCTGCCGCAGGTGGCCGACGATGCGAAGAGCCTCATCGCGGCCGGCATCTTCATCCTCATATCGTGCACCGACTGGCTCGACGGCTACCTGGCCCGCAGCCGCGGCGAGGTCACGGACTTCGGCAAGTTCATGGACCCGCTGGCCGACAAGATACTCGTGGCCGCGGCGCTGCTCGCGCTCATCGAGCTGGGGTCGCTGCCCAGCTGGGTCGCGCTCGTCATCCTGGCGCGCGAGTTCATCGTGTCGGGCGTGCGCATGGTGGCCGCCAGCGAGGGCGTGGTCATCGCGGCCAGCTGGTACGGCAAGTTCAAGACCGTGTTCCAGATGGTCGCCATCGTGCTGTTCTGCGTGAAGGACTCCTACATGGTGGGCAGCCTGAATGCGGCTTTCAACGACTGGCTGTGGGTGCTGAGCTGGGGCGTGATGATCGTCGCGCTCGTGCTGACCGTGGTGTCCATGCTCGACTACATCGCGAAGGCGCGCCATCTCATAGGGTTCGGGCGCAAGCCCAAGGACGCGCCTGCGGGCGACTCCGGGAACGGCGCGCCGGCCGACGGGCCAGTTCCCTTGGAGGGCGCGGCCGTTGCGGGCGCGGCAGGGAAGTCCCGGCCGATCACGGATGCCGAGGCGGCCTCCATCGAGCCCGAGGCGCTCGACGCCCTGGCGCGCAGGGTGCTCGGGTCCGCACGGCGGGCCGGGGTGCGGCTCGGCACGGCCGAGAGCCTCACCGGGGGCCTGATAGCCGCCGTGCTCACCGGCGTGCCGGGCAGCTCGGAGACGGTGCGCGGCGGCGTGGTGAGCTACGTGGACGACGTGAAGCACGAGGTTCTGGGCGTGCCGCGCGAGACGCTCGAGCGGCACGGCGCGGTGAGCGCGGAAACGGCGCGCGCCATGGCCCAGGGCGCGCGGCGCGATCTGGATGCCGACGTGGCGGTATCCGTCACGGGCATAGCCGGGCCGGGCGGGGCCGAGCCGGGGAAGCCGGTGGGCACGGTGTGGATCGGGCTGGCCGATGCGGAGGGCGCCGAGGCGCGCCTGCACGAGTTCCCGGGTGATCGCGGCCAGGTGCGCCTGCTGACCGTGCGCTCCGCGCTGGAGCGGCTGGAAGAGGCCTTGGAGGGCGCTGGCAAATGATGCTCCGCGCCGCTGCGGGCCTCGTTGCATTTCCGCTGGACTCGCACTGGAAACGGGCAAGGTCCGCACGGTGAGCGGGCAAGGTTCCTGCAAGGTCTGCACGGTCGCCGCGCGTGGTCCGCGCAAGGTTTCGGCGGCTCCCCGACGGCTTTTCTCCGGTTGCCGTGCAAGGTTGCGGCAGTATGCTTTTCCAGCAGCGAATCAGGCTGCACGTCTTGACAGACAAACAGATGTACGCATAATAGAGGAATGACGAAAAGCCGCTACGCCGGGGGAAGAAGGACCATGAACGACGAAAAAGCGAAGATGCTCAAGCTCACGACCGACCAGATCGAGTCGAAGTTCGGGCAAGGATCCATCATGAAGCTCGGCGAGGACGGCAAGGAGCTCAACATCGGCGTGATCCCCACGGGCGCGCTGCCGCTCGATGCCGCGCTCGGTATCGGCGGCGTGCCGCGGGGCCGCATCATCGAGGTGTACGGCCCCGAGTCGAGCGGCAAGACCACGCTCGCGCTGCAGATCCTCGCGGAGGCGCAGGCCATGGGCGGCATTGTGGCGTTCATCGATGCCGAGCACGCGCTCGACCCGGTGTACGCGGCGCGCCTGGGCGTGGATATCGACGAGGTGCTCATCTCTCAGCCCGACACCGGCGAGCAGGCCCTCGAGATCTGCGACATGCTCGTGCGCTCCGGCGCCATCGACGCGGTGGTCGTGGACTCCGTGGCCGCGCTCGTGCCCCGTGCCGAGATCGAGGGGGAGATCGGCGACACCACGGTAGGCCTGCAGGCGCGCCTCATGTCGCAGGCCCTGCGCAAGCTGGCGGGCTCGCTCTCCAAGTCGAACACCACCTGCATCTTCATCAACCAGCTGCGCGAGAAGATCGGCGTCATGTTCGGCAACCCCGAGACCACCACGGGCGGCCGCGCCCTCAAGTTCTTCTCCAGCGTGCGCATCGACATCCGCCGTATCGACTCCATCAAGAAGGACGGCGAGATCACGGGCAACCGCGTGCGCGCCAAGGTTGTGAAGAACAAGGTGGCGCCGCCGTTCAAGCAGGCCGAGTTCGACCTCATGTACGGAGAGGGCATCTCGCGAGAAGGCTGCATCGTCGACATGGCGGTGGAGGCCGGCGTGGCCAAGAAGAGCGGCGCGTGGTACACCTACGGCGAGGAGCGCCTGGGCCAGGGCCGCGAGGCGGCGAAGCAGACGCTCAAGGAGAATCCCGACCTGCGCGAGGAGATTGAGCTCAAGGTACGCGAGGCCTTCGAGATCCCCGTTATCACCCGCACCGCCGACGAGGCCGACGCGCTGTCTCCCGTGGCGAAGCCTGCCAAAAAGAAGTAGCATGTCCGACGCCGAGGTGAAGGCGCGCCTGCGTGCCCAGATAGCCGCCATCGAGGGATCGTCGCCCGCCTGCAAGGACAGCGCCTCCCGCGGAGCCGTCGGCCCCTATCGGGAGGCGGAGGTCTCCGAGGGGTCCTGCACCCCCGATGAGGGCGCCGGGGCTTTCCGCAGGGCTTCCCGCTCTTCCTGCGCGGGCATCCGAGCCCCTCGCAACGCAGTCGACCGCTTTGGCCGCGAGGTGCCCGGGTTCTCGCAGGAGGGTGACGGCCTGGGCGCCGCAGCCGGCAGCCCCGCAGACTCGAGCGGGGGTCGTGTCCCGCTGACGGCGCGAACCGGAGCCTCCGCTGCCGACGAAGCCGAGCGCGCCTTCCGCAAGATCGAGCGCCTCGCCCTCGCGCGCGAGCAAGCCTCGGCCGCGCTGCGGGCGCGCCTCGCGCGCGAGGGCTTCGCGCCCGAGGCGGCGGACGCCGCGGTGGACCGTGCGCTCTCCTGCGGGCTCGTTGACGACGCCCGCTATGCCGAGGTGCTGGTGCGCAGCCGCCTGTCCCAGGGCCGCGGGGCCCAGGGGATCGCGGCCGAGCTCGACGCCCTGGGCATCGACGCGTCCGTCGTGCCCGGTTGGCCCGAAGAGTTCGCCGTCGACCACGAGAGCGAGGTGGAGCGCGCGCTCGCCCTGCTCGACCGCAAGCCTCCCCGCGCGAAGAACAGGCGCGACGCCGCGTTCCGCCGCCTTGTCCAGAAGGGCTTCGGGGCGTCGGTGGCTTCCACCGCCGCCCGTGTTTGGAGCGAGGGGGAGGAGTGCCAGTAGCGGCGGCATCGCTTGCGCTTTCACACTTGACATCATAAGGAATACCTTATAATATTAAGTCTAATCTTATACGGAGGATCGATGGGCTGGCATGTTGATATCGACTTGATCAAGCCTTGGCTCGATACCCAAGATCTCGTCACGGTTTCCTGCATAGAAGCTGCGATCGAGGAGCTTGAACGGAAGGGCCCGAGTCTCGGCAGGCCGCTGGTTGATCACATCAAGGACTCCGAGTTTTGCAATATGAAGGAGCTCCGTCCCGCATCGCCCGGGAGATCGAAGTCCGCATTTTGTTTGCCTTCGATCCGAAAAGACATGCGATCATGCTTTTCGCCGGCGACAAGTCGTCCGGAGGGAGAAGCCGCGAGAAATGGAACGGATGGTACCGATCGGCCATCCCCTTGGCGGAAAAACGCTATCGCGAGCATCTAGGACGATTGGAGTGAACGATGGACATTCACGAGTATGCTATCAAGCGCGGTGTCACCCAGGAAATGCGCGATCAAGCTCGCCGTGCTACGCAGGCTAAGGTCGATGCGTACGACCTTAGCCAGGCGCGCAAGGAGCGCGATCTGACTCAAAGTGAGGTAGCAGCCAAGATGGGCGTCTCCCAATGCCGCGTATCGGAGCTCGAGGCCGGTCGGCTCGCCACGATGCGTGTCGATACACTGTCGCGCTACATTTCGAGCCTTGGTGGTAAGCTCGTTATCAGCGCTGAATGGCCCGACAAGACCATCCCTTTGACCATCTAAAATCCCAAAATCCGACACTGCATTGCTGATTGCCTGCATTGTGCGCATGCAGCGCGGCCCGCAGAGCTCAAAACCGCCCACCGACCTCGTTTTCCGCTATTTTTCTGACAGGACTTCACCAAATGGGGAACAAGCCTTATCATGTGGTATAGCTTGAGTGAGACGTACCCGATAGGGTATTTCATATAGATACAATTCCATATGATCGCCCCCGTATTGCGTGCTCTTCGCTCATGCCCGGTTCGTGGAACCGGCCTTTTTATGTAAACCGAGCAATGTGAACAACGCATATCAGAAACCAAAACGAAAGGGGGAGGCATGCCCGAGATCATCTGGCTGCTCATCGGTGCCGTGATAGGCATCGCCCTCGGCTTCGTCGGTGCCCGCTTCCTGGCCAGCTCGTCCGCGAAACGTGCGGCGCAAGAGGCCGAGACCGTGGTGGCCGACGCGAAACGTCAAGCCGAAACACTGCGTCGCGAGGCCATCGTCGAAGCCAAGGACGAGGTCCTGAAGCTGAAGCAGGAGGCCCAGGCCGAGAACAAGGAGCGCATGCGCGAGGTGCGCGCCGCGGAGAACCGCGTGTCGCAGCGCGAGGAGTCGCTCGATCGCCGCGTGGAGTCGCTCGACGCCCGCGAGCATCAGATATCGTCCCAGCAGGGCCAGCTCGACCGTCGCGAGCGCGACCTCGAGGAAGCTGCCCGGGAGATCGACCGCCGCCTGGAGCGCGTGGCCGGCATGACGCCGGAGGAGGCGAAAGCCGAGCTGCTCGACACCCTCAAGGACGAGGTCGTGCACGAGTCCGCCGCCATCATCCGCGACTCCGAGGCCCGCACGAAGGCCGAGGCCGACAAGAAGGCCCGCTCCATCCTGAGCCTGGCCATCCAGCGCGTGGCGGCCGACCACTCCGCCGAGAACACGGTGAGCGCCATCCATATCCCGTCGGATGACCTCAAGGGCCGCATCATCGGGCGCGAGGGCCGCAACATCCGCTCGTTCGAGCAGCTCACCGGCACGAACCTCATCATCGACGACACCCCGGAGTGCGTGACCATCTCGTGCTTCGACCCGGTGCGCCGCGAGATAGGCCGCGTGACCATGGAGAACCTCGTGGCCGACGGGCGCATCCACCCGGCGCGCATCGAGGAGATGTTCGGCAAGGCCGAGGCGTTCGTGAACCAGCGCGTGCAGGAGGCGGGCGAGCAGGCCGCCTTCGACACCGGCATCCACGACCTGCATCCCGAGCTCGTGCGCACGCTCGGCCGCCTGCGCTACCGTACCTCCTACGGCCAGAACGTGCTGAACCACTCGCTCGAGGTGGCCTACCTCTCGGGCGTCATGGCCGCGGAGCTGGGGCTCGACCCCATCCCGGCCAAGCGCGCAGGGCTCTTGCACGACCTGGGCAAGGCCGTCGACCACGAGGTCGAGGGCAGCCATGCCGTCATCGGCGCCGACCTGGCGCGCCGCTTCGGCGAGAAGCAGGACATCGTCCATGCCATCGAGGCGCACCACAACGACGTGGAGCCCTCGAGCGTGCTCGCCGTGCTCGTGCAGGCCGCCGACGCCGTGTCGGCCGCCCGCCCCGGCGCCCGCAAGGAGACGCTCGACGCCTACATCAAGCGCCTCGAGAAGCTCGAGGAGATCGCGAACTCCTACAAGGGCGTGGAGCGCACCTACGCTATCCAGGCCGGTCGCGAAGTGCGCGTGATGGTGGAGCCCGAGGTGGTGGACGAGGCCGCCACGACCGTGCTCGCCCACGACATCGCGCACCGCATAGAGAACGAGATGCAGTACCCCGGCCAGGTGAAGGTCGTGGTCATCCGCGAGAGCCGCGCGGTCGGCGTCGCGAAGTAAGGCGACCCCGGCATGGCCGACGGCTCGCTGGAAGCCTTCATAGAGAACGTCAGCGGCGACAGCCATCTCCGGGTCGAGGCAGACCTCGGGGATGGTTTCGTCCGTTTGAGGAGCGCGGAGGCCGAGCGGCGGCAAGCCGCCCACGACATCCGCTCCACGGAGGACATCGTCATCGAGATGCTGCGCAACGCGCGCGACGCCCATGCCAAGAGCGTGTTCGCGGCCGTGTCCCGCGAGGGCGGCCGCCGGCGCATCGTCATGGTGGACGACGGCGACGGCGTTCCGCCCGCTCTGCACGAGCGGGTGTTCGAGCCGCGCGTCACCTCCAAGCTCGATACCATGCACTTGGACAAGTGGGGCGTGCACGGCCGCGGCATGGCCCTGTACTCCATCGCCGTGAACGCCGAGACGGCGCGCATAGCCGCCTCGGATGCAGGTCTGGGTTCCTCGTTCGTCGTGGAGACAGACCTGGCACGCGTGGGGGAGAAGGCCGACCAGTCCAGCTTTCCCGTCTTCGAGCGCACCGACGCGGGGACCGTGGCCGTGCGGGGGCCGAAGAACATTCTGCGCACCGTGTGCGAGTTCGCTCTCGAGTGCCGCCGCGACTGCACCGTCTACCTGGGCTCCGTGACCGACGTCGTGGCCACGCTCTACGCGTTCGGCCTCTCGTCGCTCACGGCGGCATCGCGCGCGTTCGGGCATGCCGACGAGCTGCCCGTGTGCAAGCGCCTGGCCCTCGCCGCAGACCCGGCGGAGCTCGCGGGCATAGCCGGGTCGCTGGGGCTCGCCCTGTCCGAGCGTTCGGCGCGCCGCGTGCTGGACGGCGAGATAGCGCCGCTGTCCCCTCTGCTCGACCGCGTGCGCATCGACAACGACGCTCCCGAGCCTGCAGCCCCGCGCACCGTCGCACCGTCCGCCTCCGAAGACGCGCGGGGTCTCAAGCTGGCCCGCGAGGATCTGGACGACTTCGCGGGCCAGGTGGCCGCCGCCTACCGCGACGTCGCGCAACGCTACTACTTGGAGCCCGACGTGCAGCCCGAGGTGCGCGTGGGCAAGGACGGCATCCGCATCCATATCCCCGTGAGCATGCTCCGCTAAGTTCCGCATAAGCTGCGCCGCCTGGTCGGCGAACGGCCATATCCGCAGGTTGCACGCCATACCATTAATAGCTAGAATAACGGTACCGTGAAAAAGCGGCGCGCGGGCGCCGCACGCATATTGAACGCACGCCAAACGCACGAGCAACGTACTCAAACGACGAAGGATATGCATGACCGCACCCGAGCACAAGCCGGACATCGGCTGCCTGAAGGTTTCATCGAAATCGTCGCCCGCTTCCGTGGCCGGAGCCATCGCCGGCATGGTGAAGGACGGCGTCGGCGTGGAGATACAGGCCGTCGGGGCCGGAGCGGTGAACCAAGCCGTGAAGGCCATCGCCATCTCGCGCGGTTTCCTGTCGCCCGTGGGCATCGAGATCGCCTGCGTGCCCTCCTTTGCGGACATCGTTATCGACGGCGAGTACCGCACGGCCATTCGCTTCGCAGTCGAACCGCGCTACACGCGCGGCGTCTCCATGCCCGCTGCCGGCGGGGAAGCGGAAGCCGCCCCGTCCGCCCCTGCGCACTGAGGATCGCCATGCACACGCATACCCCGTTCACGAACCTCGCGTTCTGTATCCGCACGTTCGGCTGCCAGATGAACAAACACGATTCCGAGCGCGTCGCCGGCATGCTCGAAGGCCTGGGCGCGCTGCCCGTCGATGCCATCGAGGATGCCGACCTCGTTGTGTTCATGACGTGCTGCGTGCGCGAAGCCGCCGACACGCGCCTCTACGGTCAGGTGGCCTCGCTCAAGAATACTCCGCTGCGCGCCGGCACCCCGCTGTCCAAGCGCGTCGTGGCCGTGGGCGGCTGCATCGGGCAGCGCGACGGGCAGAAGCTCGTCGATGAGCTGCCGCACCTGGACGTGGTGTTCGGCACACACAACCTGGGCTCGCTTCCGCGACTGCTGGAAGAGGCGCTCGACGAGGGGGGCCATCACGTGGAGGTGCTCGACGCCGGTTCGTCGTTTGCCTCGGAGCTGCCGACGGCGCGCGAGCACGCGTGGGCCGCTTGGCTTCCCATCGCGCAGGGTTGCAACAACTTCTGCTCGTACTGCATCGTGCCCTACGTGCGCGGCCGAGAGAAGTCGCGCCCGCTCGAGGATATCGTAGCCGAGGCGGAGGGCTACGTGGCCGCCGGCGTGAAGGAGATCACCCTTCTGGGCCAGAACGTGAACTCCTACGGCCGCGACCTGTACGGCTCGCCCCGCTTCGCGGCCGTGCTCGATGCGCTCGACGCCACGGGCATCGAGCGCCTGCGCTTCGCGACGAGCCATCCGAAGGACCTCACCGACGAGGTCATCGGCAGGTTCGGCACGCTGCGCTCGCTCATGCCGGCGCTGCACCTGCCCGTGCAGTCCGGCTCCGATGCCGTGCTCGCCGCCATGAACCGCCGCTACACGCGCGCCCATTACCTGGAGCTCGTGCGCAAGCTGCGCGAGGCACTGCCGGAGATCGCGCTCTCCACCGACATCATCGTGGGGTTCCCCGGCGAGACGGCGAAGGACTTCGAGGACACGTACCGCCTTGTGGACGAGGTGGGCTACCACCAGGTGTTCACGTTCATCTACTCCAAGCGCGAGGGCACGCCTGCCGCCTCGGTCGACGATCCCACGCCACGCGACGTGATCCAGGGGCGGTTCGACCGTCTGGTCGATCTCGTGCAGAAGCGGGCCTTCGAGGCGAACCAGGTCGACCTGGGGAGCACGGTTGACGTGCTGGTGGAGGGCGCTTCCAAGCGCGATGCGGGCCTGCTCGCGGGCAAGAGCCCGAAGAACCAGACCGTGCATGCGCCGCTGCCCGAAGGCGCCTCGATCGAGGAGCTGGCCGGTACCACGGTGCGCGTGCGCATCGACGAGGCGAAGACGTGGTACCTGGCAGGCGAGGTGGCGGGCGTTGCCGTGCCGCCCGCGGAGGCGGCGGATGGGCGCTGACCCCGTCGTCTGCATCGTCGGCCCCACAGCCTCGGGCAAGTCCGCCCTTGCGCAGGCCGTCGCCCTCGCGCTCGATGGCGAGGTGGTGAGCGCCGATTCCATGCAGGTGTACCGCGGCATGGACATCGGCACGGGCAAGCTCGCCCCCGACGAGCGGCTTGTGCCCCACCACGGCCTCGACCTCGCCGACCCCGGCGAGCCGTACTCGGCGGCCCTCTTCCAGGAATACGCCCGCGCCTGCTTCGAGGACATCGCCGCGCGCGGGAGGCGCGCCGTGCTGTGCGGCGGCACCGGCCTGTACGTGCGCGCGGCCATCGACGCCTACGAGTTCCCGAAGGGGGAGCAAACGGGCAATCCTGTGCGCGAGCATTACAACCGCCTTGCCGGCGAGCAAGGCGCCGACGCCCTGTGGGAGCTGCTGCGCGAGCGCGATCCCGCGAGCGCCGCCATCGTGCCCGCCGCCGACGTCAAGCGCGTCGTGCGCGCCTTCGAGCTGTTGGAGGACGGCACAAGCCTGGCCGAGCAGCGCGCGAAGCTGGCGAGCATCCCACAGCTGGTACCGGCATGCTTCATAGGGCTGTCCGTGGATCCGGCGGCGCTCAACGCGCGCATCGACGCGCGCGTCGACGCCATGTTCGACGCCGGGCTCGTGGACGAGGTGGCGCATTTGCTGCAAAGCGGATTCCGGGACGGCATCACGGCTCCCCAGGCTATCGGGTACAAGGAGGTCGTCGCCGCCCTCGACGGGGAGACGACGATGGAGGAAGCTGCGACGCGCATCAAGACGGCCACGCACCGCTACGCGAAGCGGCAGCGCACTTGGTTCCGCAAGGACCGGCGCATCCGCTGGATAGATGCAACCGACCCTGACCCCGCGGCCCAGGCAGCCGAGGCGCTGTCCTTGGTGGGAGGCGTCGTTGCCTGAGCGTTTCCGCAGCAGGGCGAGCTTGTGGTATGATACGGTTCTGCAGGTCGACCCTGCCGAGCCTTCAAGATCGGAGCACCTATCATGCAGACAGCACACGCGTTTCTCTAGCGGTTGCGACCGCTCCCGACTGTCTCCGCACGCCGCCATCCGCACCGGCGTGTCCCTTCTTGCTTCGAAAGGTTGACTCCATGTCTGAATTTGAATCCGTAATCACGCGGGGCGCGACCCCCGTTTCCGAAGAGCGCCGCGAGAAGGCCGTGCTGGTGGGCGTCGACCGCCCCGGCGCCTCCTGGCCGCTGGCCTCGTCGCTTGCCGAGCTCGAGCGTCTCGTGGACACGGCGGGCGCCGACGTTGCGGCCGTCACCACGCAAAAGCTCGACGCGCCGAACCCGCGCACGTTCGTCGGCTCGGGCAAGGCCGAGGAGGTTGCCGAGCTGGCACGCGCCCACGCGGCCGATCTCGTGGTGTTCGACGACGAGCTCACGCCCTCGCAGCAGTCGAACCTCGAGAAGGTAGTCGGCAAGGAAGTGAAGGTCATCGACCGCACGGCGCTCATCCTCGACATCTTCGCGCTGCATGCCACCAGCAAGGAGGGCCGCCTGCAGGTGCGGCTCGCCCAGAACGAGTACCTGCTGCCGCGTTTGCGCGGCATGTGGGCCCACTTGGCCTCGAACCGCATGGGCGGCGGCGTGGGCTCGCGCTTCGGCGAGGGCGAGAGCCAGCTCGAGGTCGACCGTCGCATGGTGCGCAAGCGCATCACGTCCATCAAGCGCGAGCTCAAGCACCTGGCCGAGGTACGCGCCATCCAGCGCGAGAGCCGCTACGAGAGCGGCATGTTCAAAGTGGCGCTGGCCGGTTACACGAACGCCGGAAAGTCGAGCCTGCTCAACCGCTTGACGAACGCGGACGTGCTGGCCTACGACAAGCTGTTCGCCACGCTGGACTCCACTACGCGCAAGTTCGAGCTGCCCGAAGGGCGCGAGATCACCGTCACCGACACGGTCGGGTTCATCCAGAAGCTGCCGACCACGCTCATCGAGGCGTTCAAGTCCACGCTCGACGAGATCACGGGAGCCGATCTCGTGCTGCATGTGGTGGATGCGTCGTCGGACGAGTACGAGGCGCAGATCGCTGCGGTGGAGGACGTGCTCGGGCAGATCGAAGCTCAAGACTTGCTTCGCGTGCTCGTATTCAACAAATGCGACCTGCTCGACAAGGAACATTTCGATGCTCTCAAGGCGCGTCATCCACAGGCCCAATTCGTATCGGCGGCAACAGGGGAGGGCATAAGCGAGCTTGTCGGGCATATCGCCCGTGTCGCCTCGGCGCAGGACGAGCATCTCGCCATAGTGATTCCCTACAACCGGGGAGATCTCGTCTCCCTCGCGCACGAGCGTTGCCATATCCTGTCGGAAAAGCACGAGGAGGACGGTACGCACCTCGTCATGTTGGCTGCTCCGTCCTTTGCCGGCCTGTTTCGCCCCTACGTGGCGGAGAAGGACCGTTAGGCACGTCCCTTTCAGAAAGCTGCAAACTACTTGATTAGAGTAACTCTAACCAAGTAGTTTGCGACCGGATGACGCGATCTCGGATCACCGGTCGGTCTCGGGACGAACGAGCGCCCCACATCCCAAGGCCGGCGTTTCTCCTGCAGGGGCCGTAATCCAACAGGGCGTCTCGCTCCTTCGGCAGGGCCCCGCAAGGCGTCGCCTACAGGCGACGGAACACCGCCACTACCTTGCCCGCGATGGAACAGTCGGTGGTGATGATGGGCTCCATCGCGGAGTTCTCCGGCTGCAGGCGGATATGGTCGGATTCCTTGTAGAAGCGCTTGACCGTCGCGCCGTCGTCGATGATGGCCACGACGATGTCGCCGTTGTTGGCGACGGGTTGTTCTTTCACCACCACGTAGTCGCCGTCGTTGATGCCCGCCTCGATCATCGATTCGCCCCGTACCGACAGCAGGAACGACGGTGCATCGCCCACGATGTCGGTGGGAAGCGAGATGGTGTCGGTGATGTTCTCCTCGGCGAGGATGGGGGAGCCGGCCGCCACATTGCCCACGAGCGGCACGTTCACCACCTTGTTGAAGCTGGGCTTGATGACGTTGGAAGTGCTCTCTGCATCGCCAAGCGGATAGGTGAGCGCGATGGAACGCGACTTGAGGGGATCGCGCTTGATGAGCCCCTTGTCCTCGAGTGCTTTGAGGTGCACGTGGACTGTCGAGGGGGAGGAAAGGCCCAAGCTTTGGCAGACCTCGCGCACCGTGGGACCGTAGCCCTTCTCGCGGATGCACTCCTCGATGCAGTCGAGCACCGCCTTCTGGCGTTTCGTCACTTTGTCGGACATGCCCCGTTCCTTTCCCTTGAACGAACAAATGTTTTAATTACGTATTGACATGAACTTTTGTTCGTTCTATTATATATGCGAACAAAGGTTCTACGCAAGGCCTAGGAGGCAGAAAGATGAAGAATTTCGAGATGCGGTGCCCCTTCGATGGCACGTCGGCCCTGCAGCCGGAGTTCAACCGTGTATCCGCAGCCGGGGCTATCATCGAGTTTCCAGGGAGCGGTTCCCAAGGTGCTTGCGCGCCGCTGCAGCATTCGCACGCGCGTCAGGTACCGTCTGCTGCGTGCCGTGCTCGCAGACTTGGCGCTACGGAGATGGCGCGGGTTCTTCGTCATGGCAGTGCGGCAGGTCGCGCTTACGGCCGTGTGAGGCCGTGGCAAGGCGCTCTTGCCGGATGCGTCTTCTCCGTTTTCGCCTTCCTCAGCATTTTCATCAGCTTCTAGCGACCTCGGAACGCCCTTGGATGCTGCATTTCTGTGACTGCGCGGCATCCTCGCCACCATGGCGCTGCCGTTCCATCGCCTTTTCACCCCGCAGGACCCTTCCTCCTTGCAGATCCGTGTGGTAGACTGCCTTTGAACCGAAATCCCAGACAGGCTGCTGTGAATGCGGCCTTCGAGAAGGAGACAAGGAACATGAAGTTCTAACGAAAGCCTTCGGGCACCCGCCAGGTCATGCAAGCTCCGCACCGGGTGCGCTTTCGTTGCTGTTCCTTGATGTTCCTATCCCTAGCCTCGCCGTCTCGTCGGCGCCAGGTTGCCAGCGCGAAAAGCATTGAATCCGGTGCCTCTCGAAGGGAGGCCCTTCCATGTTCGTTTCAGCCCGCCATCTTACCTATACCTACGACGGCGCCGATGCCTTGGCGCTCGATGACGCATCCGCCGTGTTCGCGCCCGGCTGGACCGGCGTGGTCGGCCCGAACGGAGCCGGCAAGAGCACGTTGCTCAAGATCGTATGCGGGATGCTCGAGCCCCAGAAAGGAAGCGTTTCTCCGCAGGTCGCAGGATCGTTCTGCGCCCAGTCGACCGATGTCGCGCCAACGGGGCTCGAGGAGTTCTCCTACGACTACCGCCCCGAGGCCGTGCGCCTGCGTTACCTGCTCGGCATCGACGACGCATGGCTATGGCGCTACGACACCCTGTCGCATGGCGAGCGCAAGCGTATCCAGATAGCATGCGCCCTCGCAGCCGATCCTGTGCTGCTTGCGCTCGACGAGCCCACAAACCACCTCGACGCCGAAACCCGCGAATTGGTGGCGCGTGCGCTTGTCGAGTATCGCGGGACGGGCCTTCTCGTCTCGCACGACCGCGCGTTGCTCGACGGGCTGGTGAGCTCGTGCGTGTTCGTGGATCGAGGGCGTGCTGTCACCGTGCCCGGCACGTACTCTCAGGCGAAGGAGCAGCAAGACCTACGCCGCCAGACTGCCGTAGAGGAGCGGTCCCATGCCCGTCGCGAACTGGCGCGCCTCAAGACGGAGAGCAATCGTCGAGACGGGGTGGCGGCGCGTTCGGCTGCACGGCGTTCGGCTCGGCATCTCGACCGGCACGACCATGACGGGCGCGCGAAGATCAAGCTGGCCATCTATTCCGGCCAGGATGGCAAGACCGGACGGCTCTCGTCGCAGATGGGGAAGAAGGTCGAGCGTGCAGAGAAGCGCATGGCCGAGGTTCGCGTCGCCAAGGTGTACGAGGGTGCGCTCGACCTGGAAGCCGAGCCCGCTGCGCGCACGGTGCTCGTCCGATGCGAGGCCGGGTCCCTGACGCTGGGCGAGGGGCGCATGCTGCACCATCCGCAGCTGTACGTGGGCAACACCGACCGCATCGGCCTGGTGGGCAGGAACGGTGCAGGCAAATCGACGCTGCTTGCCGAAGTGCTGCGGCAAATGCCGGAAGAGGGCATGGTGTACGTCCCGCAAGAGATAGGAAGTGACCGGGCGCGCGCCCTTCTCGCCTCGGTGAAGGCTCTCGCGCCGGCAGAGCGCGGGCGCCTGCTCTCCATTGTCGCCCGGCTCGATTCGCCGCCGGCACGCATCTTGGAGGGAGACGACTTGAGCCCCGGCGAGGTGCGCAAGCTCCTGTTGGCGCAGGGCCTGACAGGACGACCGCATCTCATCGTCATGGACGAGCCGACGAACCACCTGGATATACGCTCTGTCGAAGCCTTGCAGGACGTGCTGGCCGATTGTCCCTGCGCCCTGATGCTCGTGTCCCACGACGAGCGCTTCCTCGACGCGCTCACCGCAACACGATGGGTGTTCGACGTTGGCCGTGCCGAAGGGGGAGGGCTCGGCGACACCCATGTAAGGGTGGAGCTTTGACCTTTTCCCCGTGGTCGAACACCGGTGAAGCCGAGATCCATACCCACTTCGGACCACCTCCTTTCCGCAGGGGGCGGTTTTTTTGCAGGGATCGACAATGCGGATTGAAGCACAATATCTTGTATGCTAGGCTGATCCAAAATCGAGCAAAGGAGCCTTTCATGCGCTGTCCTTCCTGCGGAAACCCTGAATCAAAAGTGGTGGACTCGCGCCCTTCCGAGGATGGCACGGCTATCCGGCGCCGACGCGAATGCCTTGATTGCGGCCGTCGATTCACCACCTACGAGCGCTTGGGCGAGAACCCGCTCATCGTTATCAAGGCGGATGGGTCCTCCGAAGCCTATGACCGCCAGAAGCTCATGCGCGGCCTGCTCATTGCCTGCGGGAAGCGGCCTATCTCACCCGAGCAGATAGCGTCGCTCGTCGATAGTATTGAAACCGAGCTTCGCAACGCCTCCTGCAACGAGATCAGGTCAAAGGAACTTGGCGATATGGTTCTCGTGCGTCTGGCGAAGCTCGACGATGTTGCCTACGTGCGGTTCGCGAGCGTCTACAAGGACTTCCAAAACGTAGAGGAATTCGCAGCCGCCCTCGAGGGGCTGCGCTGATGGATCGCCTCGCGATTCCCCTCAAGGCGCTCGATGCCGAACTTCCGGTGCCTGCCTGCGCCTACGCAGGCGATGCTGCCGTCGACTTGCGCTCGACGATCGACGAGACGCTGCAGCCGTTCGAGCGCAAGCTCGTGCCCTGCGGCATTGCCGTCGCCATTCCGGCCGGCTACGCTGGCTTCGTCCTGCCGCGCAGCGGGTTGGCGGCGAGGAACGGCGTATCGCTCGTGAATGCACCGGGGCTCATCGACAGCAACTACCGTGGCGAGATCAAGGCCATCCTCGTCAACCTAGACCCGCGCGAGCCTTTCGAGATCAAACGGGGAGACCGTATCGCGCAGCTGGCCATTATGCGCGTGGCCGAGGCCGTGTTTGAACCGTGTGGGGATCTTCCTGCTACCGATCGGGGCGCCGGCGGGTTCGGCAGCAGCGGCATCGGCGCATAGCGGTTCCGAATAGGTCGAGGCTTTCATATTGCACTTAGAGTTACTCTAAGTTAAAATCGTTATTGGTTAGAGTAACTCTAAGCCCGTACTCAAGTCGAATTCCGAGGAGGCCTATGGGCGACGAGGGACATAATAGCCGGATCGCTGACGTCCCGGCTACGCAAGCCGATCCGATCTACGGCATCGGCGACGTTGTCGCCTTGACGGGAATCTCGGCTTTCACCATCCGCTATTACGACAAGTGCGGGTTCTTCCCGAACCTTCATCGCGACAAGCGCGGCGTGCGGACGTTCTCCGAGGCCGACGTTGCCCAACTGCACCTGGTCGAGGCGCTTCGCAAAAGCGGCCTGTCCATCGAGGGCATCCAGTACTTCGTGCGCCTCTGCAAGCGTGGCGGCACCACCCGGGCCGAGCGCCTGTCGATCTTGCGGGCGCAAGAGACCGTGCTCGAGTACCAGCGCGAGGAGCTGGACGAGAGCCTGAAACGCCTCCATGCCGCTACGGTGGATTTGGAAGCTGCGGAACGCTCCCAAGGACACGGCATGCTATAGTGCGTGGGCGAAGCGCTAGAAAACGCCCTGTTTCCATGACCTAGGACTCGTCGAAGGGCAAGATAGGGCCTTAGAACGGCTCTCAGAGCCTCGTTTATAAAACCGCAGGTCAGAGACGCGATATTTTGACAGATTGGACGAAATCGACTATGGATGACCAAAATCAGCCACCTAAGCCACCCGGATACTCCGAACCTCCGAACCAAGGCCCGAGGCTGCGGCCCAACGAACGCGACGTTCGCGACCTGAAGGTGGCCCAGAACCTCGTCATGGTGGCAAGCATCGCCGGGCCGGTATCTTTGTTCATTGGAGGCGTGTTCCTTGCAACCGCTGGACTGGTGTGCGCCATCATCGCGCTCAAGAAGCTGAACGCGCTGTCTACCAGGTTGACCGATGTCGCCGCGCCAGCGAAGCGACTTAAACGGTCTTGCATAATCGGTATCGCCGTATGCAGTATCGCGCTGGTGCTGAACGCGGTTTCCGCGTACCTCATGTACCCGGCCGTGCTCGAGGCCCTCGAATCCGGCGATTACGGAAACCTCGCACCCGGCACCGACCTGGGCACAACCCCAAAAGGCAACTCAACTTGGGGCTAGCACTGTCGTGCACTTCCCTACAGGTACAACGAAATTATTGATAACATATGTTATGTAAAGTTAACGATGGAGAGCCCGTTGGTCGGTGATGGGGGTTGATTGAATTCTCGTAAGTTAACGTTTATGCAGATCAGATGGCTGTTTACCTCTACCTTTTCAATTTCGAGGTCGCGGCGTTCCGTCTATTACCTGCACTTTTTCAATCGACCGCCTT
>NZ_JAIUDM010000012.1:0-89999 GCF_030418435.1 Gordonibacter sp. RACS_AR49 | reverse complement strand
CCGATCTGCACCGCGGCCGCCGCCCGCATCGCCCGCGCCATCACGAGGCCGCCTCCCCCGCGCCCGCAAGCGACGCGCCCGCGTTGCCCGCCGCGTCGAGGCCCTCGGCCGCGCCGAACGAGCCGCCGCCGAGGAAGGCGTCGTCGCGATCGTGCACGAAGTCGTAGAACGCCTGCTCGATGCGCACCCAGCCGCGCCACCCGGGATGCACGGTGTCGCAGAGGAAGTACTTCTCGTACTCGCAGGTGGAGAAGTCGGCGTAGGCCGTGCCCGCCGCGTCGGCGATGCCGCGCACGCGCTCGTAGTACGCTTGCCGCTCGTCGGCGGAGACGCCCTCGCGATCGTACCAGGCCCCGTGCACCGGCAGGATGACCACGAGCGGCTCGATCCCCGTCTCGCGGCACACCTGGAGGAAGCACGCGAGGTCGGCGTACTCCTCGTCGGCCTGCGAGAAGGTCTGGCCGCGCTCGGCGTCGTAGCCGGAGTTCTTCTGCCAGTACGCGTCGTAGACGCCGTAGTCGTTCGTGGTGCAGGCGGCGTCGCCCGACGCGTCGGCTTCCTCGAGCAGCGCGTCCCAGTCGGGCTCGCCGGTGGGCTCGCCCGCGGCGCGCACGGCGCTCTTGAGCGGCGCCTGGTTCACCACGCTCGGCAGCTCGGAGCGCAACCGCAGGTCGTCGGCCGCCGTGCGCACCGCGTCGTTCACCGCGTCGAGCGGCGTGTCGCGATGCGCCGACGCCGTGGTCTTCGCGTCCACGCCCAGCTGCTCCACGCGCGAGCGCACGTAGGCCTTCGTCTCATCCGAGATGCTCGGGTTGTCCGCGAACTGGCGGTACAGCGCGTAGGAGAACTTCGAGGCGAACTTGCCCTGGTCGCCGTTGCCCTTGAAGAACCACTGGGGCGACACGACGATCATCGCCTTTTTGTTCTTTACCTGGCTGCCGTACGCGCCGACGGCGATGGCCTGCCACAGGCTCTGGTCGTACGCCTCGCCGACGTAGGTGAGGTCGACGCCCGTCACGTTCTCGCCGAGCACCTGCTGCGGGCATTGCGCCACCTTGTCCTTCGAGATGTAGAATTCCGACGACCCGAACGCCAGGTAGCCGTCGTCGCTCATGGTGGCCAGCGTGAACGCCGTGCTCTCGGACTTCATGCCCGAGTACACGTAGTCGTACAGGCGCGCGGGGTCGTGCGCGGTTTGCGCGGGCAGCAGGGCGTTCGCGCCCGCCAGCACGAGCGCCGCCGCCAGCAGCCCCGCCAGCACCGCGCGCAGGAGGCGCATGCCCGACGGAGCCGCGCCCGGGGTGTCCGACCGGTTCGCCATGGTCGCCTACAACCTGATCTCCACCTGGTGGATGATGAGGTTCACCGTGTTCATCTCGGCACGCTCAACCTCGGTGGGGGCGATGAACACGCCGAACTCGTCCTCGATGTCCACGAGCAGCTCGATGGCGCCCATCGAGTCGAGCAGCCCGAGCGCGAACAGGTCCTCGTCGCGGCGCACGCGCACCTCGTCGTCGCCGCACACCTCCTCGAGGATGTCGAGCATCTTCCCCTCGAGCTCCTCGTGCGTCGTATCAGCCATGGAACGCTCCTTTCACGAGCATCGTGATCTGCCCCGAGAACAGCGCGAACCCGAACATCACCAGCTGCAGCGTGACGAACCAGGACAGCGCCTTGAACGCGGGGTCTTTCCTATGCGCCTTGTAGAACTTCGACTTCTTCTGGAACGCCTCGGTGCCGGCCAGCAGCAGGCCGTGGAACAGGCCGTACAGCAGGTAGTCCGCCGTGAGGCCGTGCCAGGCGCCCATGAGGGCCATGTCGAACACGAAGCCCCAGCATGCGACAGCCAGCCGGCTGTCGAACCAGCGGCGCTTCAGCGCCAGGCGCGAGAAGCGCATGAACACGAAGTCGCGCAGCCAGAACGACAGGGTGATGTTCCACCGGTTCCAGAAGTCCTTGATGTCGACGGAGGCGAACGGGGCGCGGAAGTTGCGCGGCGTCCGGATGCCGAAGCAGTAGCTGGCCCCCATGGCCATGAGGCTGTATCCCGCGAAGTCGAAGAACAGGTACAGCCCGTACACGTACGCCGTCTGCACCTGCGCGCCCAGCTCGGCCAGAAACGGGCCCGAGCCCCAGGCCGCCGGCGCGTAGAACCGATGCAGCCACGCGGCCACGACGAAGGTGTACACGAGCCCGACCAGCAAAAGCAGGATGCCGCGCGCCAAGAGGCCCGCGTACTCGTCGCGCGAGCGCACCGCGTGCGCATCCTCGGCGAACCGGCGCGACCGGTCGATGGGGCCCGAGGTGAACACCGGGAAGAACAGGAGGAAGTACAGGTAGTCGAACAGGCCGAGCTCCTCGATGATGCCGTCGCGCACCTCGAACAGCACCTGCAGCGCCTTGAACGTGATGTAGGACACGCCCATGAAGCCCAGCAGGTTCTGGTCGAACACCGCGCCGACCTTCGCCGAGAGAAGCGGCGCGAGGATGAGCGCGAACGCAACGGCGAAGCGCTTGTTCGAGCGCGGGCTCGCCAGCACCCAGCGCGTCGAGAGCACGGCCACCGCCACGAAGCACAGCGCCACGGCCAGCCCGGGCAGGTCCTTGCAGAACAGGCACGCCAGGAACGCCACCGAAGCGGCCATGCCGTAGCGCGCGAGCGGCTTCTCGCGCAGGCCGAGGAAGGCGGCGCCCGCCACAGCCAGCGCCAGCAGCGCGAAGAAGCTCGGATCGGCGTAGAACGTCATCGATGCTCGCCATGCCTCATGCCTCGGCCAGCGCCTTGCGGTCCACCTTGCCGTTGCAGGTGAGCGGCAGCTCGCCCACGAGCGTCACCGCGCGCGGCACCATGTAGCCGGGCACGCGCTCGGCGAGCCGCGCCTTGATGAGCCGTGCGATCTCGAAGTCGGTGCCGGCCGGGCGGTCGCGCAGCACGACGCACGCCTTCAGGTACGCCACGCGCTCGCGGCGGCGCACGGGCACCACGGCCGCCTGTTTCACGAGCGGCAGCGCGCCGAGGTTCTCCTCCACGTCCTCCAGCTCGATGCGGAACCCGTTCACCTTCACGAGCGAATCGAAGCGGCCGTCGCAGTACAGCATGCCGCTCTCGTCGAGATGGCCCGCGTCGCCCGTGCGGTAGGCGCGCGCGGGCGAGCCGTCGGCGAGCGTCGCGTCGAAGAAGGCTGCGGCCGTCTTCTCGGGGTTGCGGAAGTAGCCCTTGGCCACCGTGTCGCCCACGATGACGATCTCGCCGGTCCGCCCGGCCTCGCACGGGGCGCCCGTCTCGGGGTCGACGATGCGCAGCTCGGTGCCGGGGCGCGCCGCGCCCACCGGCAGCGGGCGCTCGCCGGCGAGCTCGGCGTCCCCGATCTCGACGTAGGTGACCGCCACCGTGGACTCGGTGGGGCCGTACGTGTTCGCGATGCGGGCGCGGGGGAAGCGCTCGCGCAGGGCGGCGGCCGTGGAGCGGCGCAGGGCCTCGCCGCAGAACAGGAACAGGCGCACGTCGGGCAGCAGCCGCTCGTCGAAGCTGCGGTCGACCAGGCACAGGTCGGCGAACGACGGCGTGGACGTCCACACCTCCACGCCCGAGGCGCGCAGGTCGGCGAACAGCGCCCGCAGGTCCTCCGTTTCCTCGCGCTCGACGGCGTGCAGGCAGCCGCCCGTGGACAGCGCGCCCACCACCTCGTACTCGGACAGGTCGAACGAGTACGGCGGTTGGTCGAGGAACACGCGCCCGCCCTCGCCGATCACCGGGAAGGTGCGCACCCAGTCCATGAAGCGCGCGACGTTGCGCGCGCTCACCTCGATGCCCTTCGGGCGGCCCGTGGATCCGGACGTGAAGATGAGGTACTGCGTCTGCTCGCCCGCCACCCAGCGCCCGCGGTCGGGCGCGCGCACCGGGCAGGGGGCCGACGCGATCGCGCGCACGTCCACGATGCGGCCGACAGGCACGCAGCCGCGCAGCGCCTCCGGCAGCGGCACCGTCGCCGCCAGCAGCGGCGCGCCCAGCTGGGACACGATGTCCATGAGGCGCGCGACGGGCATCTCCGTGTCCACCGGCACGAACGCGTGCCCGCTCTTCAGGCAGCCCAGGAAGCCGGCCACCATGAGCGGCGCCTTGTGCCCCAGCACCACGACCGGCTCGCGGTCGTCCGTGCGCGCCGCCAGCGTCGCGGCGATGGCGTCCGACAGCTTCCACAGCTCCCCGTACGTCATCGTCGTCCCGTCGGCCGCGCGGTAGGCGGGCGCCTGCGGACGCAACCGCACCGCTTTCTCAACCGAAAGCAAGAATCCGTTCTCCTCTGCCATCTACCACCGCCCCGTCTCTCTCGTCGTGGTTGAAGCCCGGCTGCGTTCCTCAAGCGGGCGGATCAAAGATAGGACCCGATTATGGAAGCGCTGTTGCGGCCACAGACTCCTGACAGAACGGTCACCGGCCCGTTACGGAATGCACGCAAACCTCACGGTTCTCAGCCCTATACTGGTTGGGGGTTCCGAAAGCGACGGAGGTGCCATGAAACCCACCATCTACCTGGATGCGGACGCGTGCCCGGTCACGGCCGAGGCGCTCGCGGTCGCGCGCGCGTGCCAGGTGCCCGCCGTCATCGCGGGCAACTCGACGCAGAACCTGGCGCGCCATCTGCGGCGGGGCGACCCGCGCACGCCCACCGGCGGGTTCTGGGTCGACACGCTGCCCGTAGGCGTGGGCGCGGACGCGGCCGACTTCGCCATCATGCAGGAACTCCAGCCCGGCGACATCGTGGTGACGCAGGACATCGGCCTGGCCGCCATGGCGCTCGGGCGTCGCGCGCGGGCCATCGGCGTGCGCGGGCGCGTGTTCACGCTGGCCACCATCGACCTCGACCTGCACATCCGCCACGAGGAGAAGAAGGTGCGCCGGCAGGGCGGGCGCACGCGCGGCCCCGCCCCCTTCGAGGACGACGACCGCGAGCGCTTCGCGGCGAACCTGCGCCGCCTCGTGGAGGAGTCGCTGCGCGACGGAGAACGAGAGCACTAGCTGGCGAAGGTTCCTTCTGCAAAATCACCGATTTCGGCGCATCGACGGGATCTCGAAAGGCCCGTCGCAAAACCATTCCCCTCGATACCGTTTCCACCAGGACTTTCGACTAGGGCTTCCGAATCAATACGAGGCACGGGGCGTTCCCCGACTTGCCACAACGCCGAAATCGGTGATTTTGTAGCGCACATGCGCCTCAGTGAAGGCCGGGAGCCCTTCGGGTCCCGAGAGCCGGCGCATCATGCGGCGGGCATGTTCTCCCCAGTAGCCCGACGAGGCGTCGTCGTTGCCGACGATCGCCTTCGCGCGCAGCACGCCCTCGGCCGGCAGGTCGAAGAACCCGATGACCGCCCCGCCCATTCCCCGCTGCAAGCCCTTCATGCCGTGCGAGCGCCGCTCGACGAACGCTTTCCGATACGCGCGGTCCGGTGCCGTCCTCGACGAAGCCGCCCTAGTTCGCGCAGAGCGGGAACCCGCCCTCCCCGACGCCCGAGGCGACCGAGCCGGCGATGCCGCGAGCACTGCGACGAGCGCGCCTGCCAGCGCGGGGCACGCGCAGGCGGGCGGCTGCATGCCGACTTCCCCGTCGTTACGACTCGTCGCCGTCTTGATCGGCTTTCAACGCCTCGAACGCCGCCTTCATGGTGGGGTTCTTCCTGGTCAGGCGCTTGATGGTGAGGTCCTGGGCCTTGTTGTTCGCCAGGCGCAGGTTGTTCTCGGACGACACGAGCGCGTCCTTGGTCTTCTGCAGGTGCAGGATGGTCTTGTCGATCTCGTCGATGGCCGTTTGGAACTTGCGACTGGCCAGGTCGTAGTTGCGCGCGAAGCCCGCCTTGAACGACTCCATGGACTCCTCGAAGTTCGTGATGTCGATATTCTGGTTGCGCACGACGGCCAGCTCCGCCTTGTACGCCATCGAGTTCAGCGCCGCATTGCGCAGGATGGAGATCATCGGGATGAAGAACTGCGGCCGGATGACGTACATCTTCTCGAACCGGTACGACACGTCCACGATGCCCTGGTTGTACAGCTCGCTCTCCGGTTCGAGCAAGGTGACCAGCACCGCGTACTCGCACCCCTTCTTCGTGCGGTCGGCGTCGAGCTTCTTGAAGAAGTCCTCGTTCTTGTGGCGGTAGGCCGACTCGTCGGACTCGTTCTTCATCTCGAACATGATGGAGACGATCTCGTTTCCCTCCTCGTCGCGCTCGCGGAAGATGAAGTCGCCCTTCGAGCCCTCCGACGCGTCGTTGTCCTTCTCGAAGTACGCGCGCGGGAACGCCGTGGCGCGGATCTTGTTGAACTCAACCTCGCAATGCTGCTCGAGCGACTCGCCCACGAGCTTGGTGGACAGACGCGCCTTCATGTCCTTGTAGCGCTCGATCTCGCCCTCCTTGTAGGCGATGATGTCGTCCTTAGCCTTGAGCTCGATGGCCAGCTGCTCCTTGAGGGCGCTGGCAACCTGGCACTTCTCGGCATCCTTGAGCTTGACCTGCGCCGCAAGCTCGTCGCGCTCGCGCTCGAGGGCCGAGCGCGCCTGCTGGACCGCCAGCTGCTTCTCGGCCTCGTTGGCGCGCTGCTGCGCGGACAGGCGCTGCTCGAGCTCGGCGATGCGGGCGTCCTTCGCCGCCGCCGCGTCGGCCAGCGCCCGCTCGCGCTCGGCCTGGGCCAGGCGCGCCTCGCTCTCGCGCTCGCGCGCCGCCGCCTCAAGGCGGGCCTCCAGCTCGGCGATGCGCGCCTCCTTCTGCGCCGCCGCTCCCTGCGCATCGCCGAGCGCTTGGGCCACGGCGAGCTCCACCGCCTGGCGCTTCTCGGTTTCCAGCAAGTCGGCGTGGCGGCGCACCTCCTTGTCGAACTCGGCGTCGCGCACCTGCTTGAGGATGGCCGCGAAGCCGGCCTCGTCGATGGTGAACATCCCGCCGCAATGGGGGCACTTGATCTCGTTCATGCTCTCTCCTTCTCGCGTCCCGACGATTCTACCGCATCCGCCCGCCCCTGGCAGTCCCACGTCCGGAACACTCGTCGAAGCCTCCGCCGTCGGGCGCGGCGGGAGGGGCGGGAGCGCATCCCGCATGCGCCCGTCCGGAGCGGATTTGTTTCAAAACGTTTAAATAATCATTGTCATCACCCTTCGCACCTTATAATGAGGGCATGTGAAAATTCCCCGAAGGAGGTTCCCCCACCATGAGCTACGTCGATCGCGTCATCGAGCAGGTGAAGGCCAAGGATGCCGAGCAGCCGGAGTTCATCCAGGCCGTCACCGAGGTGCTGAAGTCCCTGGAGCCGGTCATCGAGTCCAACCCAGCCTACGAGAAGGCGGGGCTGCTCGAGCGCATCGTGGAGCCCGAGCGCGTCATCATGTTCCGCGTGCCGTGGGTCGACGACGAGGGCAACGTGCACGTGAACCGCGGCTACCGCGTGCAGTTCAACAGCTGCCTCGGGCCCTACAAGGGCGGCCTGCGCCTGCACCCGTCGGTGAACCTGGGCATCATCAAGTTCCTGGGCTTCGAGCAGATCTTCAAGAACAGCCTGACCACGCTGCCCATGGGCGGCGGCAAGGGCGGCTGCGACTTCGACCCGAAGGGCAAGTCGGACCTGGAGGTCATGCGCTTCTGCCAGAGCTTCATGACGGAGCTCTACCGCCACATCGGCGCCGACACCGATGTGCCGGCCGGCGACATCGGCACGGGCGCCCGCGAGGTGGGCTTCATGTTCGGCCAGTACAAGCGCATCAAAAACGTGTGGGAGGGTGTGCTCACCGGCAAGGGCCTGTCCTACGGCGGCTCGCTCGCCCGCACCGAGGCCACGGGCTACGGCCTCATCTACTTCGTGCAGGAGTACCTGAACTGCCATGACGACTCCTTCGAGGGCAAGACCGTTGCCGTGTCCGGCTCCGGCAACGTGGCCATCTACGCCACGCAGAAGGCCCAGCAGCTCGGCGCGAAGGTGGTCACGCTCTCCGACTCCACCGGCTGGATTCACGACCCGGCAGGCATCGACGTGGACCTGGTCAAGCAGATCAAGGAGGTCGAGCGCGGCCGCATCAGCGAGTACGCGAAGCGCAAGGAAGGCGTGGAGTACCACGACGGGCGCGGCGTGTGGAGCGTGCCCGTGGACATCGCGCTGCCCTGCGCCACGCAGAACGAGCTCTTGCTCGAGGACGCGAAGCAGCTCGTGGCGAACGGCTGCCAGATCGTGGCCGAGGGCGCGAACATGCCCACCACGATGGACGCCACCGACTACCTGATGGAGAACGGCGTGGTGTTCTGCCCCGGCAAGGCGGCGAACGCCGGCGGCGTTGCCACGTCCGGCCTGGAGATGTCGCAGAACTCCGAGCGCCTCTCCTGGTCGTTCGAGGAGGTCGACGCCAAGCTGCAGGGTATCATGAAGAACATCTACCACGCGGCCGACGACGCGGCCAAGGAGTACGGCCACGAGGGCAACTACGTCATGGGCGCGAACATCGCCGGCTTCAAGAAGCTCGCCGACGCCATGATGGCCCAAGGCATCGTGTAGCGCGAAGCACGAACCTCGCAAGCGAGCGCCCCTGTCCGAGGACGGGGGCGCTCTTGCATTCGGGAGTGCGACCGGAGCAATCCGGCCCCTACGCCCTACGAGGCCTGCAGCACCTTGGCGGACACGACGTTGCTAGGGGATATGAGGATAGCGCCCACCGAGCCGACGGCCGGGGCGTCCACGTAGAACGTGCCGTCGATGGTCTCGCCCATGACGAACAGGTCCTCGTCCTGGGTGGACACCACGATGTCGATGCCCGAGACGTCTTCGGCGTACTCCTTGTCGGGCGTGACGAGCACGATGAAATCGACCTTGTGGCGCTTGAAGTAGGCGATCTGCTTCTCCAGCACGATGGTGGACGTGGGCTCGGCGATGCCGAAAACGCCGAAGCGGTGCCCGCCCTTCTTCAGGATGACGCCCTCGCGGTACGCGTCGAGGTCGACCGTGTCGAGCGAGAACACCGTGGCGCCCTTCTCCTCGTAGCCTTCCTTTGCCTCCTGGGCGCTGAGCGTCTTCTTCTTCGAGCCGAGCAGGCTCTCCCCGGCATCCGTTCCCGGGGCGGACGCGGTCCCTGCCGTGCCGGTGGCGTCTTTGCCGCCGGACGACCCTGGGGCATCCGGCGAGCCGGCATCGGCCTCCTTGCCGGCAGCCGCGCCTTCGGCCGATTCCTTGCCGTCGGCCGCGTCCCCAACCGCATCGCCCGCGCCCTTCCCGGCCACCGGTTCGACGGCAGTCCCCGGGTACACGATGGCGGTGTAGCCGTCCATGCTTCCGAACGTGTCATCCAGGTTCGATGCCGCCACGTTCCAAGAGTGCCCTGCCACCAGGTACCATCCCAAGCCGCACAGGCTAAGGACGATAAGGGCCAGGAACACGAAGAGCGCTATTTTCTCGCGAGATTTCACCGACATAATGCTCAGCATTATACCGTGCCGCATTGAGGCCGTCCCCCAGATGGGCAACCGACAGAATTTCGACAGCTACGCGCTCCCGCCGACGCGGGCGCTGCAAGGGACGACGGCGCGACCGCTCGCCCGCCTACACCAGCTTCTCGTAGGCGATGCGCTCGGGCGTGCCCGCCTCGGCATGCGCGATGTAGATGACGCCGCATTCGGCGTAGCCGCTCTTCTCCAGCAAACGGCGCATGGGCAGGTTGCCAGGATGCGTGTCGATGCGCACGCTCTCGCATCCTCGATCGCGCGTCAGCTCCTCGGCGCAGGCCAGCAAGAACGAGGCGGCGCCGCGCCCCTTGCACGAGGCCGAGACCGCCACGCGGTGCACCACGCCGTAGCACGCATCATCCGAGCGCGTGTTGGTGAGCCATGAGCCCCGATCGATCAAGTCGTAGTCGCGTTCGCCCGAGAAGCCCACCATAGCCGTGGCCACGACGTCGCCTTCGTCGCCGACCACGACGTAGGACTCTCCGCGTGCACGATCGGCTTCGATAGCCTCGCGATGCGGGTACCCGCCCTGCCACTGGTCGATGCCGAGCTCGGCGAGCGCGCGCCGGCCGTCGGCGAGGATGTCCATGATGCGGTCGACGTCCGACGCGCGGGTTGAGCGGAATTGCACGGGGATGTTCTCTTTCTTCTCAAAGGAGCCGTTCGAAACAAAGCGTCGACCCGCAGGTCGCAGGGGCGCCTTGGGGCGCGGTCAGAGGATTGCACGGCCGGCGGGGTCGCCCGCCTTCACCACAGGCGCTCGAACGCGGCGCGGCGTCTCTCACGGCCCAGGCGGTCGCGCAGGACAGCGGTGCCGCAGGACGAGAAGCCGTACTCCATGAGCAGCGCGCGCATGGGCTCGTTGCCCTCGTACACATCGCAGCGAAGGCTGCGCTTGCCGGCAGCCTTCGCGAGGCGCTCGGCCTCGCCCAGGATGAACATGCCCACGCCGCGGCGGCGCGCCTCCGATGCCACGCACACCCAGTGTAGGGCCGCATACGGGGCCTCCCCGGCAGGAGGCTCGGCAGACTCGGTGAGCCAGTCCGCGCCCGAGGAACGGCCATAGGCCTCGTCTCCGCGCGGATCGACGGCAAACACGCCGATTATGCGCTCGCCGCCGGCCTCCTCGTCGCCGGTGCGCTCGGGCACCGTGACCACATGGGCGGTGCCCCAGTCGATGGCGCGCATGACGCGGCGCTCGGAGGGGTACTTCTTCGACCCCTTCTCCTCGATGCCCAAGGCGGCCAGCGCCTCGTGGCCGTCTTCCAGCACCTCCTGGAAGCGCACGAAGTCGTCGTGCGTGGCAGGACGGGAGCGATAATAGCCCAGAAGCGAGGCGCGTCCCTCGAAGGGCGGCAGGTCGTCGGGCGAGCCGTCCAGGCCGCCCTCGCCCTTCGCGGGCGCCTCCTCGCGCTGCGTCACCAAGAGCACCATGACCACGATCATGGCGATGCCCGCCACGTCCACCGGCGTGGCGGGCGTGCCCAGCCACACGGCCGAGATGACCGTTGCCGACACCGGCTCGACGCAGCCCACGAGGCCGGCACGCACCGGGCCGGCATCGGTGATGCCCTGCAGGTAGAACAGGTACGCGGCGAACGTGCCGATGATCACCATGGCACCCATGACGCCCACGAGCTCGGGCGTGATGTCCACGGGGATGCTCCACGGCTGCACGAACACGGTGGCCACCGTGCCCCCCAGGAGCATGGCCAGGCCCGTGACGATGAAGCTGCCCCACTTCGCCAGCACCTTGCCGGGAAGCAGCGTGTAGGCCGCCAGCGCGAATGCCGACACGACGCCCCACATGAGCCCCTCGGCCGGTATGGCGAGCGCGCCGATGTTGCCCTTCGTGGCGATGAGGAACGTGCCGCCCAGGGCGAACACGAGGCCGAACAGCTCGCGCGGCTTCGGCCAGCGCCGCACGCGCACGCACACGATGAACATGATGACCACGAGGCCCAGGCGTTCCAGCACGGTGCCCGTGCCCGCATTCGTGTAGGAGATGGCCGACAGGTAGCTCATCTGGGTGAGCAGCACGCCGAACATCGAGAAGGCCGCGATACGGAGCAGCGAGCGCTTGTCGCGCAGCACGGCGCGCAGGCTGCGCCAGTTCTTGAAGAGGCACGCCACGAGGAAGATGAGGGCTCCCAGCAGCAGGCGCACGCAGGTGATCCACGCCACCGGCACCCCGAGCTCGCTCGTCATGAGCTGGGCGCAGGTTCCCGAGAACCCCCAGCAGATGCCGCCGAGCGCCGCGAACGCGATGCCGCGTGCCACATGGCTTTTCCTGGGCGCCGCCTGCGCGATTGCCGCCTGACCGGCCATGGCCCTCCCCCTCTCCTTGTCTCGCGGGGCTTTGCCCCCCTTGCATCCATCAGCGCATTGTCCCACGGAAGCCCACCACGGTAAAGAGGTTTGGCGAGCCTTTTGCGTCGTTTTTGATCATGCGCCCAAAACCGGGCGCAGACGGCCCTTGCCTACAGAAGGCGCTCGTAGGCCACCCGGGTTTTCCGGCGGCCGAACACGTCCCTCATGGAGAGGATGCCGCAGCGCGCATAGCCGTGCTTCTCCAAGAGCTTCTGGATGGGCACGTTCCGCTCGTACACGTCGGCGCGGATGCTCCGGCGCCCGCCTGCGCGCGCGATGCGGCCCGCCGTCTCCAGGATGAACTGACCCACGCCGCGCCGCCGCGCCGCGGGCGCCACCGAAACCCAGTGCAGTTCGGCGTAGGGTTGGGGCTGTTCGTCCGTGTCGGTGAGCCAGGCGCCGTCGATGCCCGCCGCATAGTTCTTGTCGGGCGAGAACGACACGGCGAACACGGCTATCATATGCCCATGCGCGTCCTCCACCACGTGCGTCGTGCCGTTCTTTATGCTGTGCATGAGGCGGCGCGCCGAGGGGTACTTCTTGCGCCCCTCGTCGATGCCGAGCGCGGCGAACGTCTCGTGCCCGGCATCGAGCAGGGCCGACACCTGGTCGAAGTCCTCGCGCACGGCGGGACGGCTCGTGTAGTAGCCCAGCACCGAGGCGCGGCCGGCGAACAACGGCGGATCGTCGTAGGCGACCATGCCGGCGGCAATCGGCTCCGCGACCCCGTCTGCGGCCCGCGGCTTCTTCTCCCGTTCGGTCACGAGGAAGATCATGGCCACAATGAGGCCGCAGCCCGCCAGGTCCCACACCGACACGGGCGTATGCAGCCAGAACAGGGCCAGCACCATGGCCGACACCGGCTCGACGCAGCATAGCAGGCTGGCCTTCACCGGGCCGGCGTCGGCCACGCCCTGCAGGTACAGCATGTAGGCGCCCAGCGTGCCCACGAGCACGATGGCCACGAGCGCCGCCAGCGCGCCGCCCGAAAGCTGCACCGGAACGGCCCACGGCTGCACGACGGCCGACGCCGCCGAGCCGCCGAACAGCATGGCCAGCCCCGTGACCAGCATGGCGCCCCATTTCTTCAGCACGCGCACGGGCATGAGCGTGTAGAAGGCCAGCGCCACGGCCGACACGAGCCCCCATCCCAACCCCTCGGGCGGGATGGCCAGCTGGTCGATCTCGCCCTGCGTGGCAATGAGCAGCATGCCGCCCAGGGCGCACGCCAGCCCCAGCGCCTCCCGCACGCGCGGCAGGCGCCGGGCGCGCACGCACACGTAGAGCATGATGAGCACGAGGCCGATCTGCTCGATGGTGGTGCCCACGCCGGCGCTCGTGTACCTGATGGCGTTCAGGTAGCTCATCTGGGTGAGCAGCACGCCGAAGACGGCGAACAGCGCGATCTGCACGAGCGAGCGGCGGTCGCGGAACACAGCCACGAGGTCGCGCCAGTCGCGCACTGCGGTTAGGAACAGGAAGAACACGGCGGCGATGACCATGCGCACGCAGGTGATCCACTCCGCCGGCGCGCCGTAGTCGTTCATGAGCAGCTGCGCGCAGGTGCCCGAGAAGCCCCAGCACACCCCGCCCGCCAGCGCGCACACGATGCCACGCGCCATATGCCGGCCTCCCGCCGGAGCCCCTGCCGCCTCTGTCACCTGCACCCGCTCCCCTCGTTGTCCGCTGGATTCCCGGCCGGAAAAGGCCGCAGCGCATTGTCGCACGAGCACGCGGGCAGGTAAAGGAGGCATTCGGTAAGATTACCGTAAATTAGCGGGCGCTACGGGAAGCCCCCGTCACCGTCCCCCCGCTGCACCGATCTTCTCGACCAGGTCCTTCCGGTTGTTCACGCCCAGCTTCAGGTATATCCTCTTGCGGTGCGTGTCGACGGTGTTGATGGACACGCACAGGCTCTCGGCGATCTGCCGGTTGCTGTAGCCGAGGGCGAGCAGCTCGCAGACCTCGCGCTCGCGTGCCGTCAGGGGGCTGCGGTCGCGCCGTTCGAGGCGCCATGCGGGCTCCGGGATGTTCAGGTCGGCGATCTCCTGCGTTATCCTCTGCGCAAGGGCGTCCAGGCCGTCGCCCACGAGCCTCCTTTCGCGCATCCCCCCGAGCAGGCGCGTCATGGAGATGCCCTCGTTGACGAACGCCTCTATCTCGCCGGTGTCCCGGGCTAGCTCCAAGGCACGCAAGACCGCATGCGAGGAAGGCCCCTGCAAGCCCTGGGCGTAGAGGACCATGCCCTTGGCGACGAGCGCGGAGAGGAGGAGCCCGTAGCGCCCGCTCTCCTCGAACGCCCCGGCAAGCCGGTCGAGCGATTTCCCCGCCTCCTCCACCTGGCCGCTCGCGAAACGGAAGCGCGCAAGGGCGAGCGCGATCAGGTCGCCGATAAGATCCGCCGAAGCGGGGTTCGCGCCCCTCAGCGCCCGGACATGGTCGGCGGCCTGGTCGATGTTCCCGGCGTCTATCTCGATCATCGCCAGGTACACGAGGGCTATCAGCCGCGGCCGCTCTGCATGGCTCCTGTCGCAGAGCTGCAGGATCGAGCAGGCCGTGTCGGCGGCCTCCCCCATCCTGCCCTGCGCGCGCAGCGCCAAGGCGAGGCCGCACCCCGCCTCGGCGAAAAACTCGATCCCCGAAGAGGGGCCGAGGGAGCCGAGACAGCGAGAGTAAGTCTCCTCAGCGCGTGCGAACTCCCCTCTTTTCCGCATGACCGTCGCCTCTATCACCTCGGGGAGGACCTCGAGCTCGTCCATGCTGGAGAAGCCGAGGCCGTCCCTTGCCCTCCAAGCGGTCTTCTCGGCACTCCGCAAGTCCCCCGCATCGATGCGCTGTCGCGCTGCGAAGTAGCAAAGCACCGAGCATGCGGGCCTGTTACCCTGGCCCGCGGCTACCTCCAAGCAGTTTTCGAGGTAATCGATTACTCTTGCGGGCTCCTTCTCCCTCGCCACGATGCACCCCGCCGCGTTGTACACCAGGCTGGCGAGCACTCCCGGGTCGCCCTGGCCGCAGCTTAGAAGCTCGGCCACCATATCCTTCCCCGCCCGGATATCGCCGCTGTGACCGCAGCAAAGGGAGAGCACGGCCAAGCGTTCCGCCTCAAGCTGGGAAGCATCGGGGGAATCCACATCGGTAAGGCTTTCCGACATCTTCACGAAACGTACGGACTCCTCGACCGAGCCGGCCTTGGCGAGCACCCATGCCTGGGCTATGCTCAGCTTCGGGGATGATTCGAGGACGTGACGCGGCAGCTTCGAGAGCACCTCGCCGAACACGTCGAAGCGGTTGTCGAACATGAGCGAGAGATGATGCTCGCCGACCAGGTCTTCGAGCTCGTTCCAAAGGGCCGCCTTGCACAGGCAGTCGATCGCCTGCCCCACATGGTTATGGTTCTTCAGGTAGGCGCTGGCCCTCTTGCACAGCCCCCTCACCTCGGCGCGATCGAGTTTCCTGAACTTCGATTGCAGGTACTGCGACCAAGGGCCCTGCGCCTTGTACCAGCGCCTCTTGCCGTCCACGGTCACGAGGACGCCGGTTTTCGCCGCGATCGACGCCAGGACGCCGTCGCACCCCTCGGCTTCAAGGACATCGTCGCAAAGCGGCGGGCTCACTAGGTCGAGGAAGGACGTTTTCACCAGAAGGTCCCGCTCCCGTTCGGAGAGCGCCGCCAAGAGCTCGTCCAGCAGCGAGAGCCGGCCGCATGCAGCAGAATCGGGAACCTCGCCCATGCGGGGCCGCGCCTCGGCAAGGCAGCGCACCGCCACGTTCAGGGCCGGAAGCCGGCCGCCGGCCGCCCGGACCGCCGTGTCGAGGATGCTTTCGGGCACCCTTGCGTCCTCCCCGAGAGAGGAACGGAGGAACCCCGCGGCCGCCTTATCGTCCAGCACGAGCTGCTCCGCAGTGACGAGCGCGGCCATGTCGTCGAAATCCGGAACCGGGCTCGCTGCTGAGAGAGAGGGCGCTTCCTGGCTGCACACGACGAGCTTGTACCCGGCCGGCATGTAGGCGATGAGATAGCTGACGAGGCGGTCGACCGGGCCGTTGCTCGCAGCCTCAAAGTTGTCGAGTACGAGTACGTTCCTGCCGCAAGCCGCCGGCAGGCCGGCACGTTCGATGGCGACTACCAGGGCGCCCGGAACCGCATCCGGCCCGCCGTCCCCCAGCACCTCGCAAAACTGCTGCCGCACGTCCGGGACGAAAGCCTCCAAACCGGCAAGGAGCAGGCTGCAGAACCGCGCGTAATCGCTGTCGTCGGCATCGAGCCTGACCCACGAGACGCTCGTCGGCGTACCGTCCTCGGACTGCCTCGCATGCCTTTCCCAGGCGGCGACGAGCGAGGTCTTGCCGCAGCCGGCAGGGGCCGCGAGGATGAGCGAGTTCTTGTCTAAGGCCCTTTCCACCAGCTCGTAAAGCTCGCCAAGCGGGTAGAGGCGGTTGGGAAGGCGCGGGGCGCGGAGCTTCGTCGAAGGGAATACGCCGGGATCCGTTCGCAATGCGGAAAGGTTCTCCATAAGCCGAGCCTCGCTGACTCCTTCGTGCAAACCCTGCGTTTCCCACCGGCTTTCCCCGACATGCCGGGCATTCACTTCATAGCGGCGGAAAGGCCGTTCGTCTTTACCCGAACCTCTTTTCAGGATTCTACCACACCTTTTGCCGCGTATTTCGGTCATGGATAGAAAAGGGCGGGTGCCGCCCGCAAGTCGGCGACACCCGCCCGCAACCGCTGCGCGAGGTTGTTGGATGGAAAGCGCGCCGGCCTACGCCCTCTCTCCCAGCTCCTTGACGGCGTCCTCCTCCATCTTCGTGAGCTCCTTGCTCTTCTTGGCGCCGAACAGCATAAACGCAGCCGACACGAGGATGAACGCGGCGCCGACGATCAGCGCGCCGTCCCAGCCGAAGGCCGAGCCGCCCACCGCTGCGAGCGCGGGGACGCCGATGGCGTCCATGACGGTCTTCGCCAAAAACGCGATGCTGTAGAGGGCGGCGAAGTAGGCGGGGCCCAGGTACTTGGACACGGCAGACGTGAAGCACACGGGTGCCGAGCTCAGGGCGGCGCCGAAGAAGAAGCCGCCGATGTAGAGCACCGCGACGTTGGCGCCGAAGAGCACGATGAGCAGGAGGCCGCAGGCGGCGAGCACGTTGACCACGACGTAGGTGATGCGCGGCCCGATCCGGTCGATGAAGTAGCCAGACAGGAGCTTGCCCACACAGCCCGCGATGGAGAGGAACGTCATGAACACGCCGGCCGTCGCCAAGTCGAACCCGGTGTAGACGATGTAGGTGGGAAAGTTCTGGAACACGCCCTGCTCACCGATGCCGATCAGGCCGAAGCTGAATATGATGGCCCAGAACGTGAAGGTCTTCACCGCCTGCGAGCGATTGAGTCCGACCACCTTGACCGCGCCGGCGGTCTCCTCGCTCTTCACCTGCGCCGCCTCCTCCTCGGTCATCCCATCGGGGTACAGGCCGACGTCCTGCGGGCGGAACTTGATGAGGAACGCCGAGACCAGAAGCACGACGAACGAGATGAGACCTAAGATCAGCGGGGCGTTCTGCCAGCTGCCGGCGGCGGCCAGCACGGCAACCAGGTTCGTGGTGATGAGCGAGGCGGGGAACGTCGCGCAGAGCGTGATGCCGGTCGCGAGGCCGCGGCGCTTGACGAACCAGTTCGCCGGTATCGACGTGATGAGCACGAAGCCGCCGCATCCGTTGCCGATGCCCATGACGGCGTACGCCAAGAACACCATCCACAGCGAGTCGACGAAGCCGAGTATCAGGAACCCGCCCGAGTACATGACCGCGGCGATCAGCAGGCATCCCTTGATGCCGATACGGGAGACCAGGCCGTTCACGGCGAGACCAGCGACCCCCGACACCACGAGGTACACCGAGAATCCCAAGCTCACGACGGAGGCCTCGGCTCCCAGCATCTCCGTCATGGGAATGCGGAGCATGCTGAACGAGTACAGCCCGAACCCCTGAGTGACGATGCACACAATGAAAACGAGGAACACCTGGATCCAACCTTGGGTAAAGAACTTCCCCTTTGCTTTTTCTGACACGATATCATCCCCTCTCTGGGTGAGCACTATCCTGACAAGAGGCCCGATCGCACACGCACGACCTCAGAAGGACCAGGATGTTTCGGTAAAAATCGGATTCGGCCGTAGCGGACGCGCGGTCGCAGAAAAAGGGGACCCATCTGTCCAGATGCCCCTCTTTGAACGCCGAGGCCTCCGACAGCGCCCCGTCCCTCTCCGCGTCTCGCCCCGCCTCCTGGGCGAGGCGTGCCCGATCGTACAGGAAGGCGAGAAAGCGCAGCTCGTTCGAAAGATGGTCCTCCGGCTCGCCGTCCTCCTGCCCCGCAGCGTAACCGCCCGCTCGATACAGCTCGCGCACCTCGTCGCGGGCCCCCTGCATGAGAAGGCCCCCTCCGTCGGCATACAGCGACTCGTAGGGCAGGGGCGCGCCCAGCCGCGAGCTCGCGAACAGGGCCGTGTACTCCACCCTCAGGTCGCGCGCCGCGCCGTCGTCGGCGAGCGCGCGCCTCCGGTCCCGCTCGACGGCCTCCCTCGCCCGCTCGACGGCCTCGCCCATGCCGTCGAACGGGGCGAAATCGAGCGATTCCAGCGCCTCGCGGTCGGCGACGTTCCAGAATATCCGGGCGAGCAGGCGCAGACGCTCGGCCTGAGCCTTGCAGAAACCTTCCCCGAGGGCATCATGGTTCTCCATCGAAGCCCCTCCTTCCCTGTTTCCGGCAGGCCGGGGGCAGAGGCCCCGGCCTGCCGGCGTGCCTGCTAGCGGGCGCGCAGCCCGTCCATGTCCTGCCACCGCTTCGAGCTCAATAGGTAGTAACAGGAGGGCTCGTTGCCCGTCTCCAGCTTGAGCTGGTGGACGCTGTCGCCCATCGCTGCGAGAACCTGCGATATACCGCTCTCGGGATCGTCCACGTCCCCGAACATCCACGCGTTCGAGTTGCAGGCGAACGCGCAGGCGGGAGCGAGCCCCTGATCCACGCGGGAAGCGCACATATCGCACTTCCCCACCGTGTTGTCGCGCTCGTTGTAGCTGATGGCGCCGTAGGGGCAGGCGTCCATGCACTCCTTCCCCCCGCAGGCGGCGCAAGGTGCCGTGTCGATGACGACGATTCCGTCCTCGCGCTTGCGTATCGCCTGCTCGGGACAGGCCGGAACGCAGGAGGGCTTTCTGCAATGCTGGCACATCACCGGGATGAAGTACGTCTCCGCATCGGGGAACCCGCCGGTGGTGGAGGTGTACGTGCGTACCCAGAACGCGCCGAGGTCGACGTTGTTCTCCTGCTTGCACGCCCCCATGCAGCCGCGCGTGTCCATGCAACGGTCAAGGGATACGACCAAACCTAGCTGCGTCATTTTGCACACTCCTCCGGGGTCATGGGCATGAGCGCCTCGAGCTGCTCGCGCGTGATCTCGGGCCGGTAGCGCGCGATATCCTCCTCGGTTGCCTTGTAGATACGGCATATCTGCGAGCGGTACCCGCCCGATCCGGTCTCGGGGCAGTTGTTCTCCACCTCGATCAGGGCCTCGGTGTTCCACTCGAAGGCACCGTGCAGCTCCTCCTCCACGGTCTTCTCGGGACGCCACCACGCGTGCTGGGAGTACGAGACGATGCCGGGGGCGACCATGAACCTGAACGACACCTTGCCCATGATCTTGTTGTAGGGGGCGCGCCCTCCCGTGGGCGGGGACTCCACCCATATCCAGTCGTTCTCGGCGACGCCGAACTGCGCGGCCGTCTCCGGGTTGATGAACACGTCGGGCGTCCTCGTCATCTCTCGCGTCCAAGGCAGCTGGCGGAACTCCGAGTGGAAGAAGCCCGCCTGCCGCTTGCCGTACGATCCAACCAGCGGAAAGTCCTTTGCGAGGTCGGGGCGCGACAGCGGGGACTCGGCCGGCTCGATGTACACCGGCAGGGGCGGGTAGCCGCACTTCTGGTGGATCGTCGAGAACAGATTCGCCTTGCCCGTGTCGGTGGGGAACTTCCCGGCTATCAGGAAGCGCTCCGTAGACGGCGGCGTGTCGGCACCAGGGACCGCCACCACGCGACGCTTGAGCACGTCCTCGAACGGCATGCCCAAAAACTCGCGGGACAGGAGGTCGCGTTGTCCGTCGATGGTGTCGGCGGGCCAGAACTTCCCGTACTCCCCCGCCCAGTGGTTGGTCCACTCGTGGTTGAGGCGGCCCTCAACGTAGCGCTTGTCGTACTTGCCAAGCGCCTTGGAGAGCATCGCGCCGAAATCGTAGTCGTGGCGCGCCTCGCAGAGGGGCTCGACGGCCTTGTTGTAGGCCTGGTGCAGCGGGCTCGAGCCGCCGCCGGTGCCGAAGTTGAGGAAGTTGCGCTCCATCCAGGTGACAGCGGGCAGCACATAGTCCGCCATCTCGGCCGTCGGGGTCATGACCACGTCCGTGACCACGTGCAGCTCGATCTTCGTCTCGTCCTCGAGCAGCTTGAGCCAGCGCGCGAGGGTGGGATCGTGCATGAGCCAGTTGGACGAGATGGCTATGATACCGTGCACGGGATAGGGACGGCCCGTCTCCGCCGCCTCCATGACGCTCGTGAGGTCGGGGAACAGCATGGCGCCGTCGGCATTCTGCGGACGGATAGGCTGCCACTTCACCATCTCCTCCCAAGCGTAGCCGCAGCCCACCCGGTGCGTGTAGTAGCCGAGGCGCTTGCGTTTCTGCTCCAAGGGCAGCCCATCGGCCCAGGAAAGATCGAGCTCGCTGGGGAAGGCATGCGGCGTCACCGGGTAGAAAGCGCCGAGCACATTGCCGCCCGCCACATCCACGCTGCCGGTGATGATCTTCAGCACGTTGATGGCGTTCACGTACTGCGAGACGTTCGTGGACATGTACTGCATGCCCTGGTTGATGTCGACGGGTTTGAGCGTGCCGATCATCGTGGCCACGCGCTCCACCTGGTCGGCGGGAACGCCCGTGATCGACTCGGTGTGCTCGGGCGTCCATTCCGCGACGTTGTTCGCGAGCATCTGGAAGGCCGGGATACAGGTGATCTTTCCTCCGCGCGTGCAGAGCTCCACTTCGTGCTCGCCAAACAGCGCGGGCATGATGGAGTCGGGCAGGTCGGCCGCCGGCGACTTCTCGGTCGAGGTCTTGTTCTCCTCGAACAGCTCCACCAGATGGTCGTAATGGGCCTTGCCGGAGGGGCCGCCCTCCCACTGGATCTCCTCGGCGTCCCAGTACTTCAGGCGGTCCTCCTTCTCGTCCCACACCATGAAGCGCTTGTCGCTGCCGCCCTCCACGATGTCGCTCTCGAGCAGCAAACCGCCCGTGTCGCCCCGCACTAGGAAGGGGGCGTTGCTCCAGCGCACGACGTAGTCCTTGTCGTAGAGACCCTTGTCGATGATCACCTTCGCCATGCCCATGATCAAGCCGACGTCGGTGCCGGGACGCACGGGGACCCACTCGTCCGCCTTGCTGGCATAGACTCCCTGGACGGGATCCACAACGATGAGCTTCATGCCGTTCTCTTTGTTCGCCATGATGGTCTGCGCCTGGATCGGCCACGCGTAAGCCTGCTCGGCGGAGAAGCTCACGTGGCATTTCGTCGCAGCCGAGCCGCCGCCGGTCGCCGTGTAGAACCCGTAGTTGACCTGCTCGTGGAACTGCGGCAGGTAGCAGACCTGGATGGCCCCGTAGTAGTTGTTGGGGGTGCCGATGGTCCGAGCGATGCGGTGGGCGACCCATCCCATGTCATGGCGCCCGGTGCGTCCCGGGAGCACGAACGTCTCCGCGCCGTGCTTCTCCACCATCTCGTGTATCTTGGCCGCGATCTCGTCGACGGCCTGATCCCACGAGACGCGCTCCCACTTCCCCTCGCCGCGCTTCCCCGCTCGTTTCAGGGGGTAGCGCAGGCGCGTCGGGCTGTACTCGAACTGGATGGCCTCCGAGGCCCTCACGCATGCCTTGCCCATGTTGGGCGGGCCGAGCTTCGGGTCGCCTTCGACCTTGACGGCGCGCCCGTCCTTCACCGTCACCCACACAGGGCAGTTCAGGTGGCAGGATCGGCAGCCGGCGTAGACTTTCCTCGTCTCGCCGTCGATGCTTGTCTGAGCATTCTCCACGTTCTCATCCTCCGTTCCTCGTGTTTCGATCGCTTGCCTTGCGATGCGGCGCCCCGCAGCGGGCCCTCGCCGGTGCTATGCCGACAGGCCTTCCGAGGCGGACTGCAATCACCCCATCGGAGCCGACGGCGCGCCCGGTGCCTTCGGGGCGCTCGGCGCTTTCGGCGCGCCTGGTGCCTTGGGTGCACCTGCCGGGGCGGCGAACCCCGGGGCGGCGGCGTCGGGTCCTTCGAGCTCGGCCCCGCACTTCTCACAGATAGCCGCATACTCCAAGTTGTCCGCGCCGCACTTGCGGCAGGTATTGGCCTGGGCCTTCACGTCTGCAGGTCTGAAGCACATGGTCTCCTCCTTTCTCGATTGCTGTCCTCCTGTCGAGAAAGTATAGGAAGCGCCCGGGCATCTGAAACCACCGGAAACACGTGACAAGGGGTGGTGATCTTTCCTTGGAGACGACGGGGCCCCTGCGGAAGCGTTGCTGCGCCGCAGAAAACGAAGCGGCGAGCGCCAGGCGCTCGCCGCTTCGTTTTCTTCTGTTGCCAGCGTGCCGTCCGAACGGGGACGGCGTGCGCCGGGGAGCCTACGCCTCCAGCATCCTCTTCACGAAGGCTCCCGTGTAGCTGCCCTCGACCTCGGCCACTTCCTCGGGGGTGCCCTGGGCCACGATGGTGCCGCCGCGGTCGCCGCCCTCGGGTCCCAGGTCGATGATGCGGTCGGCGCACTTGATGACGTCCAGGTTGTGCTCGATGACGAGCACCGTGTTGCCGGCGTCCACGAGGCGCTCCAACACCTCCAAGAGCTGGCGCACGTCCTCGAAGTGCAGGCCGGTGGTGGGCTCGTCCAGGATGTAGAACGTCTTGCCGGTCTGGCGGCGCTGCAGCTCGCTCGACAGCTTCACGCGCTGCGCCTCGCCGCCCGAGAGCGTGGTGGCGGGCTGCCCCAGGCGGATGTAGCCCAGACCCACGTCGTGCAGCGTCTGCAGCTTGCGCTTGATGCCGGGGATGTTCTCGAAGAAGGCCAGCGCGTCGTCCACGGTCATGTCCAGCACCTCGGCGATGTTCTTGCCGCGGTACGTGACCTGCAGCGTCTCGCGGTTGTAGCGCGCGCCGCCGCACACCTCGCAGGGCACGTAGATGTCGGGCAGGAAGTGCATCTCTATCTTGATCTGGCCATCGCCCTTGCAGGCCTCGCAGCGGCCGCCGTTCACGTTGAAGGAGAAGCGCCCCGGCCCGTAGCCGCGCGCCTTCGACTCCTGCGTGCTGGCGAACAGCGCCCGGATGTCGTCCCAGAGGCCTATGTAGGTGGCCGGGTTCGAGCGCGGCGTGCGCCCGATGGGGCTCTGGTCGATGTTGATGACCTTGTCGATCTTGTCCAGGCCGGTGATCTTCTTGTACTTGCCGGAGCGGCGGTGCGCATGGTTCACGCGGTTCGCGAGCGCCGGTGCCAGCGTGTCGGTGACCAGCGAGCTCTTGCCCGAGCCCGACACGCCCGTGACCACGGTGAGCGTGCCGAAGGGAACCTCCAGCGTCAGGTTCTTCAGGTTGTTCTCCGAGGCGCCCGTGAGCTTGAGCGACCCGCGCCGCGGCTTGCGGCGCTTCTCCGGGACGGGGATGGTGCGGCGGCCCGAAAGGTAGTCGGCCGTGAGCGAGCCCTCGAACCTCACGATCTCGTCGGGCTTGCCGGCCGCCACCACCTCGCCGCCGTGCTCGCCCGCGCCCGGGCCCATGTCGATGACGTAGTCGGCGCTGCGGATGGTGTCCTCGTCGTGCTCGACCACGATGACGGTGTTGCCCAAATCGCGCAGGCGCTCCAGCGTGGCGATGAGCCGCTCGTTGTCGCGCTGGTGCAGGCCGATGGACGGCTCGTCCAAAATGTAGAGCACGCCCATGAGGCCCGCGCCGATCTGCGTGGCCAGGCGGATGCGCTGCGCCTCGCCGCCCGAGAGCGTGGCCGTGGCCCGTTCGAGCGTGAGGTAGTCCAAGCCCACGTCCACCAGGAAGCGCAGGCGCGCCTTGATCTCCTTCACGATGGGACCGGCGATATGCTCTTCGGAGCCGTGAAAGGCCAGGCCCTCGAAGTAGTCGAGCGAATCGGCCGCGCTCATCTCGGTGACATCGTGGATGGACTTGCCGCCCACCGTCACGGCCAGGATCTCCGGCTTCAGGCGCTTGCCGCCGCACGTCTGGCACGGCACGATGGCGAAGTACTCCGACAGCTTCTCGCGCTGGTTGTCGGACTGGGCCTCCTGGTAGCGGCGCTGCACGGCGGCGAGCGCCCCTTCCCACTCGATGTACCAGTACGTCTCGCGCCCGTCCACGGTCACGTAGTCCACGCGCACCTTGTCGTCGCCCAGGCCGTAGAGCAGCGCGTCGGTGGCCTTCTTCGGCATGTCCTCCCACGGCGTGTTTTCGTCGGTGCCCATGTGCTTGGCCACGGCGCGCAGCACCTGCGGGTAGTAGTTGCCCGTCTTGAACGGCGCGATAGCGCCCTCGGCCAGCGTGAGCGAGGGGTCGGGCACCACGAGCGAGGGATCCACCTCCTCGCGGCTGCCGATGCCGAGGCAGTCCGGGCAGGCACCGTAGGGGGCGTTGAACGAGAAGTCGCGAGGCTGCAGCTCGTCCATGGAATGGCCGTGCTCGGGGCAGGCAAGCGCGAGCGAGAAGATATGCTCGCCGGCGCCGAGGCCGCCCGTAGCGCCGCTCGACTTGCCGCCGCCCTCGCCGAGCGGTTGCCCGTCCTCGCCCAGCACCTGCACGAGCACGCGCCCGTCGGCCAGCTTCGTGGCCAGCTCCACCGCCTCGGCGATGCGGCTCGTGGCGCTCTCCTTCAGCTGCACGCGGTCCACCACCACGTCGATGAAGTGCTTGATCTTCTTGTTGAGCGTGAGCGGCTCGGCCTCGAGCTTCACGATCTCGCCGTCGATGCGCACGCGGCTGAAGCCCTCCTTCTGCAGGTCGGCGAACAGCTTCGTGAACTCGCCCTTGCGTCCGGTGACGACCGGGGCCATGATGATGGCCTTCGCATCGGGAGCGAGCGCCAGTATCTCGTCGGTCACCTGGTCGGTGGTCTGCTTGCGAATGACGCGCCCGCACTCAGGACAGTGAGGCACGCCCACGCGAGCGAACAGCAGGCGCAGGTAGTCGTATATTTCGGTGGTGGTGCCCACGGTGGAACGCGGGTTCTTGCTCGTGGTCTTCTGGTCGATTGAAACGGCCGGTGACAGGCCGTCGATGCTGTCCAGGTCCGGCTTGCTCATCTGCCCCAAGAACATGCGCGCGTAGCTGGAGAGGCTCTCCACGTAGCGGCGCTGGCCCTCGGCGTACATCGTGTCGAACGCGAGGCTCGACTTGCCGCTGCCTGACAGACCCGTGATGACCACGAGCTCGTCGCGCGGGATGATGAGGTCGATGTCCTTGAGGTTGTGCTCGCGGGCACCCTTGATGACGATGGCGTTCTGTCCCATGTGGCTTATCGCTCTTTCTCTTGCGCATCCGCAGCCGGCAGCCGTGCCCCGGCATCGCGTGCCGTGGGTCGCAAATTAGGCTACCGGGAAACTATCATTTCCGTGCAATCGTTCATTCTAGCGCAGCGCGCGGAAAGAGCCAGCGAAAACATACGTTCGTGTTCCAGCGTTCAAACGATGCGCACAATTCGTTCGCTTTCCTACGCTGCAGCGTGCCGGAGGGGGGCAGCGGCACTGCCCTCTAGTTCAGCCGCGAGGGTGACGCAGGACGCGGGATGACGCATCATCCCGCATCATTTGCCCCGAAAGAGAAGCTCCCTCTAACGGAGCGTTCCCGTCAGCCGTGCGCGCTCCACCATCTCGTCGAAGGGCAGCGCGGGCGCGTAGAGGTAGCCTTGGAAATAGGAGCAGCCGAGCGTCTTCAGCACGTCGCGCTGCTCGGCCGTCTCCACGTACTCGGCCAGAACCGTGAAGCCCAGGTGCTCGGAGAGGTCGGCGATGGACGAGACGATCTCGGCGTAGCGCTCGTTCTCCATGACGCCCTTGGCAATGGTCCCGTCGAGCTTAACCACGGAGAACACGCTCGTCTCAAGGTACTGGAACGAGGTGCGGCCCATGGAGAAGTCATCGATGGCCAGCGGCATGCCCGCGTCCGCAACGCGGCGCAGCAGGTCGTGCGCGCCCGCGTCCCACAGCAGCGCCTCGCGCTCGGTGGCCTCCACCACCACGCGGCCAGCATCGAGCCCGCGGGCGCGGAAGGCGTCGATGACGAAGCCGACGGCCTCCTCGTCCTGCAGCATCGTGGCCGTGGCGTTCACGCTCACGCTGAAACCCGCGTCGAGCTCGCCCGCATGCGCGAGCGCCTCCGCAGCCTGCGCGTCGGCCAGCGCCCGCTCGAACACGGCGCGCTCGAGCTCGCCGCCCGCACCGGCCTCGCGTGCCAGCTCGATAACGAGCGGCGGGTAGAGCCAGCCGTACACGGGGTGCTCCATGCGAAGCAGGGCCTCCGCGCCAACCGCGCGGCCGTCAGCGTCGAACTGCGGCTGGTAGCGCAGCTCGAAGGCCCCCGCGTCCACGGCGGCCCGCACGTCCTCGGCGAGCGAGCGGGCCACCGCGCCCAGCGAGCCCGCGGCCGTCACGAGCTCGACCGAGCGCCCGGCGCGCTCGTCGTCCTGGAACGACGAGAGCAGGGCATCGTACTGCACCCGCGCGTGGGCGTCGGCCAACCGCTCGTAGCGGCGTAGGAACGGCAGGTAGAGCACCGTGCCCAACGCGATGCACGCAAGCTGCAGCACCGCGCCGGCGGGCGAGCCCGTGGCCACCCAGCCGCCCACGAGAGGCGGCGTGGTCCACGACACGTCCACCACCACGGGCGGCACGAGCCCGGCCGCCATGGCTGCGTACGACACCACCATGTTCACCAGGGGCACCGCGATGAACGGCGCGAACAGCGCCGGGTTCCACACCACCGGCAGCCCGAACAGCATGATCTCGGATATGTTGAAGCACATGGGCACGGCCGCGAACGCCGAGAGCCGCCGCGCGCTCGTGCGGCGGCCGAACAGCAGGATGGCCGCGAGCAGCGACAGCAGCGCGCCGGCCCCGCCGATAGAGGCGAACACGTCCAGGAACGTCTTCGTCACGATCTGCACTGGCTCGCCGCCCGCCGCGAGCGCCGCCGCGTTGGCGGCCATGCCGGGCACGAACACGCTCTGCGCCACGCCGTCGAGCATGTTGCCGCCGTGGATGCCGAAGAACCACATGACGTTGTTCAGGAAAAGGTACAGAAGCCCGCTGCCCAACGTGGCCGTGGCCAGGGGGAAGAGCGCGCTCACGCTGTCGAAGAACAGCTGCTCGATGCAGCTCGAGCCCGAGAGCGCCGCCACGGCGGCGTTCGCCGCGCCGAAGAGCGCGATGACGGCCGCGATGGGCAGGAGGCCCGACACGGCCTGGTTGAACACGTTGTCCAGGCTGTCGCCGTACAGCCGCCGGGTGCGGCGCAGGCGCACGAGCCGGCAGTACAGCACCGACGAGGCCAGCCCGCACACGATGGCGATGAACAGCGAGCGCGTGCTGAGCACGATGGGATCGAAGCCCTCGGTGCCGAAGCCCACGGACATGAGGTAGGCCGCGAGCGCGGCGAAGGGCGCGCCCTGGACGAAGAAGCCCCCGAAGCGCTCGGCGCAGGCGTTGGCGTAGCGCAGCGCCACGGCCACGGACACGTAGAGCGAGAAGATGCCCATGGTACCGTCGTACACGAGGTCGAGCAGGCCCTCGACGCGCGGCGCGCCGGCGAGGGCGTCCTGGTAGGGCGCGAGCGGCAGGTTGAGGAAGATGAGGCAGAACGACCCCACCAGCAGAACGGGGATGGTGAGGATGAGCCCTTGGCGGATGGCCTGGAACGCCATGACGTCCTCCAAGCGCGCGAACAGCGCGTCAACCTTGTCGAGCATGCCCGCCCTTCCGTCCCGTCCTCACCGTTTCGTCGAGGCCATTGTACCCCGAACGGAGACAACGGGCGGCGTGAACGGATACGTTCGGGAAACAGATCCGCGGCGCACGCGGACGTTCAGCGGCCCAGCAGGTGCCGCACGGCCGCCACCGGGTGCCTCCCCAGCATGCGCGGGCCGGCGTAGCGCATGACGGCACGGATCTCGTCGCGCTTCTCGGGGGCATAGCAGTGGTTGCCGCATTCCTCACAGGAGGTCTTGACCTCCATCTTGCGGCAGCGCTCGGTACGCAGCACCGCGTAGGCATCGATGGCCGCGCAGTCCGCGCACACGGCCTCGCCGCAATGGGCGCGCTCGGTGCGAGCTGCGGCGTCGTGGTTGCCCGCGCAGTAAAGCGCCACCATCTGCGAGATGGTGCGCTTCTCGCGCACGCGGCGCTTGGCGGTTTTCGGCGAGTCACCCATGGCGAACATGGTAGCAGAACCGCCGCCGCGCCGCGAGCGGGATTTCCCCGCGACGCGACGGGCGGCGGCTCGGGCGGAGCAGCGCGCGGCGGCCCCGCCCTACCCCACGAGCTTCTTGCCCAGCGAGGCGCGGATGATGCCCTTGCTGGCGAAGTACGTGACCGCGAGGTACGCCCCGTACACCACCGCCACCAGCACGGCGGTCATGAGCGCAGGCTCGAGCACCGACACGCCCAGCTGAGAGATGACGGAGTCGCTGATGACGCCCACGGCGCACACGGTATGGCACACGGCCACCGCCAACGGCACGAGGAAGTACACGAGCACCTGCGCGCGCAGCGACCGGACGATCATGCGGCGGTCGCAGCCTATCTCGGCGAGCACCCGGTAGCGCGGCAGCGAGTCGCTCGCCTCGGACAGCTGCTGGATGGCCAGGACGGCCGCCGTGGCGATGAGGAACACGAAGCCGATGTAGAGCGCCAAATACGAGATCATGAGGTTCATGCCGCCCGACTGCACGAGCACCTCCTCGGCCGTGAACGACAGCGTCACGGGCCAGGGCTTCGGGCTGAACTTCCAGCCGGATGCCGCCACCTCCGGGTTGGCGGGCGACGCCTCGGCGAGCACCTGCTCGAGCAGCTTGTCGCCCTCGGCCCGGTCCGTCCGATACATGAGGTTGAGGATGCTCTGCTCGGGAACGGCGCCTTGGGCGCGCAGGCCGGCGATCACCGCATCGGGCACGATGAGCTCTGCCCCGCTCGCGGAGAATGTGGTGTCCTCCATCGGTTGGCTGCGCAGCTCGCCCGAGGACTCGAGCACGCGCCCGCCTGCGACCACCGTCTCGCCCTTGCGCGCAAGCGACTCGGAAAGCGCCTTCATGGCGTCGAGCGTGTTGTTCACCGCGTAGCCGTCCTCGCCCACGTCCACGGTCGGCCGGCCCGCAAGCTCTGCGAGCGCGTTGAACTGCGAGACGCCGATGAGGGTGACGCCCTGGTTGTGCAGGGCCTCGTTCTGCTTCGCATTGCCCGTGTCCTGACCGTAGCGCCCCATGAGCTCGCCGTAGGACGTCTCGTCGCTCACGAAGGCGTCGATCTGAGCGGACTTCGCCACGAGCTCGTCCCACGTCGGCGAGGCGTCGGCCAGCTTCGCGGCGATATCCCAGCCGTAGGCCTCCGCGTCGGCCTCGATGGCGGCCGCCTTCTCGTCGGCCACCTTCTGGTACTCGCGGTCCTCCTCGGTCATCTGCGCGAGCGCCTCGGGGTCGTGCGTGCCGCCCTGGTTCAGGTACACGTTGGCCGTGAGCGTGGCGTCGTAGACCGTGCCGTCCTCGATGTTTCCGCTGAAGGCGCGCGCCAGCCCCATGCCGGTGGAGAACACGGTGAGCGAGAAGAACAGCATGACGCACACCACCGAAAGCGACACGAACGCCGTGTTCACCTTGCTGGCTATCTGGCGCATCGTGAACATCATGAGGCCCTTGAAGTACACGCCGCGCGTGCGCTCGATCACCGCGATGGCGAAGCCGGCAAGCGACCAGAAGAGCAAAAACGTGCCGACCACCATGAGCGCCGTGGCCTTCCAGAACCCGTCGTCGAACTCCAGAAGGCCGTTTTCGACGAGCGTGGCGTACGCCCATGCGATCAGGCCCACGGCCGCAACGAACCCGGCGAGGCTGATCCACGGGTTGCGCACGCGGAAGCGCGCGTTCTTCGAGCGGGCGGAGAGCAGGTCGATGAGCTTGTAGCGGCGGATGGACACGGTGTTGAACAGGGCCGTCACCGCGAAGATGAGCGCGAAGCACACCAGCGTGAGCAAAAAGGCGTCGAACGAGAATATGAAGCGGTACTGCGTCATCTCGATGTTGAACAGGCCCGCCGTGACGAACGACATGCCCTGCGAAAGCGCGAACCCGAGCGCCAGGCCCACCACGAGCGACACGAGGCCCACCACCGCCGTCTCCATGAGCACGATGGCCGACACGCTGCGGGGATTCATGCCCAGCATGAGGTACGTTCCGAACTCCTGCTTGCGCCGCCTGATGAGGAAGCCGTTCGCGTAGAGCACGAGGAAGCCGAGCACGCAGGCGATGAGCACGCTGAACATGCCGAGGAACTGCCCCGTCAGCGAGAAGACGCTGGCCGAGGCCGTGTCCTCGAGGTCGAAGAGAATGGACTGGCTCGACACCGAGTTGAACGCGTAGAACACCGCCACGCCGAAAACGAGCGTGACGAAGTACACGCCGTAGTCCTTGACCGAGCGGCGGATGTTGCGGAAGGCGAGTTTAGCGAGCATCGCGCACGTCACCGCCCAGGAACGTGACCACTTCCATGATCCGGTTGAAGAAGTCCTTGCGCGAGGTGTCGCCCTTGCGTATCTCGTTGAACACGGCGCCGTCCTTGACGAACAGGATGCGGCTCGCGAACGAGGCGGCGTAGGAATCATGCGTGACCATCATGATGGTGGCGCCGAGCGAGGAGTTCATCATCTCGAGCGTCTCCAGCATGACGGTGGCGCTGCGCGAGTCGAGCGCGCCCGTGGGCTCGTCGGCCAGCACGAGCTTCGGATCGGCCACCATGGCGCGGGCGGCGGCGATGCGCTGGCGCTGGCCGCCCGACATCTGGTAAGGGTACTTCCCCAGCACCTCGGACACGCCGAGCGTGGCCGCGATGGCGTCCACCTTGGGTTTCACCCGGCCGGTGGGCTCGCCCTTCACCGTGAGCGCGAGCGCGATGTTCTCGAAGCCGGTGAGCGTGTCCAGCAGGTTGGAGTCCTGGAAGATGAAGCCCAGGTCGTCGCGGCGGAACTTCGCGAGCGCGCGGGAGCGCAGCCCCGTGACGTCGCGCCCGTCGACGAGGATATGGCCGCTCGTCACGGTGTCGATGGTGGCCACGCAATTGAGCAGCGTGGTCTTGCCGGAGCCCGAGGGCCCCATGATGCCCACGAACTCGCCCGGCATCACGTCGAAGCTGATGTCGCGCACCGCCTTGGTGACGGAATCTTTGCTCCCGTACACCTTCTCTATCTGGCGAACCGACAGGATGGGCCGGGAGCCGGACGCATAGGCAGCCGGCGCCTGCTGCGCGCAAGCCGCCGACGGGGTCGCGTAAACTTCGGTCATGGCAAATCTCCTTCTCTCGGGGTCTGCCAAGATAGTACGTCCGCGGCGCCGCACCCGCCATCGAAGAGGCTTACCGCAACCTTACGAATTTGCAAGGGTGGGGCGCCCGTGACAGGGTGCGACAGGGGGATGGGGGTAATATCACGTCCCCTGATGCCTTCCAAAGACGCCAGGAGCAGGGGGAATGCGACATTGTCCGCGTCCCTCTGCCACGCCAAACGAGACATCATCCCCGTCCCCGCGTCTCACCAAACGGAGACGTCATCCCCGTCCCCGCGTCTCACCCGACGTCCCTGCGCCTGCGGTCGTGCGGAAACGCGAGCATGACGCGGGTGCCGGTGCCCTCCTCGGAGGCCAGGCCCACGCCGAGGCCCATCTTCTCGCAGAGCGTGGCCACCAGGTACAGGCCCATGCCGGTGGCCGAGCCCTGGGCGCGGCCGTTCTCGCCGGTGAAGCCGCGGTCGAACACGCGCGGGACGTCCGCAGCGGGAATTCCCCGCCCGTTGTCGGCGATCTCCAGCACGGTGCGCGCCGCGCTCGTGCCCGCGCCCTCCTCGCGCGCGGTGAAGCGCACGGCAGTCGCGCCGTATTTCGCCGCGTTCACCACGACCTGCCCCAATACGAAGGAGAGCCAAGAGGCATCGGCAAACACGGAGACATCGTCCCCCACCTCGATGGACGGGATGGCGCCGTGCTCAATCAGGTAGCGCGCGTTCTTCTTGCAGGCCGCTCGCACGGCCTCGGCCAACGGCAGCTCGCGAATGGCGTAGTCGCGCGCGAGCGAGGTGGAGCGCGCATAGTAGAGCGCCTGCTCCACGTAGGACTCGATACGGTCCAGCTCGGCCTTCAGCTTCGCAGCCACGCCCCCGTGCAGGTCGGCCGCCATGAGATGGGCGGCGGCTATGGGCGTCTTGATCTCGTGTATCCACAGCTCGATGTAGTCGCGGTACGACTCGGCCTGCCGCCGATGGAACGCCACATCGTCGGCCGCGGCCTTTCCCACCGCCTCGAGCGCCTCGTGGGCCAGATGCCCCTCGAGGAAGCCGGGATCCTCCACGAGCTCCGAGGCGAAGTAGGTGCTGTCGAGGCCCTCGACGATGCGCGCGAGCTCGGTATAGAAGCGGCGTCTGCGCACGTAGCCGATGCCGAGCACCACCGCGCCGCACAGCGCCACGAAACACGGCACGAGCACCGTGGCGTCCGTGCCCACGCCCAGCACCGCCAGCATGCCGGCCACGCCCAGGCAGCACAGCACGCCCACGCCGATGGCCGCGAGGTTGTCGCGCAGGTAGGCGGACAGGCTCATGGCAGCGCACCGCCCATCAGACGAGGTAGCCCTGCCCCCGGCGCGTGGCCAGGAAGCCTTCGGGCACGCCGATGGAGGCCAGGCTCTTGCGCAGCCGGTTCACGTTCACCGTGAGCGTGTTGTCGTCGATGAAGGCGTCGGACTGCCACAGCTCCATCATGAGCTCCTGGCGCGAGATGATGGCGCCCTTGTTCTCCATGAGCAGGTGCAGCACGCGGAACTCGTTGCGGGTGAGCTCCACCCCGCGGCCCTCGTACTCCACGCGGCTTTTCGCCACGTCCAGCACGACGCCCTTGTGCTCGATGCGCGCAGGCGGCTCGGTGCGCGCCGCGCGGCGGAGCACCGACTGGATGCGCGCCAGCAGCACGGCGGGGTTGTAGGGCTTCGTCACGTAGTCGTCCGCGCCCAGGTTCATGCTCATGACCTCGTCGAACTCGTTGTCCGACGAGGTGAGCATGACGATGGGCACGTCGCTTGCGCGGCGCAGGTCGCGGCACACGGCATGGCCGCCGTCGCCGGGCAGCTTGAGGTCCAGCAGGACGCAGTCGGGATCGGCGGCCAGCGCCTCGTCGGCAATGCGGTCGAACGCCGTGCTGGCCAGCGCAACGTGCCCCTGCAGCTCCAGCAGGCGCATGAGCTCGCCGCGCAGCGCCGCGTCGTCCTCCACGACGAATATCCGGGCCACGGGGCCTCCTTCGCACTCGGTTTCTCGCACCGCGCCTCGGGGCCGATGCCATGGTTCGCCCCTCATACTATGGCAAGGGGGCGCGAACGCCCCCGAGCCGTAACCGTTTCGTCAACGTGCCGGCAGCGAACCCGTTGGTTTCGGGCGGTGCCGGCACCGCTTCCTCCGAATGGCGCAACGATGCGCGCCGCAGCAGCTCTGGCAGACCGGCCGGTCAGCCGCGCTTCGCGTAGGTGCGCGGCAACAGGGGGCACCCCGGCTCCACGTTCATGAAGTAACGCAGCAGGAAGGTGAGGCCCGCCACCGTGAGCGCGATGCCCAGGCCCGTGTAGAAGAACGCGATGAACCAGTCGGGCACGAGCCCCGACATGCGCAGGCCGATGCCGCCGCCCATCATGATGGCCATCATGATGTAGCCCTTCTTGTCGAAGAACTTCAGGATGTTCGTCTTGGCCTCCTCGTAGCCGCCGATGCGCTTGGCGTGCTTGCCCACCATCTTCTGGAAGATGCGCGAGTGGAACAGCACGAAGATCACCGCCGAGCCCACGAGGAGCGCCCAGATGACCCAGCCCCAGTCGTGCCGGTAGGCCGTGAGCCCGATGTTGGCGATGTTCGCGCCGGCTATGGCCCACACGATGCCCGCTACGAGCATGAGCTTGTTCGTTGAGATCTTGAGCATTGCCATCACCTTTCCCCGGCGGCCGCCGCGGCCGCCCCTTCCGTGCTGCGCGCGGGGGGCTCCAGCCTTCCCGCGCCGTCTGCCGCATCTTCCGCACCCAGCGCGTCCGGTCCATAGAGCCCCGCGCGCAGCAGCGCCGAGAGCACGCGGCAGTCGGGCTCGCCCGCGCACAATCCGGCGATCATGCTCTCGAGCACGAATGCCACGAGCTCGGCCGGCTCGATGCCCGCGCGCCCGGGGTCGGCCTGCGCGTCGGCCTCCAACATGCCCCGCATGCCGGCGCGTATATGGTCGAACGTCGCGGACTCGCGCATCTTGCCCTCGTCGCGTCCTTGGATGGACAGCGCGCTGATCTGGGGCAGCCAGTCCGAGCGGAACGCTGCGAGCGCCGAGGACATAGCCGCGTAAACCCGGCTGACGAAGGCGTCGAAGCGCTCCCCCTCCACGATGAGGCACAGGTCCTCGTGGAAGGCGCGCTGCCAGAACGTGCCGATAACCTCCACCAGGAGGTCGTCCTTCGTCGGAAAGTAGTTGTAGATCGTGCCCACGGACACGCCGCAGGCCTCGGCCACGCTGCGGATACCCAGGCCCGCCAGCCCGCGCTCCTCCGCCAGCGCGTAGGCCGCCTCGGCTATCGCCGCCCGATCGATGCCCTGCCGCGCCATGGCCGCACCTCCCATCATTCTTTGAACCTCGTTCATTTTGCTTATCCCATTATAGCGGGGCGCTAGAACAAGGCAAGCGGTTTATGAACAATGTTCATAAACCGCTTGCGAAAGGTGGGGCGCCCCGCTGCGCGAGAGCAAGAGGGCCGCACGGTGCGAAAAGGCGGCCCGTTGCGCGGCAGGTCGGCACCGGTACGAGGCCGAGCGGCCTCGCAGAACCAGCACGGGCCCGCTCGGAGCCGGGCCATCGTGCTGCCGGCTGGGAGCTGCGCAGGCCGGCACGAACCGCGGATGCAGGCTGCCGCTCCCGACGGGGTCGTCCTTCGCGGCAGGCAGGAGAGCCGCTACTGGTCCAGGCCCTGCTCCGCGGCCGCGGAGCTCACGGCGCCGTCGGCGTTGGATTGGAGTATCTCCAGCTTCGAGGGCCGGAAGTCGGGACCGTCGCCCGAGCCGCTCATGACCACGATCTGGTCGGCCGAGACGGTGGGGTCGTCGACGACGGCGCCGGACTCGTCCACGATGACGACGTCGCCCTTGTTGAAGGTGACTTCGTCCTCCTGGGCCTCGAACTTCTGCAGGCCCTCGCCGTCCGCGGCGCTCAGGTCGCCCAGGACAACGGTGATCTCGTCGCCGTTCACGCCCATGACCTGGCCATAGTAGACGACGTCGCCCTGGCTGCCCGTGTTCTGCTGCTCGGATCCGTTCTGCTCCTGCTGCTCGGTCGAGTTCTGCGAGCCGTTGTCGTTCGAGGAGCCGCCGTCGTCGGTGGCGCACCCGTGCAGAAACGGCGTCATCGCCAGCACGCCGGCCAGAACCATGCCCATCATTCTCATCTTGCGCTTGTTCATAATCGTGTCCCTTCGACGCAGGTGTCCGCGCGACGAGGCGCGCGTGGTATCGGGTTCCGATTGTGAGGGACATCGGCGCCGTGCGCGAGGGGTTCCGGGCAACCGTCAGCCGTCGGTCACGGCGCTGCAACCTTCGCGCAAGGAGCGTCTCGCGGAGCGGAGAACCGCTGCGCAAGGGGCCGTGCGATCAGCCGCGCGGGTGGGCGCGACGGTGCACCTGCTTGAGGCGCCCCGGCGAGAGGTGGGTGTAGACCTGGGTGGTGGACAGGCTCGCATGCCCCAGCATCTCCTGCACGCTGCGCAGGTCGGCCCCGCCCTCCAAGAGGTCGGTGGCGAAGGTGTGGCGCATGTCGTGCGGCGAGAGCGTCTCGTCGAGCCCGGCCGCGCGCAGGGACTCCTTGAACATCTTGCGGATGGCATCGGTGGTCATGCCGTTGCCGCGGGTGGACACGAAGAAGAACGGGCACTCCTTCTCCTTGAGCAGCCGGGGGCGCCCGAGCAGCTGGTAGGTGCGCATGGAGGCGAGCGCCAGGTCGTGCAGCGGCACGATGCGCTCCCTCGCCCCCTTGCCGAACACCTTCACCTGGCCACGCTCGAAATCGACGTTGTCTGCGAGCAGGCCCGACGCCTCGGACACGCGCGCGCCGCACGCGTACAGGAACTCCAGCAGCGCCAGGTTGCGCAGGTCGGCGGGCGACTGCTCGCGCGGGTTGCCGACTCCGTCCCGCTTGCCGTGCACCGAGAGCAACCTCGCCATGTCGGCTGGGCGGATGACGTGCGGCAGGTCCTTCTGCTTGCGGGGGCCCGAGAGCACGCTCGCCGGGTCGCTGTCGCACACGTCCGTCACGTTGAGCCAGCGGAAGAAGCTGCGCAGCGCCGAGAGCCGCCGGTTGACGGTGGTGCGCGAGTACTGCGCGCTGTCGAGCTCGCCCAGGTAGCGGCGCAGCTGTCGATGGGTGGCCGCAAGGGGGTCGATGCCCTCCCGGGCAGCCCAGCGCACGTAGTCCATGAGGTCGATGCGGTAGGCACGCACCGTATGCACCGAGGCGTTGCGCTCTACGCGCAGGGCGTCGCAGAAACCCTCGACGAGGGATGCGGCGCGCGGATCGCATGCGGGCATGCCGTCGTCGGGCACGGGCACGGCGTCAGGCACGGGAGCTGCCTTCTGGCAGGCCTTCGACCGGCGCATCAGCGGCGGGAGCCGTTTTCGGCATGAGGCCGCGGTCCGCAAGCTGGGCACGGTAGGCCGCGAGCGCGTCGGCGCCGCGGGCGGCGTAGGCGGCGTAACGCTCGCGTTTGTTGCGCACATGCTCCGCCAGCGGCTCCATGATGCCGAAGTTCACGTGCATCGGTTGGTAAGCCCTCGTCTCGGGGCTCGTGGCGTAGGCCAGAAGCGCGCCGAAGGCCGTCTCGCGCGGCAGCGGCGGCAGGTCGGTCCCCGAGAGCTCGGCCGCCACGGCCAGCGCGGCATGCAGGCCCGAGCGCAGCGCCTCGCAGTACCCCTCGGTGCCCGCGAGCTGGCCCGCCACGAACACGGGCGCGCCCAACGCGGCGGCCCCGGAAGCCGTGAGGCGCAGGCTGGCGTCGAGCAGGCGCGGTGCGTCCAGGAACGTGTTGCGGTGCATGACGCCGAAGCGGGCGAACTCCGCATGCTCTAAGCCGGGGATCAGGCGAAACACCCGACGCTGCTCGGAAAACGTCAGGTTCGTCTGGAAGCCCACCAGGTTGTAGCACGTGCCGTGCGCATCCTCGGCGCGCAGCTGGAGCGCGGCCCAGGGGCGCCTCCCTGTGCGCGGGTCGGTGAGGCCCACGGGCTTGAGCGGGCCGAAGCGCGGGGCGTCGAGGCCCTTGCGCGCGATCTCCTCTATGGGCTGGCAGGCCTGGAACAGCTCGCGCGTCTCGAAGTCGCGCAGCACGACGCGCTCGGCGGCCACGAGCTCGGCGGCGAAGGCCTCGTACTCCTCGCGCGTGAAGGGCGCGTTCAGGTAGTCGCCCGCCCCGTCGGACCCGTCCTCGTAGCGGCTCTGCCGGAACAGGCGCTCCCCGTCCAGCGAGTCGGCCATGACGATGGGCGCGGCGGCGTCGTAGAACGCCAGGTGGCCGGCGCCGGCGACGCGGGCGAGGTCGGCGGCGAGGGCACCGGACGTGAGCGGCCCCGTGGCCACCACGAGCGCATCGGCGCCGCGGGCCTCCTCGGCCAGGCTTGCAGCCTCCCCGCGCACGAGGTCGACCAGCGGGTGCCCTTCGATGAGCGCCGTGACGTCGCGGGCGAACGCCTCGCGGTCCACGGCCAACGCGCCCCCGGCGGGCACGGCGTGCCGGTGCGCGGCGGCCAGCAGGTGCGATCCCAGCGCCTCGAGCTCGGCCTTGAGCATGCCGGCCGCGCTCTCGGGCTTGGTCGACTTCAACGAGTTCGAGCACACGAGCTCGGCGCACGCGCCGGTGGCGTGCACGGGCGTGGGTGTGCCGGGGCGCATCTCCACGAGGCGCACGCGGAAGCCGCGGTCGGCAAGCTGGAGCGCCGCCTCGCTCCCCGCAAGGCCGGCGCCGAGTATGGTCACGTTGTCAGACATGCCTGCAAGGATACCAAACCTCGGAGCCGCGGGAAACGGCAGGCGAGAAAAACCGGCGGATCGCCGGAGGGGCGCAGCGCACCGGGCGCGCCAGGCAGGCGCCCGGTGCAGCCGGCCAGAAGCGGATGCCGCCTGCGCCGCTACCCGACAGGCGTGCTGAACTCGTACAGATCGTCCGGCCCGAGGTCTTGCCCGCCCGGCCATCCTACAAACCAGCCGTCGTATTCCAGGCGGGCGGTCTTGAAATAATCGACATCGGCGAGCTTCCCCATGAAGGTGCCTGAAATATAAGGCTTCACGTCGAAGCGCTTTCGCTCCCCCGTCTTGTATTCGAGCAACAGAGAATAATCATCAAGCGGCGTCACGGCCGCGAGCCGCGGCTCGCTTGGTTTCGGTCCCACAACCAAGCCGTCAACGATAACGTCATCCCACATGGCATCCACCACCTAACGAAGCGGATCGATCCTGAACACATCTTCCTTGCGCATCAAGAGGAGCCAATCGGCTTCGAGCTCTTCGCGATGCAGCACCATCCAAGCGCGCAGCAACGCCATCTGGCGCCGAGGAAGGCTTCCGGCCAGCACCTCGCCGTCGAAGTCGAGAGCAGCACTGCACTCGGCATAGCTCGCATGCACGTGGGGCACATGATGCCGCTCGTCTTTCTCGCAGTGCATCATGACTATTATACCGAAGAACATCGAAATCGTGGGCATAGCCTCATCATCCCTTCGTCCGCGATCACAATCCGAGGTTGACCCGATGCCCCTCACCCTGCCGGCCCCCAGCGGCCGTCGGGATAGCGGGCGACGAGGCCCATGCGCTCGGCCTCCACGAGGCGCTCCATGAGCCAGGCGCGCGGCTCGGCGGAGCCGCAGGACGCGCGGGCCACGGCATAGAGGTCCTCCATGCCCAGCGGCTGGGCGGCGAGGGCCGCGGCCACGGGGTTGGCAGCGAGGGCGGGCGGGCGCATCCCCGCACGGCCCGCGGCGCCGCCCGCCGACGCGGCCGCCCCGCCGCCGGCATCGCCCGGGCCCCCGACGCCCGCGCCGGCGGCTGCCGCATGCTCTCCCGCAGGCGGCCACTGCTCCTGCCTCAAACATCCGAATAGGGAGAACAGGGCGTCCTCGAACGTCTCGTCGTCCACGACGGGCAGCGCCCCCTGGTACAGCAGGCGGTTCGCGCCGCGCGACGAGGCCGCCGTGATGGCGCCGGGCACCACGAGCACGTCGCGGTTCGCCGCGAGCGCCTCGTCGGCGGTGGAGAACGTGCCCGACGGCAGCCCGGCCTCCACGATGAGCACGGCCCGGGCGAGTCCCGCGATGAGGCGGTTGCGCTGCCGGAACATATAGGGCCGCGACTTCCGGTCCCACGGCTGCTCGGACGCCACCGCCCCGCCGCCGTCCACGATGCGCTGGAACAGGCCCGCGTGCGCCGCCGGGTACGGCTCGTCGCAGCCGCCCCCGAGGAACGCCACCGTCGGCGAGCCCTCCGCTAGCGCGGCCTCGTGGGCCGCCGCGTCGCATCCGCGCGCACCGCCCGATATCACCACGACGCCCCGCCGCGCCGCCGCGCCGGCGAAGCGCCGGGCGCAGCCCGTGCCGTAGGGCGTCGCCTTGCGCGCGCCCACCACGGCCAAACCTTCTTGGAGCGCCGCCGGGTCGCCCACGACGTAGAGGCGCCGCGGCGGGTCGGGAACGCGCGCGAGCGCCGCAGGGAAGGCGCCGTCGCCGGGCAAAAGCTCGAAGCGGGGACCCCTCAGCCGCATGCTCCCACCCCCTCCCGCAAGCGGAACGCCAGCGCCTCGCACAGGTGCCCCCGCCCCACCGACGCCGCCTCCTCCATATCCGCGATGGTGCGCGCCACCGCGAGCGTGCGCATGATGGCGCGCCCGCTCATGCGGGCAGCCCGCGCCGCGTCCTCGAAGAAGGCCTCGTCGGCCGGCGCGAGGGCGCACGAGCGCACGAGCGTCTCCGGCCCCTCGCCGCCGCCGGCGCGCGCCCGCCGCCACGAGGCGTACTCGCGCGCGCCCCGCACGGCGGCGCGCATGTCCTCCGACGATGTTCCGCCGCCCGTCCCCAGCACGTCGCGCGGCGCCGAGCGGCGCACGTCGACGTGCAGGTCGATGCGGTCCATGAGCGGCCCTCCGATGCGGTTCTGATAGGCGCTCACCTGGGCCGGCGTGCACGTGCAGGCATGCTCGTCGTCGCCGAAGTAGCCGCAGGGGCACGGGTTCGCAGCCGCCACCAGCATGAAGCGCGCCGGGAACGACACGTTGCCGTCGGCCCGCGTGACGGTGACGCGCCCGGACTCCATGGGCTGGCGTATGCCCTGCAGCACCGAGGGCCGGAACTCGGGCAGCTCGTCCAAGAACAGGACCCCTTGGTGCGCGAGCGATACCTCGCCCGGCCGCGGCGGCGTGCCGCCGCCCACGAGCCCGGCGGTCGTGGCCGAGTGGTGGGGGCTGCGGAAGGGTCTCACGCCGCCGAGCAGGGCGCCCATCTCCTCGCCCGCCACCGAATGGATGAGCGCGGCCTCGAGCGCCTCGTCCTCCTCGAGCGGCGGCAGGATGGAGGGCAGCCGCGAGGCAAGCATCGTCTTGCCCGAGCCGGGCGGCCCCATCATGAGCACGCCGTGGCGGCCGGCGGCGGCCACCTGCAGCGCACGCTTCGCCATGTCCTGGCCGGCCACGTCGCGGAAGTCGGGCGCAGGCAACGTTCGGGAGGGTCGCCGGGGAGCGAGGGCGGGGAACTCGCCGGTGCGGAAGTCGGCGATCGTGCGCACGGCACGCTGCTCGAGGCCGTCGATGGCCACAAGGCGCTCCGGCGCGTCCGCGCAGACGAGCGCGCATCCCAGGTCGCGCGCGCACAACGCATAGGCCAGCAGGCCGTCCACGGGCCGCACGGCCCCCTCCAGCGAGAGCTCCCCCACGATGAGCGCGCCCTCGGCCAGACGCGGGTCCACCTGCCCCGTGGCCGCGAGCAGGCCCACCGCGATGGGCAGGTCGAACCCCGACCCCGTCTTGCGCAAGGCACCGGGCGCCAGGTTCACCACCACCCGCTCGTTCGGCATGGAGAAGCCGCCGGCCCGCAGGGCGGCGCGCACGCGCTCGCGCGCCTCCTGCACGGCGGCGTCGGGCATCCCGACGATGCAGAACGCGGGCATGCCGCTGCCCACGACCACCTCCACGTCCACCGGCACGGCCTCCACCCCGCGCAGCGTCGCGCCCTGCACGGCAAAGCGCCCGAACACGCCGCTCACCCTGCCGAGAACGCGCCGATATGGTGCCGTATGAACGCCCGGTCGGGCGGCACCACCACGATCGACACCACGTCGAAGCGCACCGGCACGTCCACCACGTCGTAGTCCACTAAGAACAACGCCGCGATGCGCTCGTAGCGACGGCGCTTGCCTGCATCCACCGCCTCGGACGGCAGGCCCTTCTCGGTGTTCGAGCGCGTCTTCACCTCCACGAACACGAGCGCCTCCCCGTCGCGCGCGATGATGTCGGCCTCGCCCGCCGCGCATGTCCAGTTGCGCTCGACGATGTCGTAGCCGCGCCGGTCCAGGAATCGCGCCGCCGCATCCTCGCCGCGTCGGCCAAGCTCCCGGTTACGGCAGCCGATCGCCTCGGCGCCCCCGTCGTCCTCGGACCGCTCCCGCTTCGGCTTCGCCTTCGCGCGCGGCTTGCGGCGCTTGGCGGAAGCCCCCGCCGGGCGCTCCCCCTCCCCCTTCACGGCGCTCGGTTCCTCCTGCAGCCGCTCCTGCACAGCCGCCGTTCCGTTCTCGTCCATTCGTCGCCCCTTTCTTCTCTAGGGGCATCATAGGGCCGCAACCTTGCCGGGGAACCGTCGCGAAGGCCCGCTCGGAACCGCCCCGATCATGCACGGCCCTTGCACGGCAGCCGCACGAACCTGGCGCGCTTCTTGCGCGGATATGGCAGAAAACCGGCGGAAATTCGGCAGCCGGCCGATGCGGGGACAACTCCGCAGGTGGAACACGCAGGAGCGCTGGCCGGCACCTTGTGCGCCGGCGGCAAGAGGGGCGCGCACGATGGTGGAAAACCGCGGAGCGCGGTAAGGGCCGCCGGAGCGATATGCGCGGGAGCGTCGGCTCGGCGAGTATCCGGGCAGGATGCGGGCGCCCTAGAACAGGGTCGGCTGCGTGAAAGCCGTGCAGAATGTGGCGCGGTGGAGGGGGGTGAGGCCGAAGCGCTTGATAGCCTCGATATGGGCGGGGCTCGCATAGCCCTTGCAGGAATCGAAGCCGTACTCGGGGTAGTCCTCGGCGTAGCGGCACATGAGAGCGTCGCGCTCCACCTTGGCCACAATGGAGGCCGCGGCGATCGACGCGCAGCGGCAGTCGCCTTTCACCACGTTCACCTCGCGGTCGTCGAGGCGCAGCGGGTTTCCGTCGAGCAGGACGACGTCCGGGCGCACGCCCGCGGCCTCGATGTGCGCCACGGCCCGCCTGAACGCGGTGACGAGCGAGGCCGTCATGCCCGCGGCATCTATGTCGGCCGCCTCCACGTACTCCACCGTCCACGCCACGGCCACCCGCTTGACCTCGAGGGCGATGCGCTCGCGCACCTCGGCTTTGAGCTGCTTGGAGTCGTTGAGGCCCTCCACCGCGGGCTCGAGGGGGAGCACGACGGCGCCCACCGCGAGCGGGCCGGCGAGCGGGCCGCGGCCCACCTCGTCGAGCCCCACGACCACGCCGGCGCCGCGCCCCTCGGCGAGCGCACGCTCGAACGCGTACAGCGAGGCCAGCCTCTCGCGCTCGGCCTGCTCGGCCTCGATCCGACGCCGCGCCACCTCAACGGCGTCGCGCACGCCCTTGCGCGTGTCGGCCACGAGCGCGCGCTCGAGCACGGCGAACTCCCGTGCATCCGCCTCCTGCAACCGCTGCCTTATCTCGGCGACCGTCGGCCCCATGCGCCCGCACGTCCCTTCTCTTCCGCGCGCCCGCCCCCGCGGCCGCGCCCGATCCCGTCTCCCCCATGATAGCAAAAGCCGCCCAACCGGACGGCAGAAGAACACGGCGAGCACAAGCACCCCCCCCCTTTCGCGCGCAGCGCGAAAGCAAAACACCCAGGTTGGCGTGGCAAGACAGCGAGAAGCCCCCTCGTGCCGATAATCGGCCCGTTTCGCGGCTGAGCGTACTTCGGTACGCGAAGGCAAGCGAAAAAGGGCCGAGGATCGGTGCGAGGGGGCTTCGCAGCGTCGAGCAGTTACGGCGGCCGGAGGCCGCCGTAACCTTACCTGAAGGACTTCTCCTTGATCTTGGCAGCCTTGCCCACCTTGTCGCGCAGGTAGTACAGCTTGGCGCGGCGGACGTCGCCCTTGCGCATGACCTCGATCTTCTCGATCTTCGGGGAATGCACGGGGAACGTGCGCTCCACGCCGATGGAGAAGCTGACCTTGCGCACCGTGAACGTCTCGCGGCTCGAGGCGCCGTGGCGGCGGATGACGTCGCCCTGGAACACCTGGATGCGCTCGCGGCTGCCCTCGACGATGCGGTAATGGACCTTCACGTTGTCGCCCACGTTGAAATCGGGGAGGTCCTGCTTGATCTGCTGCTGTTCGATAGCGCGAATGATGTCCATGTTCGTTATCCTTCTATGCGTTCAGATTGAATCTCGTATCGTGTTCTGTGGAAAGACACAATTGGACAGTATACTGCCCCACGCCCGCTCGCGCAAGGAAAAAAGCGCTGTCTTCCTGCATTTTTTCCCGAAACCGCCCCGTACTCCACGCAAATCCCAGATTCGGCGCGCCCTGGGCTCATCGTTTCACCGCGGGCACCGCCGAGCCGCAACCCGGACGCGGGGCGCGGGACGTCCCCGGCGGAGGCCGCCGGGCGGGCCCGCGCCGCCTCACACAAGCGAGAGCAGCGCATAGGAGGCCACGCCCGACACGGCGCACCACAGAAGCGACTTCGTCCTCCATGCCACGAGCGCCACGACGCCGGCAGCCAGAAGCGGGGCGGCGGCCGGCCAGAGGCCCGCGTCGAACATGCCGGGCGTCAGCAGGTCGTTCGCCACGAGCGCGGCGAAGGCGGCCGGCGGGATGAACCCGAGCGCCCTCTCCACCCCCTCCGGCAGCTGCCTGCCCTTGAGCGCGAACAGCGGCACCGTGCGGCACACGAGCATGGTGACGGCGCAGCATGCGAACACGACGAGGAAGTCGCCCCAGCCCATCGGCTCCATCAGCCACGCTCCTTCACCCAGGTGAACGCCAGCGCAGCCGCAACGCCCGCGAGCGCGCCCACGAGGATGGCCGGCCCCCCGAGCCCCACGGCCTTGCAGGCGAACACGCCCGCGACGGCCACGGCAGCGGCCACGAGGTTCGCCGGCGTGGGCCTCTGGGTGACCAGCAGGCAGACGAAGATGGAGGTCATGGCGAACGCCGCGATGGCCAACGGCACGCCGATGGCGTTGCCCACGAGCACGCCCGCCACGTTCGAGAGCGCCCAGGAGCTCTGCGAGAACAGGTTCACGAGCGTGGCGCGCCCCACCGACCAGTCGCCCGCCTCGAACCTGGCCGTGTTCACACCGTAGCTCTCGTCGGTCACGGTGGCGGCGAACAGGAACGCCAGGCGCTTCCTCACGCCCTTGCACGCCGGCGCGAAGGCGGCGGAGTACAGCATCTGGCGCGTGTTCACCAGCGACACGCTGGCGACGATGGAGGCCAGGGGCGAGCCCGCCAGCCACATGTTCGGGATCATGAACTGCCCGGCACCCGAGTAGAACAGTGCCGAGAGCAGGAACACCTGCAGGGCGTTCAGGCCGATGGAGGCGCACAGGATGCCGCAGGGAATGCCGATGGCCACGTAACCCAGCATGATGGGCAGCGCGGCTGAGAGCGATTGTCGTATGTGGTCCCCGGAAAGCACAGCCTCCCGATTATACAAGTTCCGCGCCCACGATCAACGGGTATCTTGATCGCGGCAGGGCGTGGCAGAGGGCGTGGCAGAGGGACGGGGATAATGTCACGTTCGCGGGAGCCTCACCGCCTCCGAGCGCGTCGGGGAACGTGGCGTTATCCCCGCCCCTCGCCAAACCGGGACGAGCCCCGGGCAAACGCCGGCAGGCAGGCCCGATCGGGGCCGCGGCGCCTAATAATGCACGGAGTGCGGGATGAACAGCTGCTGGAACAGGTTCTTGGCGAAGCGGTCGGTCATGCCGGCCACGTAGTCGGTCACGGCACGCAGATCGTCGCCCTCGGCGATGGCGCGGTACTCCTCGGGCACTTCCTCCGTGTGCGCCACGTAGTAGTCGAACAGGGCGCCCACGAGGCGCGTGGCCTTGTCCACCTCCGCCATCACGACGGGCGCCGTGTACACGCGCGCGAACAGGAACGCCCTCAGCTCCATCATGGCATCCCACACCGAATCGCTCATGCGGATGTCGTCGCAGGCGGCCGACGTCTCAACCATGTCCATGACGAGCGTCTGGATGCGCGAGGAGTGGTCGGGGCCGAGCACCGCGTGCGTCGTGTCGGGCAGGTCGCCCTCGGACAGGATGCCCGCGCGGATGGCGTCGTCGATGTCGTGGTTCACGTAGGCGATGCGGTCGGCCGTGCCCACGATGCGCCCCTCGAGCGTCTCGGCCCGCAGGTCGCCGGTGTGGTTGAGGATGCCGTCGCGCACCTCGGGCGTGAGGTTGAGCCCCTTGCCGCCGTTCTCGATGCGTTCCACCACGCGCAGGCTCTGCTCGTTGTGCCGGTAGAGCGCCTCCGCCTCGGGCGAGGCGGGGTCGATGCCCCGATGGCGGGCGATGCTGCGCGCGAGCGCCTCCTCGCCGGTGTGGCCGAACGGCGTGTGCCCCAGGTCGTGCCCGAGCGAGATGGCCTCGGTAAGGTCCTCGTTCAGCCCGAGCGCCCGCGCGATGGTACGCGCGATCTGCGCCACCTCGAGCGTGTGGGTGAGCCGGGTGCGGAAATGGTCTCCCTCGGCGGCCAGGAACACCTGCGTCTTATGCGACAGGCGTCGGAACGACTTCGTATGGAGGATCTTGTCGCGGTCGCGCTGGTAATCGTTGCGCAGGATGTCGGGCTCGGCCGAGCGGGCGCGGCCCTCGCTCTCGTCGGCGAACGAGGCGTCCGGCGAAAGCGCCTCGTGCGCCTGCTCCTCCTGGTCTTCGCGATGGATGATGCGCATGGCGGACCTCCTTGCTCGTCGTAGGCGCCCTCAGTATACCAGCTTGCCCGGCTCGAACACGCCGCGCTCCGTGACGATGCGGGTGATCAGGGCGGCGGGCGTGACGTCGAATGCCGGGTTCCACACCTCCACGCCCGGCAGCGGCCGCGGCAGGACCTCGGCGGGATCGCGCTCCTCGATGGGGATGCCCGAGCCTTCCGGAAGCGTCGGGTCGATGGTGGACGTGGGCGCGGCCACGTAGAACGGGATGCCGTGGTGCCGCGCGAGCACGGCCACGCCGTACGTGCCGATCTTGTTGGCGGCGTCGCCGTTGGCGGCGATGCGGTCGGCGCCCACGAGCACGGCGTCCACCCGACCGGCGGCCATGAGGCTGGCAGCCATGTCGTCGCAGATGAGCGTGCAGGGGACGTTCGCCCGCGACAACTCCCATGCCGTGAGGCGGGCGCCCTGGCCCACCGGGCGCGTCTCGTCGGCGTACACGCGCTCCACCTTGCCCTGCGCTGCGGCCGCGTACACGATGCCGAGCGCCGTGCCGTAGAACGCGGTGCCCAGGCTGCCGGCGTTGCAGTGCGTGAGGATGCGGGAGCCGGGCGCAAGCAGCTCGGCGCCGTGGGCGCCGATGGCGCGGTTCACGGCCTCGTCCTCGGCCTCCATGTGCTTGACCTCGTCGAAGAGCTCGTCGGCGACCAAGGCGGACGGCGCCCCCGACGCCACGGCCCGGCGCGCCCGAGCCACGGCGCGGCGCACGCCCCAGGCCAGGTTCACGGCGGTAGGACGTGCGGCAGCCACCTCGTCGGCCACGGGGCCCAGCTCCTCCAGGAAGCATGGCCCTTCCCCTGCGCATCCGCGCGACGTGGCGTGCGCGGCGCCGACGTTGCCCGCCCACAGCGCCACGGCGGCCGCGCCGGCGATGCCGAGGGCGGGGGCGCCGCGCACGGCGAGCGACTTGACGGCGTCCACCACGACCCGCCAGTCGCCCGTGCGCTCGAAGGCGAGCTCGCCGGGCAGGCGCCGCTGGTCGATGTAGGCGAGGCGGGGCCGCCCATCGCCGTCGCGCTCGAGCTCGACGGTGCGCGGCAGATTCTCCAAGCAGAGGGGCTGGCTCATGGGGCATCCTTTCTTCATCGCTGCCATTCTAGCGCATAGAGCCTGCAAAGGGGCGCCGGCGCGCACGTAAAGGCTCCGTGACCGCGGCGTGACGGTTCGGCGGACGGGCGAGGGCTTCGGGTATCGTGGGCCCTGTGCGCGCCGAGCCGTGCGCACGCGGAAGCGCCACCGAAAGGAACCCTATGGAACCCCGCACCACGCCCTCCCCTGCCGCGCCCGAGGGCACGGCCGCCGCAGCAGCCCCCTCCCCGCGCGCAGAGGCCGCGGCAACCCCCTGGCACGCAAAGCCCACCGACGTCGTGCTCGCGGCGCTCGAGACCTCGCCGGACGGCCTGACGGACGCCGAGGCACGCCGCCGCTTGGCCCAGAACGGACCCAACGAGCTGGCCTCGAAACCGCCCAAGACGCTCGGCGCCATGGTGCGCGAGCAGCTGGGCGACCCCATGGTGCTCATCCTCGTGGTGGCGGCCGTGCTCTCGGCGCTTTTGCGGGAGTGGGCCGAGGCGGGCATCATCTTCGCCATCGTGGTGGTGAACGCCGTGATAGGCATCGTGCAGGAGCGCAAGGCGCAGTCGTCGCTCGAGGCGCTGCGGTCGCTCTCCGCGCCCACGGCCCGCGTCGTGCGCGGCGGCGCCGAGGAGATCCTGCCCGCCCGCGATCTCGTGCTGGGCGACGTGGTGCTGCTGGACGACGGCAGCATGGTGCCCGCCGACCTGCGCCTGCTGGACTCGGCGAGCCTGCGCGCGCAGGAGGCCTCGCTCACCGGCGAGTCGGTGCCCTCCGAGAAGGACGCCGATGCGGCGGTCGCCCCCGGCGCGCCGCTCGGCGACCGCTCCACCATGGCCTTCGCCACGTCCATCGTCACGGGCGGGCGAGGACGGGGCGTGGTGACAGCCACGGGGATGGGCACCGAGGTCGGCCAGATCGCGGGGCTTTTGGAGGGCGACGAGGAGCTGGACACGCCGCTCAAGCGCAAGCTGGCCTCGTTCGGCAAGCTGCTCACCATCGTGGGCGTGGCGGCCGCGCTGGCCGTGGTGGCCATCGGCCTGGCCTACGGCCGGCCGTTCGTGCCGCTTCTGCTGCTGGCCGTGTCGCTGGCCATCTCCGTCATCCCCGAGAGCCTGCCCGCCACGGCCACCATCGTCATGGCGCTGGGCGTGCAGCGCATGGCGCGGCACGAGGCGCTCGTGCGGCGGCTGCCCGCCGTGGAGACGCTCGGCGGCGCCACCGTCATCTGCACGGACAAGACCGGCACCCTCACCGAGAACCGCATGAGCGTCGTGCGCGTGGCGCTGGGCCCGGACCTCGACCGCGACACGGCCCAGGAGCCTGCCGCGGCGCTCGCGGCGCACCCCGCGCTCTTCGGCGACCTGGCGTTCGTGGCGGCCCTCTGCAACGACGCGAGCTTCGCGGAGGGCGAGGAGGCGCCCGGGGCCGCGGGGAACGGGGGCGCGGAGGGCGAACGAGGCCCGACCGAAGGCGGAAGGCCGCCTGCTGCTGCCGCCGACGGCACTGCCGCCCCGGACGCCGTGATAGGCGACCCCACCGAGGGCGCGCTGCTCGTCATGGCGCGCGATATAGGCGTGGACCCGGCGGCCCTGCGCGCATCCTACCCGCGCCTGGCCGAGCGCCCCTTCGACTCCGACCGCAAGCGCATGGCCACCGTGCACGAGCGCGAGGGCCAGGTGGTGGCGGCCGTGAAGGGCGCCCTCGACGGCCTGCTGCCCCGCTGCGCCTTCGTCATGGACGACGACGGGCCGCGCCCGATCACCGACGACGACCGCGCGCATGCGATCGAGGTGGCGGCACGGCTCTCCGACGAGGCCCTGCGCGTGCTGGCCTTCGCCACGCGGGCGCTTCCCGCCGTGCCCGGCGACGAGGAGGACATCGAACGAGAGCTCGTGCTCGTGGGGCTGGTGGGCATGATGGACCCGCCGCGCCCGGACGTTCGTGCGGCCGTGGACACATGCCGCACGGCCGGCGTGCGCACCGTCATGATAACGGGCGACCATGCCGCCACGGCCCGCGCCATCGGCGAGGAGCTTGACATCTACCGCCCCGGCGACCTCGTGGTCACGGGCGAGGAGCTGGAGGAGATGGACGACGCGGCCCTCGACGACGCCGTGCGTCGCGCCAGCGTGTTCGCCCGCGTGTCCCCCTACCACAAGCTGCGCATCGTGCGCGCGCTCAAGCACGACGGGGAGGTAACGGCCATGACGGGCGACGGCGTGAACGACGCGCCCGCGCTCAAGGCCGCCGACATCGGCGTGGCCATGGGCATCACGGGCACCGACGTGGCGAAGGACGCCGCCGACATGGTGCTTCTGGACGACCGCTTCACCACCATCGTGTACGCGGTGCGCGAGGGGCGGCGCGTGCACCGCAACATCCAGAAGGTCGTGCAGTTCCTCGTGGCCGACAACCTGGCCGAGATCGTGGTGCTGCTGGCCGCCGTGGCCCTGAACTGGAACGCGCCGCTCACAGCCGTCATGATCCTGTGGGTGAACCTGGCCACGGCGACGCTGCCCGCGCTGGCGCTCGGCGTGGAGCCGGCGAGCCGCCACATCATGGAGCACCCGCCGCTGCGCGCGGGCACGCTGCTGGAGGGGCGCCAGGCGCGCCGCGTGGTGTTCCAAGGGCTGTTCGTGGCCGCCTTCGCCCTGCTCGCGTTCGTGGTCGGGCGCGAGGCGGGCGGCGACGCGGTCGGGCGCACCATGGCATTCGGCGTGCTGGCCTTCTCGCAGGTGCTGCGCGCCGTGAACCAGCGCTCCGACACCGACCCCGTATGGGACCGCGAGGGCGGCCGCAACCCGCAGCTCGCCTGGGCCGTGGCCGCCAGCACGGCGCTCATGCTCGTCGTGCTGCTCGTGCCGCCCGTGCGCGAGGCGTTCGGCGGCGCGGCCATGGACGCGTGGCAGTGGGCAACGGTGCTGGGCCTGGCCTTCCTCTCGCTCGTGCAGACCGAGGCGGCGAAGGCCATCGGACGCTGGAGGGCGCGGCGCGGGCAGGGGACGGCCGGCCTGCGGGGCTAGCCTGCGGGCGGGCGCGACACGGGCGGCCCGCCGCCCCTCTCCAGCAGGCGCCCCGCATCCGGACGCGGGGCGCACGATCGTCTATACTGGGGCCTGACGGGCGCGGACGCCGCATGGCGGCCGCGCTTCCTGGGAAGAGGCGTTGGAAGGGGAAGCTGATGGACGGTACCGGGTTCTCGTGCTTGAGCTGCGCCGGCGAGGCGTGCGAGTTCCAGACGGGCGGCAACCCGCCGCAGTGCGTGGAGAGACTCGTAGACGAGGCCATCCACGATGAAGTGCACGCGCGCTACCGCGAGCCGGAGAACCACCGCATCATGCAGGCGGCGGCGCTCACGAGCGAGCGCTGCGCGAACCTCACCCGCGTGCAGGAGACCATGGAGTTCGCCGCGCGCATGGGCGCCCGCAAGATCGGCATCGCCACCTGCACGATGCTGCTCGACGAGAACCGCACGCTGCGCAAGCTGCTGGAGCGCGCAGGCTTCGAGGTGTTCGGCGTGGCCTGCAAGGTGGAGGGCAACCGCCGCGCCGACCTCGGCCTGGCGCCCGCCGCCGGCGGCGGGGAGGGACCGGTGCTGTGCAACCCCGTCATGCAGGCCCGCCTTCTGGAGGAGGAGGGCACCGACCTGAACATCGTCATGGGCCTGTGCGTGGGACACGACACGCTGTTCTACCGCCACTCGCACGCCCCCACGACCACGCTCGTGACGAAGGACCACGTCACCGGTCACAACGCCTGCGCCGGCCTCTACGCATCCAAGTCCGTGTACCGCCGGCGCCTGAACGAGACCGTCGACGCCTGCCGCGAGGGCGGCATCGCGCAGGTCTGACCCTGTTTCGACCTTACGGATGCGGCAAGGCGGAGGCTCCGGTACCGCTCGATGGCCCTTGCATGGGTTTTCGGCGAACCGCCTTCCCTCACGGTAGAATATCGTTTCAACGATGAAAGAATCCGAGACGGAGGAGGTGCGGAATGGAAGACGGCGGCGAGGACCTGGCGCTCGACTCCACCTTCTTCGTCGCGTTCGACCTCACCCACCGCGCGCTCAAGAGCGGCCTCGCGGCGGCGAGCCCGCTCAACGTCACGCAGTACCGCATGCTCGTGAAGCTGCTGGCCGCGGGCCCTGACGGCTTCGCGCAGTCCGACCTGGGGCGCCTCCTCGACCTCAAGCCCAACGTGGTCACGCAGGCGCTGAACGCGCCCGAGGAGGCCGGTTTCGCCGAACGCCTGCGCAGCGAGGGGGCCGACGGCCGCACGCGCACCGCGCGCGCCACCGGGGCCGGCGAGGAGCACGTCGCCCGCGCAAACGTCTCCATCGTCGAGCGCCTCTACGCACTCTTCCCCACCGAGGACGCCGACCACCGCGCCATCCTGGAAGCGTCCATCGCCGCCGGCGCGAGCATCGACCTGCCGCTCTCCGGCGACGTCGCCTCCCGCTTCGCCGCCTCGCGCGCCCTCGTGTCGCTCGAGCTGGTGAAGCGCGCGATGGAGGGCGCCCTGCGCCGCGCGGCGGGGGCGCCGCTCGCCGAGTGCCGCGTGCTCCAGCGCCTCGGCGAGGTGGACGAGCCCCTGCGCGTGGGAGACCTCGCCACGCAGCTGCAGATGAGCCCCGTGGCCGTGGCCCGCGCCGTGGACGGCCTGGCCGGGCGCGGATGGACGCAGCGCCTCGCCAGCCCGAGCGACCGCAAGGCCGTGTTCGTGGCAGCCACCGACGAGGGCGCGCGCAAGCAGAAGGTCATCGCCCGCACCGTCGACGCCCTCGCGCGCACGCAGCTATGGGCGCGCCTCGACGAAGACCGGCGGCGCGCCCTCGCCCGCACCTGGCGCGTCGTCATCGCCGACGTCCAGGCGCGCAAGGAGCTCGACCGCAAGGCCGCGCTCGAGCTCCTGCAGCCCATCGAGTGACGTCCCGAAGGGGGACGGTCCCCATTGGGACGTTTGGCATGGGACTGCTCCTTCTCTCCAAGCGCCCTCTTCCCGAAATCGGCAGGTTGAAGTCACCGTTTTTGCCGCTCTGAAGCTTTCGCACTCCCAGAGGCGAGGATCCGATTTTGCCGACCTGCGAAAACGTTCTTCGCCGTCGAAACAGGTCGATCAAAAAGGCCCCCTGACCCATCGAAACGCTTCACAGCGTTCAAAACGGTGACTCGGAGATACCGATTTCGGGAAGGATGCCCTGCCCGTTCGCGCGTGTCGGGGGGACCGCCCTCCCGACACGCGCAGAACAGCATCGGGCGCCTGTTCAGATCGAACGAGAAGCCTTCTTGACCAGGGCGTTCGCCCCGAAGAGAATGACCAGGTTCACCGCTATATCCGCTGCGAACCAGCCGCCGACGGCGGCCAGGTTGATGTTGGCGGTGTTGATGGCGGCGAAGGTGCCCACGGTGAGCGCCATCACCACGAGGCCGCACCCGAGCGCCGCGAGCACGAGCGCGCGGCCGGGGCGCTTGCGGGCGAGGCACGCGCACACCACCATCGAAGCCGCGCCCAGGAGCGTGCCAATGAACGCCGCGAAGCCCACGAGCGCGAGGACCAGCACCGGCATGCCCGGCAGCTTCGAGCTCATCGACGCCACCTGCACGGCGGACAGGATCCCGCTCACCGTGACCAGCAGGCACGCGATGGCCACGAGCGCCGTCGCCCAACCCCACAGAAACGCCGCTGCGGGCCGCGCAGGGGCGCCCTCGCCGCGCCAAACCAGGAAGCCGTAGAGCGCCACCCCCGCCGTGGACACCACCATCGCAAGCGACGCCGCGTACATGAACGCCACCAATGCCGAGCCCGTCAGGATGGAGCACACCACGTCCAAGATGGGCACGTTCGCCGCCGAGATGTAGTCGTAGGAGAGCGTGCCGGTCACGTCCATCACGGCCAGCCCCACGCGTCCTGCGAGCGCCACCGCGAGCGCGATCAGAAACAGCGTCCCGTACGGCCGGGCCATGGCCTTCATCTGCTCTTTCATGCTACTCCCCTCCCTTCATCTCGTTTTCCACCGCGAACGTGCCGCACAAATACCCGCCGCAGAACGCCAGGCTCACGTCGCCCAAGAGCGAGCCCAGGATGGGGTCGCCGATGTAGCTGTTCTCGCCGCACGCGCCGCCGGCCGTGTGCCAGCCGGCGTACAGGCCCGGGATGGGCCGCCCCTTCGTCGAGATCACCTGCATCTCGTCGTTGATCATGAGGCCCGCCTTCGTGCCGTACAGGTTGCCGCCGATGCGGCAGCCGTAGAACGGCGGGTCCTTGATGGCGTGCAGCCACTCGGGCGGCATGGGGTACATGAAGTCGTCCTCGCCGCGCTCGCAGCACTCGTTCCATTTCTCCACGGCCTCCACGAGCACGCCGGGCTCGAAGCCCAAGTCGCGCTCCAGCTCCTCGAGCGTGTCGCGCCTCTTCAGCACGTCGGCCTCGATGGCGTCCTCGACGCCGTGGTGCCAGTCGCGGTAGTGCTCGGGCACCTTGTCGATCTGCTCGAGGTCGGGCGTGATGAGCTTGCGGCAGTGCTCCTGCGCAAAGCCCGCCAGATGGTCCTCGTAGTGCGCGTCGAAGACGATGTAGGAGCGGTGCCCCGGCGGGGTCATCTGGATGGTGGCCAGGTCGCCCAGCGCGTAGATGGCGTTCGCGCCGTCCTCGCCCACGCGGCTGTCCAGGTAGCGCAGGCGGTTGCCGCAGCGGTCGACGGTGAACCACGGCTGGCGCGACAGCTGCGTCATGCCGTCGTAGAGGAAGCGCGCCCACTGGCCGCCCTCGGCCTCCCAGTCCACGCCGCCGTCGAAGCTCGCCGAGCTGTTGAAGCCCGACACGTCGGCGTTCACGCCCAGGCCCATGCGGAAGCACTCGCCGGTCTCGCCCGCCGTGAGGTAGCTCGAGGCGCAGCCCATGGCCGCCGTGGGGATGTAGCGCTGCAAGAGTGCCTTGTTGTTGCAGAACCCGCCCGCCGTGAGGATGACAGCGCGCTCGGCGTGGATGTACTTCTCCTCGCCGTAACCCTCGCGCACCACCACGCCCACGATCCTCCCGTCGCCGTCCTGCACGAGCGCCTCGGCCGGGCTCTGGAAGAGGTACTGCACGCCGTGCTTCTGGCCGAAGCTGAACATGGCGTCGGTGGCGTCCTTCATCTTCAGCACGTGGTGGTCGAGCGTCGAGTTCTTCGGCGCCACGTACACCGGCACCTCGCCCAAGCGCCAGCGCACGCCGCAGTCGGCCATCCAGTCGATGCACTTCCCGCCCGCCTCGGCGATGCGGTGGATGAGCAGCGGGTCGCAGGCGTAGTGGTACTCGTCGATGGCCCAGTCGGCCAGCTTGCGCGCGTCGAAGGGGTAGCTGGGGAAGGCGAAGCGCTTGGACTCCTGCAGCTTCGAGCCGCCGAGGATGGCGCACATGCCGGCCTCCTGGGCGTTGCCGCCGTGCAGGCCCAGGGCCTCGACGCAGATGGTCCGCGCGCCCTGCTCGGCCGCGCGTGCCGCCGCGTTCAGCCCGCCGCCGCCCGCGCCCACCACGCAGATGTCGCACTCGTAGTCCCACGTGGCGGGAACCGCGCGCGGCGGGATGGGACTCGCGTCGTCGGCCGGGAAGGCCGCGCCGTTGTGCTCGCGGTACGTGCCGTCCGACCACGAGGCGTTCGTGGCGGCGCTTGGCGGCACGGACACGTCTTTCGAGCCGTCGGCCGCCCAGTCGCCGATGACTCCCTCCTGCACGGCAAAGGCAGCCCCCGGCATGGCCGCAGCGGCCGCCGTGCCGCCCAGGGCGGCCGCCGCCCCCGCAAGGAAGCCGCGCCGGGTGAGGCCCCGCGCGCCCTTCTTCATGCTCTCGCTCATCTCGCCTCTCCTCCCTGGCTCGCGGTCGCGCCCGCAGCTGCGGCCTCCGCCTGCGAGAGCGCGTCCTCCACCGCCTGCTTGACGCCCGCCGTGGTGATGGTGGCGCCGCTCACCGCATCGATGTCGGCCCCCTGCACGGCCTCGATCATGGTCGCGAACTTGCCGTCGCGGATGGCCTCGTAGCCGCCGCGGCTCTGGCTCTCGCCCTCCTGGGTCGTCTCCAAGCACGAGATGCGGTTGTCCTGCACGAGCAAGGTGACGGTGATGGGGCCTTCCATCCCCTTGCCCTCGCCTGTGTACACGCCGTCGGCGAGCGTCCCTTCGGCCTTCGCCCGCGCGTCGGACGATGCCTCCTGCGCCCACGGGTCGTCGAGGCGCATCGCCAGTTGCTCGGCGCTCGCCGCGTCCTTCGACCCCGACCCCTCGAAGGTCGAGGCGCAGCCCGTCATGCCCATCGCGAGCATGGCTGCCCCGCATACGGCCGTTGCCGTCTTCCTCATCATCGCTTCCTCCTTCTCACGCACCCTATCGGGGGCTTTCCCAGCCGGCGGGCACGTCGTAGTCGTGGCAGGCGTTGCAGTACATATACGACGGGCCGTGGGCACCGTGGCAGTTGCTGCAGTCGATGGCCTCGCCCTGGTGGGACGCGTGCGGGTTCACGCCCGCCTCGCCGCCCCAGTCCTCGGTGGCCGCCTTCACGTCCTCCCAGTCATGGCACCCGCCCGTCGCGCACATCTTCTTGTCGGCCGTCACGCCCTGGACGGTCAGATGCCCCGACTCGTCGGTGGCGAAGTCTCCGCGCACCCAGGCAAGCCCTTCCGTCACCTGCTCCTCGATGTTCGCCTCGTGGCACTGAAGGCACGTGACGTCGGCGCGGGCGTGCTCGTTCGCCATGAGCGCGGCGTCTTCGTAGTAGCCCTCCACGTAGGCGTCCATCGGGTCGTGGCAGACGGCGTTGCAGAAGCCCGGCTGCTCGTGCCAGGCCCAGAACCCGGCCCCGGCGGCAACCAGCACCACCGCCACCACGCCAACGACGATCGGCCAGCGCCTCCCGCGCCGCCTGCCTGCCGGCTCTCCGGCCTCGTGCGATGCGCCGGCTCGGACCTCGGGCGTTCCCACTGCGTCCCTGCGGGCCTCCGCCCCCTGCTTCTCTTCCATGGTCTCCCTCCTCCGCTCCTTTTTTTGCTTCAATTGTGTTTCTTTTTTATTACATTTCTGAACTTCTTGGGCGCATGCTAGCACCTTTCGAGGGTATGCGGAAGCCGCCGTTGACGGCAGCGCGCCATCCGTCAGCAACCGCTCCGCGCCAGCCGCGCCGAGCCGCTCCCGTTGCCCTCCCAACGGGTTGACGAATCGTCGAAACTGTCTATTGACGCTCCGTCAACGAGGGGCGTATGCTGCGCTCATCAGGGGTCGGACAGATCAGGCGCGGAACGCCCGGCGCGCCGGGCAGCCGGTCCGCGCAGCGCAAGGAGGGCAGCATGGAAACCGCAGGCGACAAAGCACGCAACGCGGCATCGGCCGAACGGCGCGCCGACATCGTGGCCGCCGCCCGCGAGCTGTACGAGGAGCAGGGCCTCTCGAAGACCTCCGTCCAGGACATCACGAACCGCGTGGGCGTGACGCGCTCGCTGTTCTACCACTACTTCCCCGACAAGGAGGCCGTGACCTCGGCCGTGCTCGACGATTACGTGGCGGACTTCATCGAGGCGACACACTACTGGAACGCGCAGCGCCATCCCGGCGACATCGAGAGCGCGCTCGCCAGCGTCGTGAGGCTCATGCGGCTGGGCGTGTTCGAGCACGACGCCTTCCGCCGCTCGCTCGCCTCGCGCGAGAACGCAGCGCTCTACATCGACTTCGTGAACCGCGTGGCCGATCGCGTGGCCTCCTACATCGTGGAGACGACGGTGCGCGACTACGGTGCGCTCCACGAGATACGCATCGAGCACGTCTACGAGACGTTCTACGTGCTCATCCTGGGGATCGTGGGCTACCTGCGCACGCACCCCGACGCCAGCGACGAGGTGCTGAAGGACCTCATCGCCCAGACCCTGCACATGGACCGCGGCGACGCGAGCCCGCCCGGCGGAAGCTAGCCGCACGCGGCGCCTCGGGCACATCAAGGGCACGCGACCATCTCATCTTAGGAATCAGCAGGCCGGAAGGCGGCCTGTGCGAAGCATACCCGAACAAAGGAGGGTTTCCATGTTGTTCCAAGTTTACGGGGAGAACGCCCTGTACCAGTGGCTCGGCTGGGCCATGGTGTTCATCGGCCTCATCCTGATCAACGAGGTCGCGCGACGCTCGAAGATCGGCGGCACCGTCTGCTTCATCGGCGTGCCGCTGGCGCTCACGGCGTACTTCGTCGCCATCTACGTCGGCGCCGGCATGGGCGCCGACTGGGCGCTCAACAACCCCACGTACCTGCACATGAACAGCTGGTTCCACTACGCGAAGCTCTACGCCGCCACCATCGGGTGCATCGGCTTCATGGCGCTCAAGTACCGGTGGGGCAAGATCGGCAAGTCGCACTGGTTCAAGTGCTTCCCGTTCGTCATCGTGGCCATCAACATCCTCATCGCCGTGGTGAGCGACTTCGAGAGCGCCTTCCGCGCGTTCGGCACCACCTGGGTGTCCTCCGAGGGCGTCACGCTCTACGGCGGCTGGCACAACGTGTTCAACGGCGTGGCGGGCCTCATCAACATCGCCTGCATGACCGGCTGGTTCGGCATCTACGTGTCCAAGAAGAAGCAGGACATGCTGTGGCCCGACATGACGTGGGTGTTCATCCTGGCCTACGACCTGTGGAACTTCTGCTATACCTACAACTGCCTGCCCACGCACTCGTTCTACTGCGGCCTCGCGCTGCTTCTGGCCCCCACCGTGGCGGCCATGTTCTGGAACAAGGGCGGCTGGATCCAGAACCGCGCGTTCACGCTGGCCATCTGGTGCATGTTCGCGCAGGTGTTCCCCGCGTTCCAGGACTACATCGTGTTCAGCGTGCAGTCGGTGAACAACCCGAACGTGAACCTCGTGGTGTCGGTGATCGCCCTCGTCGCCAACGTGGCCGCCTTCGCCTACATCATGTACCGCGCCAGGAAGCTCAAGGTGAACCCGTACCTGAACGAGGTGTTCGTGGGAACGCGCGACTACGACCAGGCCATGGCCCGTCGCGAGGACGCGCCGCAGCTGCCGAGCGATCCCAAGCCCGACCTGGACGACGCCGCCCCGCAGGGAGCGTAAGCTCCTCCGGATCCGACCAGCGAACCGACCCGCTCCCTAGAGCCCGCCGTTCCCGGCGGGCTCCTTCTTTCGGTGGCACGGGACCGGTGAGAGGACCTCCTCGCCCTTGCCGCCCCCCTTACTGCCTGGCCGCGGCCCGCTGTCGGCAAGGCGCACGTGCGGGACACCGATCGGCATGCGCTCCGATCGGTCAGCGACGCCGCGGCACGAGATGCGGCGGGGCGCAAGGAGCATCGACCTGCTAGAATAGGGTGGTTGGATGCCGCGCTCCTGCGACGCCGGGCACCCCCCGCCCAGGAAGGAACCCATGCAGAACCTGCCGCAGCTCATCACCGACCTCGCCCTCATCCTCGCGGTGGCGGCGGTCGTAACCATCGCGTGCCGGCGCTTCAGGCTGCCGCTCGTGGTGGGCTACGTGCTGGCGGGCTTCCTCGTGGGCCCGGCCATCGTATGGGTGCCCACCGTGGTGGACACGGCCAGCATTACCACGTGGTCGGACATCGGCGTCATATTCCTCATGTTCGGCCTGGGGTTGGAGTTCAGCGTGCTCAAGCTCACCACCGTGGGCCGTCCTGCCATCGTGACCGCCGCCACCGAGATGTCGCTCATGATCGCGCTCGGGCTGATCGTGGGCACGCTTCTGGGCTGGCCGTTCGTCATGAGCCTGTTCCTCGGCGGGATGCTCGCCATCTCGTCGTCGTCCATCATCGTGAAGACGTTCACCGACCTGGGGATCAAGGGCCAGGGCTTCGCCGAGCTCGTGTTCGGCGTCCTCGTCATCGAGGATATCGCGGCCGTGTTCCTGCTCGCAGTGCTCTCCACGGTCGGCGCCGGCGCCGGCGCCGACCCGGCGGACGTCGCACTCAAGATCGGCCGCATGGCCCTCTACCTCATCGTATGGTTCGCGCCGAGCGTCATCGTGGTGCCGAGCGCCCTCAAGCGCATCCGCGACACGGTTAACGACGAGATACTGCTCGTCGCCTCTATCGCGCTGTGCTTCGGCATGGCGGCGCTCGCCGTGGGCATCGGGTTCTCCTCGGCCCTCGGCGCGTTCATGGCCGGGTCGATCCTCGCGGGAACCGTGCAGGCCCCGCGCATCGCAGCCCTGTTCAAACCGCTCAAGGACCTGTTCGGCGCCGTGTTCTTCGTTTCGGTGGGCATGCTGGTAGCGCCCTTGGCCGTGCTCGACAACCTGGGAGCGGTCGTGCTGCTGGCCGTCGTGACGGTGGCGGGCCGCTCGCTTTTCTGCTGCCTGGGCGCGCTCTTGTCCGGCCAGTCGCTCAGGACGGCGGTGAAGGCGGGCTTGAGCCTCGCCCAGATCGGCGAGTTCTCGTTCATCATTGCAGCGCTCGGGCTCTCGCTCGGCGCGACCGCGGATTTCCTCTACCCCGTCATCGTCACGGTATCGGTGGTCACTTCGCTCGCCTCGCCCCTGCTCGTGCGCAATTCCGAGCGCGTCTACCGCCTGCTCGTGCGCGCGCTGCCCGCACGAGCGCTCGCCTTCCTCGAGCGGCGCGCAGAGGCGGCCGAGGAAGATGCCGACGACGAGGGCGAGAACCTGTGGCGCGACTACCTGAAGCGCTGGTTCTTCAAGGCGGGGCTCGTGGTGCTCAGCGCCGTGGCCTCGGTGGAGGTGCTCGTGAGGATGGTGCCGCGCCTCTTGCACGGCATAGCGCCCGCGCCCTTGCTGACCGTGGGCATGGCGGTCCTCGGCATCCTCGTCACGGGCATCTTCATGGCGAACCTGTTCTACACGTGGCGCAAGAACGAGTTCGGCGCGCTGTGGATGCGCCGCCGGCGCAACCGCCCCGCCCTCGTGGCGCTCTCGACGGCGGGCATCGCCGTCTCGTTCGGGTCGGTCCTGTTCATCGCCTACGCGGCCGGAGCGGACAACCTCGCGTGGATGGCGCTCCTCGGCATTGCCTGCACCCTCGTGCTCGGCCGCTCGCGCACGCTGCACTCGCTGTTCCTCAAGCTGGAAACGAGCTTCACCGGCAACCTCAAGGAAAGCGTGCTGGCCGAGCGCCGGGCGAGCCTCTCCCACGAGGATCATGCCAACTGGGTGGAAAAGCACCTGTACGCCGTGGAGGTGGAGGCGTCCCGCACGCTCAGGCTGCTCGGCTCCGAGCGCTCCACCGACGTGATGTTCGGCATCGCGCACAACCTGGACCTCATGGCCATCGTGCGCGACGGCCGGCGGGTGGGAGAGGACGAGGTAGCACGCCTTTCGAAGGAGGAGCTGACGCGACGCATCAACGACCCGGAAGACCCCCTCGGCGTGCGCGAGGGCGACGTGCTGGCGTTCCTCGGCACCGAGGCCGAGGTGGACGCCTACCTGCAGAGCATGCTCAAGGACGGCTCGCTCGAAGAGGACGAGGCCGAGAGCGCCATGCTCGACACCTACCTCGCGCACGGCCCGGCGCGCTTCGACGCCGCCTGCTTCGCGCTCGACGTTGAGGCCGGCTCTCCCTTCGCAGGCAAGACCATAGCCGCGAATGACTTCAAGGGCACTTTCGGCAGCCTGGTCGTGGCCCACGAGCACGAGGCGCTCCTGAGGATGAAGCCCTCCCGCAACACGCGGCTGTTCGCCGGCGACCGCGTTTGGCTCGTCGGCGATCCCGCCCGCGCAGCGGAGCTCATCGGGCAGGCCGCCATCCTCCCGCAGCCTCCGTCCGCAAGGCAGGAGGAGGAAGACGACGTCCCCTTCGCCGGCAGGTGAGTGGTGAGCCACCGCTCCCCGGCCGGGCGAGCACTCCCCGCCTCCTTGGAGAGGCGGGGTCATCGGGAGTATAGCCTGGGCGCCCACGCGCCGCCGCACCCGGACGAAAGCGACCTCGCGGCCTTCGGAACCGGCCGCCCTCCCCGCCGTCCGCGCGCAGCTGCGTGGGCGCGCTTCCCGAAAACGGCGGAGGGCCCGCAGCTGCGGGCCCTCCGTGAGGTGCCGGGTGCTGGCGAACGGCCTACATGTCGCGGTGGTCGCCCATCTTCTCGGCCAGCGCCGCCTGGCCGGCGGCGAGGCGCGCGAGCGGCACGCGGTAGGGCGAGCAGCTCACGTAGGTGAGGCCGATCTTGTGGAACGTCTTCACGGAGTCGGGGTCGCCGCCGTGCTCGCCGCACACGCCCAGCTGGATGTCCGGGTTCGTGGCGCGGCCCTTCGTGCAGCCCATGTCCACGAGCGCGGCCACGCCGGCATCGACCGTCTCGAACGGGTTGCACGGCAGGATGCGGCGCTCCAGGTAGCGCGGGATGAACTTGGCTTCCACGTCGTCACGGCTGAAGCCGAACGTCGTCTGGGTCAGGTCGTTCGTGCCGAAGCTGAAGAAGTCGGCCTGGGTGGCTATCTCGTCGGCGGTGACGGCCGCGCGCGGCAGCTCGATCATCGTGCCGATGGGGATGTCCAGCTCCACGCCCTCGGCCTCGCACACCTCGGCGATGACGGCCTCAACCTCGCCGCGCAGCGTCTCCAGCTCGGGAAGCACGCTCACGAGCGGGATCATGATCTCGGGCTCGGGGTCCAGGCCCTCCTTCTTCAGGCGGGCGGCGGCGGTGGCGATGGCGCGCGTCTGCATGGCCGGCAGCTCCGGGTAGAGGATGGCCAGGCGGCAACCGCGCAGGCCGAGCATCGGGTTCGCCTCGGCCATGGCGTCCACCAGGCTCAGCAGCTGGCGCTTGTCGGCGAGCTCGGCGGCCGGCGTGCCCGACGCCTCCAGGCGCGCGATCTCCACCTCCAGGTCGCGCGGGCTCTCCAGGAACTCGTGCAGCGGCGGATCGAGCAGGCGCACGATGACCGGCAGCCCGTCCATGGCCTTGAACATGCCGTAGAAGTCGCCCGTCTGGGCCTCCAGCAGGTCGGCGAGCGCCTTCTCGCGGATGGCCGGCTCGTCGTTCAGGATGAAGGACTGGATGATCTGCTTGCGGTCGCCCAGGAACATGTGCTCGGTACGGCAGAGCCCGATGCCCTCGGCGCCGAAGCTGCGGGAGAGCTCCGCGTCCTCGGGGTTGTCGGCATTGGCGCGCACGCCCATGGTGCGGAACTCGTCGGCCCACTCCAGGATGGTGTCCAGGTCGCCGGTGAGCTCGGGCAGTACGAGATCCACGGCGCCCAGCACCACGGAGCCCGTCGTGCCGTCGATGGAGACCATGTCGCCCTCGCGGATGACGATGTCCGTGCCGGCCACGGCCGCTTCCTTCTTCTCGGCGTCGATCTTCAGGGCCTCCACGCCGCAGACGCACGGCGCGCCCATGCCGCGGGCGATGACGGCCGCGTGGCTCGTCTTGCCGCCATGCGACGTGAGGATGCCCTCGGCGGCGATCATGCCGGCCAGGTCGTCGGGGTTCGTCTCCCAGCGCACGAGCACGCACTTGCGGCCGGCCTCGGTGACGGCCACGGCGTCGGCGGCCGAGAACACGGCCTCGCCCACGGCGGCGCCGGGGGACGCGTTCAGGCCCTTGGCCACCACGTCGTAGGAGGCGTTCTTGTCGAACTGCGGGTGCAGCAGCTGGTCGAGCTGCTCGGGGTCGACGCGCATGACGGCCTCCTCCTTGGAGATGAGGCCCTCCTTCTCCATCTCGATGGCGATGTGCAGCGCGGCGGCGGCGGTGCGCTTGCCCACGCGGGTCTGGAGCATCCAGAGCTTGCCCTGCTCGATGGTGAACTCGATGTCGCACATGTCGCGGAAGTGGTTCTCCAGCGTGACGAACACCTCTTCCAGCTCGCGGCCGGCCTCTTCCAGGCCCTCCACGTGCTTGAGGTCGGCGATGGGGCTCGTGTTGCGGATGCCGGCCACCACGTCCTCGCCCTGGGCGTTCACCAGGTAGTCGCCGTAGAACTCCTTCTCGCCGTTGGCAGGGTTGCGCGTGAACGCCACGCCCGTGGCCGACGTGTTGCCCTTGTTGCCGAACACCATGGACTGCACGTTCACGGCGGTGCCCAGGTCGTCGGCGATCTTGTTCTGCTTGCGGTAGAGGACCGCGCGCGGGTTGTTCCAGCTGCCGAACACGGCCTCGATGGCCAGCTGCAGCTGCGCGCTCGGGTCCTGCGGGAACTGCACGGAGCCGTCCACCACGAGGCTCGGGTACTCCTCGGCGGACACGTTCTCGGAGAAGATCTGCTTGAACTCGGCCACGAGCTCCTTGAGGTCGTCGGCCGAGAGGTCGGTGTCGGAGGCGGCGCCGCGCACGTTCTTCATGGACGTGATGGCGTTCTCGAACAGGTCGCCGTCAAGCCCCATGACCACGTTGGAGAACATCTGGATGAAGCGGCGGTAGGAGTCCCAGGCGAAGCGCGGGTTCTCGGTCTGGGCGATGAGGCCGTTGATGGACTCGTCGTTCAGGCCGAGGTTCAGCACCGTGTCCATCATGCCGGGCATGGACATCGGCGCGCCGGAGCGCACGGACACGAGCAGCGGGTCGGCCGCATCGCCGATCTTCTTGCCCATGCGGGCCTCGAGGTCCTCGCGGTAGGACTGGATGGTGTCGAGCGCGCCCTCGGGCCACGTGTTGTCGGCGTTGGCGTACTCCATGCAGGTCTGGCACGTGATGGTGAAGCCGGGAGGCACGGGCAGCCCGATGTTGGCCATCTCGGCGAGGTTGGCGCCCTTGCCGCCCAGCTGCGCCTTCATGTGCGTGTTGCCCTCGGTTACGTTGTTGCCCTGAGCGTCTTTGCCGAATGCATAGACTCGTTTGACTTCTTCGGTCACCTTTTTCTCCTTAAACGCGACGTTTCAATCGTACAGAGTACCGAACCCCTTGCTGGTTCGCAGGCCTAGCCCATCATATCAGCGGATGGAGGGTGGGCGCGCTCATAGTAGCGCAAAATTTCTTGAGCCGTTTCCTCAACGGCGCGATTTTCGGTGTGGATGACAATACAGCCGAGTTTGCGCATGAGCGCACGGGCCTTCTCGAGATCCTGGTACACGTACTCGGGATCCGCGTAGCTCGACGCCACCACGCTCGCATTGCCCAGGCGGCGCTGGCGGATGCCGATGAGCACCTCGGCCGTGGTCATGAGCCCGAACAGCCTCGTGCGCTCCACGTCGAGCAGCTCGCGCGGCGGCTCGGTGGCGGGGTCGAGCGGAATGTTCGACACCTTGTAGCCCTGCTGCGCCAGGTAGATGGACGTGGGCGTCTTCGACGAGCGCGACACGCCCAAGAGCACGATGTCGGCCTGGGAGAGCTCCTGCGGGTTGCGCCCGTCGTCGTGGGCGATGGTGAACTCGATGGCCTCGATGCGCTTGAAGTAGTACTGGTCGGCCACGTGCAGGCCGCCGGGCTTAGTGGACGGATCGCGCCCCGTCATGCGCGCGATGGCCCCGATGGCGTCGGTCATGAGGTCCACCGCCACGATGTCGTCGCGAGCTGCCGCATAGGCAGCCAGCTGGCCCGCCAGATGACCGTTCACCAGCGTGTAGAACACGAGCATGCGCCCGTCGCCCGAGTTCTGCCGGTGGACGGCGCCGTGCTCGTCGATGAAGGACTTGATCTCCTCGAACGTGCGCACCTTCGGCAGCACTTCGATGGCGGGGTTCGTGACCCCGAACTGGGCGGCGGCCGCGCGGGCCACCGCCTGGGCCGTGAGGCCCACCGAGTCGCTGACCACGTGTATGGTGGGGAGGCCCCCGGGGCCGGCGCTCGGCGTGCCGTACGAGACGAGGTCGTCCATGGCGCTACTTGCCGCCCTTCGCCATCTTGCCGAAGTCGGCCACGTCCGTGAACACGCCCACGAAGCGGTTCAGCAGGCGCAGGCGGTTCGCCCGCACGGCCTCGTCCTCGTCCATGACGAGGACGTCGGCGAAGAAGGCGTCGATGGGCGCGCGCAAGTCGGCGAGCGCCGCGAGGGCCGCCGCGTAGTCGTCGGCGGCGAGCGCGGCGGCCACCTGCGACTCCACGTCGCGCGCGGCGGACGCGAGGGCGCGCTCGGCGTCGCCCATCAGGGCCTCGTCCACCTCCTCGCCCAGCTCCGCGTCGCGCAGGTTGTTGGCGCGCGCGTAGGCCGTGGCCAGATCGTCGAACGCCTCGCGCTCGCCGGTGCGGGCGGCCTCGAGGGCGCGCACGCGGGCGATGACCTGGGCCGGCTCCTCCACGCCTGCCGCCAGCACGGCGTCGATGGCGTCGGGGGACGCGCCGGAGTCGCGCAGCATGACCTTCGTGCGCGTGACGAAGAAGTCGGCCACCTGGGCACGCACGTCGTCGCGATCGAAGCCGATGCCGGCATCCGCGTACGTGGCGAGCGAGGCGTCCACGGCCCCCATGAGCGACACGGGCAGGCCGGCCTCCAGCATGGCCACGATGCCGATGGCGCTGCGGCGCAGCGCGAACGGGTCTGACGAGCCCGTGGGGCCCTGGCCCACGGCGAACAGGCCGCAGATGGTGTCCAGCTTGTCGGCCATGGCCACGACGCGCCCCACGTCGGACGCAGGCGGCTCGTCGCCGGAGAAGCGCGGGCGGTAGTGGTCGGCGATGGCGCGGGCCACCTGCTCGTTCTCGCCCGACGCCTCGGCGTAGTACGAGCCCATGACGCCCTGCACGCTCGTGAACTCCACCACGGCGTTCGTCACGAGGTCGGCCTTCGCCAGGTACGCGGCGCGCTCGGCATCGGCGGCGTCCGCCGCGCCCAGCTGCGCGTCGGCGGCCAGGTGGCGCGCCAGCGCCGCGATGCGGTCGGTCTTGTCCTTCATGGTGCCGAGCACCTCCTGGAACACCACCTCGTCCAGGCGGTCGACGTACGTCTCCAGCGGGTGCTTCAGGTCCTCCTCGTAGAAGAACTTCGCATCGGACAGGCGCGCGCGCACCACGCGCTCGTTGCCGTCGATGATGGTGGCGGCATGCGCCGGGTCGCCGTTCGTCACGACGATGAACTTGTTCGTGAGCCTGCCCTCCCCGTCGTACAGCGGGAAGTAGCGCTGGTGCATGAGCATGGCGTCCACGATGATCTCCTCGGGAACGCGCAGGAACTCCTCGTCGAACGTGCCCACGAGCACCGTGGGATACTCGGAGAGGTTCACCACCTCCAGAAGCGTCTTCTCGGGCAGCTCGGCACGGTAGCCCGTCTGGGCCTCCGCCTCCGCCACGCCTGCGCGGATGCGCTGCTCGCGCGCCTGCTCGCTCGTCACCACGAAGGCGCCCTCCACCACGGGGAGCAGGTCGGCGGCCGCGGCCACCTCGTGCGGGCCGGGGGCCAGGAAGCGGTGGCCGCGCGTGAGCCTGCCGGCCGTGAGGCCCGCGAACTCCACGGGCACCACGCGCTCGTCGAGCAGGGCCACGAGCCAGCGCACCGGGCGCGAGAAGAACTCGCTGCGGGTGCCCCAGCGGCACGACTTCGGCCAGGAGATGCCGGTGATCACGCCCTCCAGCACGCCGGGCAAAAGCTCCGCCACGTCGCGGGCGGGCACGCTGCGCTCAGCGAACACGTACTCGGCGCCGTTCTCCTCGCGGCGCTCGAGCGCTTCCACGTCCAGGCCCTTGCCGCGCGCGAAGCCGATGGCGGCCTTCGTCGGGTTGCCCTCGGCGTCGAACGCGATCTTGGCGGACGGGCCGCGGAACACCTCCTGGAGCGCCTCGGTCTCGTCGGCCACGTCCTCTGCCAGCACGATGAGGCGGCGGGGCGTGGTGTGCACGGACACGGTCCCGTGCGGGATGCGCACGGCGTCGAGCGCCTCGGGCACGAGCTTCTCCAGCTGGCCCGTGGCCTTGTGCAGGTCGAACGCGGGAATCTCCTCGGTGCCTATCTCGAAGGCGAGCGTATGCAGGCTAGCCACGGTCGGCCTCCTCCCCTTCCTCGGCGGGCTTCATGCCCACCACGTGCTCCATGTAGCTCGCGCACACGGCCTTTGCCAGCGTGCGCACGCGCAGGATGTAGGCCATGCGCTCCGTGGCAGATATCACGCCGCGGGCGTCCAGCAGGTTGAACGTGTGGCAGCACTTGAGCACGCTGTCGTAGGCCGGCAGCGGCAGGTTCGCCGCGAGCGTGCGCTTGCACTCCTCCTCGCGGTCGTTGAACTCCTGGAACAGGAAATCGGTGTCGGCCACCTCGAAGTTGAACGTGGAGTACTGGCGCTCGTTCTCCAGGTACACGTCGCCGTACGTGAACGTGACGCCGTCGGCGCCGCGGCTCCACACGATGTCGAACATGGAGTCCACGCCCTGCACGAACATGGTCAGGCGCTCCAGGCCGTAGGCGATCTCCACGGGCACGGGGTTGCACTCGAAGCCGCCCACCTGCTGGAAGTAGGTGAACTGCGTCACCTCCATGCCGTCGATCCACACTTCCCAGCCCAGCCCCCACGCGCCGAGCGTCGGGCTCTCCCAGTCGTCCTCCACGAAGCGCACGTCGTGCGCGTCCACGTCGATGCCGATGGCGCGCAGCGACCCCAGATACATCTCCTGGATGTCGTCGGGCGAGGGCTTCATGAGCACCTGGAACTGGAAGTAGTGCTGCGTGCGGTTCGGGTTCTCGCCGTAGCGGCCGTCCGTGGGACGGCGGCAGCCCTGCACGTAGGCGGTGCGCCACGTGTCGGGGCCCAGCGAGCGCAGCGTGGTGGCCGGGGCGTTCGTGCCGGCGCCCACCTCGTTGTCGTAGGGCTGCAGGATGACGCAGCCCGCGCCCGCCCAGTAGCGCTGCAGGCTCATGATGACGTCTTGGAACGTGGGCGGCAGCGCCTCGGCGGCCGCCTGCCCCGCCGCACGGGCGGCGGGCTCGGTTTCGGTTGGCATGGCTCTCCTTGTCTTCCCTATCCTATGCAGTCGCGCGAGGCGGCTTCGATCCCTGGGTGCGGGCCTGCTAGTCCAGCAGGCCGAAGTTGTTGAACGGCCAGTACACGAGCGCGGCGCGTCCGGTGAGCGTGTCCTCGTCGACGGCGCCGAAGTAGCGCGAGTCGTTGGAGTTCGTGCGGTTGTCCCCCATGACCCACAGGTGCCCCTCGGGCACGGTGTAGGGGTAGGACACCTCCACGCCGAGCGCCGTCTTGAGCGGCTCGGAGGGCAGGCCGCGGGTGTAGGGCTCGTCGAGCGCCACGCCGTCCACCACCACGCGCCCGTCCACGAGGTCGACCGTCTGGCCGCCCACCGCGATGCAGCGCTTGATGAGCACGCGGCCGGGGATCTCCGGGTCCTGGAACGTCACGATGTCGCCGGGCTGGGGGTCGCGCAGGTAGTAGCTGATCTTCTCCGAGAACACCATGTCGCCGGTCATGATGGTGTTCTCCATGGAGCCGGAGGGTATCTCGTAGGGCTGGAATACGAACGTGCGCAGCGCCCATGACAGCCCGAAGATGAAGGCCACCATGACCAGCAGGCTGAGGATGGTCCTGAACGCGCCCGATCGGCGCGGCTCGGCGTGTTGCCCGGAGTCCATGAAGGTTGTCTATCCTTTCCGAACGGGCGCGGAGGGCGCCCGGATGAAGTCACGAGCGTATATGATAGCGCTTCGCGCCAGCACGCCCGGCGCGTTCGATAAACTCTTCAGAAATTCCCGATCAGCGGGCGAAATCCGGGCGGACGGCCCGCGCGCGCCCGTTGCTCCGCCCGCAGGCGCCCCTACCCGATAAGGGCGGCGTCCTCCAGCGGCCAGATGACGGCCACGCCGCGCGCGGTCACGGACGAGCGCCCGACGGCGCCGAAGTAGCGCGAGTCATTGGAGTTCGTGCGGTTGTCCCCCATGACCCACAGGTGCCCCTCGGGCACGGTGTAGGGGTAGGACACCTCCACGCCGAGCGCCGTCTTGAGCGGCTCGGAGGGCAGGCCGCGGGTGTAGGGCTCGTCGAGCGCCACGCCGTCCACCACCACGCGCCCGTCCACGAGGTCGACCGTCTGGCCGCCCACCGCGATGCAGCGCTTGATGAGCACGCGGCCGGGGATCTCCGGGTCCTGGAACGTCACGATGTCGCCGGGCTGGGGGTCGCGGAACAGGTAGCTCACCTTCTCAGCGTAGACGCGGTCGCCGGTCATGATGATGTTCTCCATGGAGCCAGAGGGCACGGCGAAGGCCTGGTGCACGAACGTGACCTGGAGCCACGCCAAAGCAACGACGAAGGCTGCCCACCAGAGCGCCGCGACGATCCTGCGCGGCGCCCTCGGCGCGCCCGTGCGCGCATGCCGGCCGTGGTCCATGATCCCGCCTTCCCTCTGTTCCGTGCGGGCCTAGCGCCCGCTTCCGTCCGCCAAGTGTAGCAGAAACCTGCGGTCGGCGTCCGAGAGGTCGGCCGCGTCCAGCAGGTCGGGGCGCAGGCGCGCCGTGCGCTCGAGGCTCTGCTCGCGCCTCCAGCGGGCCACGGCGCCGTGGTCGCCCGAGAGCAGCACGGCGGGCACGTCCCTGCCCCGGAACGTTGCCGGACGCGTGTACTGGGGGTATTCCAACAGGCCGTCGGCGAAGCTCTCTCCTTGGGCGCCGGTGGGCGCCCCCAGCACGCCGGGCAGCTTGCGCACCACGGCGTCGATGACCACCATGGAGGCCAGCTCGCCGCTCGTGAGCACGTAGTCGCCCAGCGAGACGGTGCGGTCGGCCAGCGCATAGGCGCGCTCGTCGATGCCCTCGTAGTGGCCGCACACGAACAGAAGGCGCTCCTCGCGCGCCAGCTCGCAGGCCAGCGCGTCGTCGAAAGGCCGGCCGTGCGGGGCCAGGAAGATGGTGCAGGGGCACGGCAAGGCCTCGCCGTCAGCGCCGGCTCCGCAGGTCAAGTCGTCGTAAGCCTCGAACAGGGGCTCGCACTTCATGACAAGGCCGTCGCCGCCGCCGTAAGGGTCGTCGTCGGTCGTGCGGTGCCGGTCGTGCGTCCAGTCGCGCAGGTCGTGCGCCTTGAACGAGATGATGCCCTTCTCCTGGGCGATGCGCATCATGGACGCGCCCATGACGGAGTCGTACATGGAAGGGAACGTCGAAAGCGTCTCGATGATCATGGGAAGTCCAATCGGTAGGCGGTACGGCGGCGCTGCTGCTACAGCTCGAGCAGGCCGTCGGGCAGGTCGACGTCGATGCGCCGCGCCTCCTCGTCCACGCCGGCCACGAGCGCGTCGACGAGCGGCACGAGCACCGTCCGGCCTCCGGCCGCTGGGACGACTTCCAGCAGGTCCTGGCCCGGCAGCTCCTGGATGCCCGCCACCGTGCCCACGAGGCCGGCGCGCGCGTCGTGCACCTCCCAGCCGTCCCAGGTGCCGGCATGCGCGTCCAGCGCCCCCTCTGGCAAGTCTGCGCGGCGCACGAGGCAGTGGCAGCCTACGAGGGCCTCGGCCGCGTCGATGCCCTCCACAGCGTCGAACGCCACGACGGCCGTGCGGTCATCGATGGCAGACACGGTCGTCACCCGCGCGCAGCGCGGGGCGTCCGACACGGGCGGCACGAAGGCCACCTCCAGGCCCTCCGACAGCAAAAAGGGAAGGCCCGCCGCGCTCTGCGCGACGAACCCTCCCTGCAGGTTCTTCGTTCTCGCCAGTACGGCGACGTCCGTCCAAGCGCGCATCTAGTCGATGAGCTCCACTTCGACATGGGTGTTCGTGCGCGACGCGGCGGCACGGGCGAGCGTGCGGATGGCCTTGATGACCCGCCCCTGGCGGCCGATGACCTTGCCGGCATCCTCCTCGTTCACGCGGAGCTCCACGAGGATGGAGCCGTCCTCGGCATCGCTCGCCTCGATCTGCAGCTCATCGGGAAACTCGATGAGCGGGCGCACGACGGACTCGACGAGGCCGACGATGTCTTCCGTCTGCTCGGCCATGGCGCTTACGCGTTCTCGCGGGCGTTCTTGAGCAGGCGCGCCACCGTGTCGGTGGGCTGGGCGCCGTTCTTGATCCACTGGTCGACCTTCTCCAGGTCGAACTGCACCATCGTGGGGTTGGCGCAGGGGTTGTAGCGGCCGACCTCCTCGATGAACTTGCCGTCGCGCGGGCAGCGCGCGTCGGCGACGACGATGCGGTAGTACGGGCGCTTCTTGGCGCCGTGGCGGGCCAGGCGAATTTTGACTGCCATGAAGGTGAACTCCTTTTGCTTCTTACGTCAGGTCGGGCGGGTTGGGCGGCGCCTTCTGGGCGCGCGCACGATTCCCGCAAAACAGCAATTGCTTATGATACGGCGTAATCTTCCGTTTGACAAGCGATTGTCGTCTCGTAGTGCCCGCTATTGTACGCGAACCCCCGCAAAGCCAGCATCCCCGACCCCCCACGTCCTCGAAAAGCCCACGTTTCGGGCGCTCCCCCTGCGCTCGGCACGTGGGGGGCTTGGCGAACCGGGCGAGAAGGCCGCGGCGTGCCACGACCGGGAGGCTGCCCGCTGCTCGGGACGGCAGGCAGCCCGGGAGGGCGGTTCGGGGAGCCGACGCCATTCCCTCCCCCTGGCAGCCCCGACCGGGGCCTTCCTAGCCTCAGCAGGGACGGCGCGTGTCGACGCAGTCGCGGTAGTAGATATGGATGTCCTCATAGCCGCCCATGAAGTTCACGAAGCCGCCGGGCACGGTGCCCACGCGGGTGAAGCCCAGGTCCTCGTACAGGTGGATGGCACCGGCGTTGTCGGCCACCACGGCGTTGAACTGCAGGCCCCGGAAGCCCTTGCGCGCAGCCTGCGCGAGCGAGTCCTCAACAAGGGCACGACCGAGTCCCAGCCCGCGCACGCTCGAGGCCACGGCGTAGCTCGCGTTGCCCACGTGCGCGCAGCGCCCCACGTTGTTCGGGTGCAGGATGTACAGGCCCATGACCTTTCCGTCGAGGTCGGCCACCACGGAAAGCGTCTGGGCCGCGAAGAACTCCGCGGCGGTCTCCAACGTGAGCGGCTCGATCTGGGGGAAGGCCTCGCCACCCTCCACAACCTCGTTCCACACCTTGAGCATTCCCGCGAGGTCCTCCTCGCGGTACGGCCGAATCTCCAGGCCCATGGGCGCATCCTTTCTCGCGGGCTTCACCATGCGGCGCCAGTATAGCAGAGGGCGCCGCGCCCTGCCTCCCCGTCCACGCGACGCGGCGGCAACCGTCGAGAGCAGGAGGAAGCAAGATCCGGCGAGGTTGGCGCAGCGAATCAGCGACGGCGGCCGTGATGCGGCAGATTCGCGGGGTTGCGAAGGCGAAACGCACAACAGATATGCGGGTCTCCGGGATCGCGCGAAGGCGGAGCGCCACGGCCGGCCGCGGCATCGAGCGGTTCCGACGGCCGGCAAGCCGACGGAGCAGGACTATTCCGCCACTAGCTTGCGCACGTCCACGCGCTTCACCTTGCGGGCGCTCGCGTAGGCGGCGATCAGGAACAGCGTCGAAAGGCCCAGCGTGAGGCCGCCTACCATGAGCGGATTCGTGTCGATGGCGAACCGCGAAACGCCGAAGAGGCCGAACAGCTGCCCCATGAGCCAGCTGCCGCCGAGCGCCGCCAGCGTTGCGCCCGCCGAGCAGCCCGCGAGCGCCACGAGGAAGAAGCGCAGGGCGAACTGCACGCGAAGCGCGCGCGTCGTGAACCCGAGCGCGCGGTACACGCCCAAGTCGTGACGCTCGGCCGTGAACATGCGCCCGATGATGAGCGACACGGCGAGGAACACGAGCGTCGCGGCGACCGTCGCCATGGCGAAGCCCATGATGGTGAACAGCTGCTGGATAAGGCCGACCATGCCCTCGGTATCGCTGAACATGCCGGCAGGCCGCGCGTCCACCGCATCGCCGAAGCGCGCCTCGATGGCCGCACGCGCCTCGTCGGCCTTCTGCGGATCGGCCAGGACGTACTGCCGCGCCGTCTCGGCGACGTCCGCGCCTTTTCCGGCCAGGTCGCACACCCCGTCGTAGGTGAGGATGGTGCCGTAGCCGGCATTGAACATGGCGGAGAGCAGCCCGCACACCACGAAGCGGCGCTCCTCGCCGTCCGCCCCGTCGACAGCCAGCTCGTCTCCAATGCCAAGACCCATCGACTTCGCAAGGTTTCCGCCGATGAGCGCCTCGTTGTCGTGAATCGGCAGACGCCCTGCCACCACACCCGTCACCAGCGAAAGGTCGCTCAAGCCCGCGAACGAGTGGCTCTCGCCCCCGAAGCTCACCATGGCGAACGACTCCTTCCACGACTTCTCTATGGGGCTGACCTCTTCGATGACCCGCTCCACCTCGTCGAAGCTCGCGTCGGGCGAGACGAGGGTGGCCGACACGTCGCTCGTCCACATGCCGAAAGCCTCCTTCGCCGCATTCGGGCCGCCGAGCGCGCCGCCTATGCCGAACACGAGCACGATGAATGCACACATGACCAGCGCGCATCCCGCAAGCCCCACGTAGCGGCGCTTCGCCGACACGATAGCGCGCACGGCCAACCCCAAACCGAGATGGGAGCCGCCCAACGGGCGGGCAGCCCGGCTGCGGAACGTCACGTCGGCCGCGCCGCCCCGGAAAGCGACGAGCGGCGAGATGCGCGAGAGCTTGTGCGTCTTGCATACGACGACGGCCGCGACCAGCGCCAGCAGCGCCGCCAAAAGGAGCAGCGCCGCCGCAGGAGGCGCTGCGTTCGTCGCCAGCACGCCGGTGAATTGCGCGAAGAACGGCAGGACGGGAGGCACGAGCGCCCAGCCCAACCCGAGGCCGGCCGCGAGTCCCAGAAGGCTCACGCCCACGTACTCCACGCCCAGCATGCCGCGCAGCGAGCGGTTCGACAAGCCGAGGGCCTTGAGCGTGCCGTAGTCCGCGTAATCCTCCTCGATGGACGTCGCGATGGCGTGCGTGCAGATGACGAGCGCTATCACGAACAACAGCAGCGCGAACACGCCCAGGACGGCACCGCCGATGACCACGACCATCATCGCATAGCCGGCAAGCGTGTCGGCGGCGAACATGCCCGTTGCCGTGTTCGCCCAGGCCACCTCATCCGCGATGAGCCGGGCGAGGTCGGTCGAGGTCGTGCCCGTCGCGCGGGCCTCGTCCGACAAGCGCACGTTGATCTCGGCCATGCGATACGCCGACATCTTCGACGAGGAAGAAAGAACGTCGGCCGGTTCGCCGCCCTGCGCGACGGTCGCGTCGACGAGCGAGCCCACCTCGTCGTAGGCTCCCTGCGCCACCACGTAGCGTTTCATCTCCAGAAACGGCGTGCCAAGCTGAGGATCCTCGAAGAATCCCGCGATGGTGAAGCGGCGTGCCTCGTCGCCCACCAGCACTTCCAGCTCGTCGCCTACCTGAACGCCAGGAGCGACCTTGAGCGACGCCGGCACGTAGACCTCGTCGGGGCCCGGCTCGCGGGCCTCGTCGACGAGATGCGTCCCGTCGTCGGAGAACAGGCGGAAGCCGAGGGCGTCGCCCCAAGCCACAAGCGCGGTGCCCGAGGTGGGGTTCTTGTCCACGGCCTCGCCGCCCGCATCGTAGAACCTCACGGGAACGGAGAGGGCGCCGTTCACCCGCGCCTCGCTTACCTCGGACAGCGCCTCCACCTCGGCGGCCACCTCGTCAGTGAGGTTCGTCGCCATATCGACGGCATACACGTCGCCCGCCCCGATCTCGGCAAGCGCGGCCTCCTCGCGGGCGTTCAAGTCCGCGTACATGCTCACGGTGAAGGTGAGCGCAGCGGCGGTGAGGGCCATGAGCAGGAAGATGCCCGCGAACGAGCCCTTCCCCCGTTTGAGGCCGGCCGCGACGAGCGTGCGCATGAGCGCCATAACGTCCACCCCCCTACCAAGCCAGCGACGACAGCCAGGCGTTCACCTGGGCGTCGCGGGCCTTGAGGTAGGCGCCGCCGCCGTCGCCGCGGAAGGCCGGCAGCTCGAGCTCGCCTTTGATCGAGCCGTCCTCCAGGTACAGCACGCGGTTCGCGCGCAGGGCGCACAGCACGTCATGCGTGACCATGCAGATCGACTGGCCGCTGCCGTTCAGCTCGCAAAGCAGCGAGAGCACCTCGAGCGTGTTGGCACGGTTGAGCGCGCCGGTGGGCTCGTCGGCGAACACGATGTCGGGATCGTTCACCACGCTGCGGGCCACGGCGCAGCGCTGCTGCTGGCCGCCGGAGGCCTGGCTGGGAAGATGATGCGCGTCGGCATCGAGCCCCATGCGCTCGACGAACGCCTGCGCGACCGCGCGCGTGTCGGCAGCCGAGCGCCCGGCCTTCAGATAGCCGGGCACGGCCACGTTCTCGAACAGCGTGAGGTTCGACACGAGGTGAGCCTGCTGGAACACGAACCCGAAGCGCTGCGCGCGCAGCTCGGCCATGTCGCGCTCGCGCAAGCCGGTGATGGACGAGCCTCGATAGCGCACGTCGCCGGCCGTCGGGGCGTCCATGCCGGAAAGGCAGTACAGAAGCGTGGACTTGCCGGAGCCCGACGGCCCCATGATGGCGGTGAAATCGCCTTCGTAGAGCGTCAGGTCGACGTTGCTCAGCACGTGGGTCTGCACCCCGTCGGCCGCGTAGCTCTTGCACAGCCGCTCGGTTTGGATGATGGGATTCTTCATGATGCCCTCTCGTCTCGCCTATTCGTTGGAAGGCATCGTAGCCGCGCGAACATTAAGGCGTCCTTAAGATGCGAGGGGGAGTTCGAGGACGGCGGCGAGGCCGGGCTCGGCGTTCTCGAGGCTTAAGCCGCCTCCCATCTGCTCAACCAGGTAGCGCACGATGAACAGCCCGAGGCCCGCGCCCGGCGCATCGCCGGCGTTCGAGCCGCGGTAGAAACGGTCGGCGACGAACGGCAGGTCCTCGGGCGGGATGCCGGGGCCGCGGTCGCGCACGCGCACGCGATAGGCGCGCGCGGCGGTGTCGAGGACACCCTCCACCTCCACGTCCGCGCCGGGCGCGTACTTGGCGGCGTTCGCCAACAGGTTCCCGATCGCCTGCTCGAGGCGCTTCGGGTCGCAGCTCGCCTGCGCCTCGTCGAGGCGCCCGAGCGTCACCCTGCCGCCCGCGTCGAAGTCCGCGACCGCCCGAGCCACGACGCGGGCGATGGGCGCTTCCTCGCAGCGCACCTGGATGCGGTCGAGGTCGGCGAGCGCGTGGAGGAACAGGTCGTCGGTGAGCGACGTCACCTCGTCGCACTTGCGCGCGATGGTGCGCGCGTAGCCCTCGCGCTCCGCTTGCGTGCGCGCGAGGCCCAGCTCGAGCGCCTCGGAGTAGGCGCGGATGGACGCGATGGGCGTCTTTATGTCGTGCGACAGCGCGGCGACGGCCGTCTTGCCCCGCTCCACGGCCTCGGCCTCGGCGGCGCGGGCGCGTTTGATCTCTGCGCGCATGTTGTCGAACGCCCAGGTGAATCGGCCGAACGGGTTGCTGCGCTCATAGGCGAGCGGGGCGTCGAGGTTGCCCGTCGCCACGTCCTGCGCGAACGCCTCCAACCGCATGAAGGGACGCACGACACCGACGTAGAGGTAGGCGACGACGCCCCATGCGAATGCCGCGCCGAGCGCGGCGAGCGCCCAGACGAGCGCGACGGGGAGGCCGCCGCGCGCGTCGGCGGCCGCTCGCAGCGCATCCTGCGCGCGCGAGAGCGCGGCGTCGGCGGCCTCCACGTCCGCGCCTTCGGGCAGCTCGGCGCGGGCCGCGTTCAGCTCCACGGTCTGCGCCCGCATCTCGGCGGCCGGCCCGTCGCCCGCGAGCAGGGCCGTGGCCGCGAACGCCGCCAGGGCGAGGACGAGCGTCGCGGAGGCGGCGATGCCGACGAGCCGTCGCGCGATGCGCGCGCCCTCGCGCGAAGCCGCCGTCACGACGCGCCGCCCTCGGCGTCGAAGCGGTAGCCCCTCCCCCGCACGGTCTTGAAGTGGGCCGGGCGGGAAGGGTCGTCCTCCACCTTCGCGCGCAGCCAGCTCATGTGCACCGACACCGTCTGCGGCTCCACCTCCGAGAACGCGCCCCATACCTCGGCCAGCAGGCGCTCCTTCGACACTGTCTCGCCCTCATGCGCGATCAGGAAGCGGGCGAGCGCGAACTCCTTGGGCGACAGCGCCGCGACGACGCCGTCCTTCGCGAGCGTCCCGGCGGCTTCGTCGAGGGCGAACGGTCCCGCGACGAGCGGCCGTCCCGCGCCGCCGGAGCGCCCCCGAGAGCGCCTGAGCAGCGCGTTCACGTGCGCGAGCAGCTCGCGCAGAGAGTAGGGCTTGGGCAGGTAGTCGTCGCCGCCCGTGTCGAGCCCGACGATGCGGTCCGTCTCGCTCGTGCGCGCCGACGCGAACACGATGGGCACGTCGCTCGCGCGCCGAAGGGCCTCGCACGCCGCGAAGCCGTCGTCGCCCGGCAGGTTGATGTCGAGCAGCACGAGGTCGAACGGACGGGCGCCCAGCACGTCGTAGGCCTCTTCGGCGCTCGCAGCGCGCACGACCGCGAACCCCTCGCTTTCGAGGTAGCGCGCCACGATGGCGGACAGATCCGCGTCGTCGTCGACTATGAGTACGCTCGGCATCGCTCCCCTTCCCTCGCTCCCTTCCCCGCATCGGGCGGAACGCCTCCATTGTAGCAAGGAGCGACGCCGACCGCCCTCGCGGGACGGGGGTTTCGCGCGGATCCGGCGAGCCGTTCGCAGAACCTGTGTCGTTCGGGCGCAGCAGCGAGGGGCTGTGATACCATGCGCGCAGGAGGTGCCCCATGGCCCACATGCTGATCATCGAAGACGAACCAGCCATCCGCACCGTGCTCGCCGAGGTGTTCAAGAGCGCGGGCCACGACGTGGCGCTCGCCGCCGACGGGATGGAGGGCATCGCGGCGTTCCGCGCGCGGCCTTGCGACCTCGTCGTGCTCGACCTCATGCTGCCGAAGATCGACGGCTTCGCCGTGTGCGAGCTCATACGGCAGGAATCCGACGTCCCCGTCATGATGCTCACGGCGCTCGGTGCCGAGTCCGACGAGCTGCGCGGCTTCGAGCTTCTTGCCGACGACTACGTGACGAAGCCGTTCTCCGTGAAGGTGGTGCTGCGGCGCGCCGAGGCCCTGCTGCGCCGGGCGGCGCACGCCCCGGCCGACGGCGCCGACAGCCTGCTGCGCTGCGGCGACGTGGCGCTCGACCCCGCCGGCCGCACGGCGAGCCGCGGCGGAACTCCCGTGGAGCTTACCCGCACCGAATTCGACGTGCTCGAGCTGCTGCTCGCCCATCCCGGCCGGGTGTTCACGCGCGACGAGCTGCTCTCCCTCGTGTGGCACTACGAGTTCGCCAGCGATCCGAAGATCGTCAACATCCACGTCATGAACATCCGCAAGAAGCTCGGCGCCGGCCTCGTGGCCACCGTTCGGGGGATCGGGTACAAGCTTGGAGAGGCGTAGGCGGCATAGCGACGAGAGCAGGCGACGGCGCCGCCTCGGACTCAAGGTGTTCCTGGCCGTGGCCGCCGCGCTCGCGCTGACGAGCGCGCTCATCTACGCGCTCGTGGCCGTGGCGCTGCCCGCCAGCTACGAGAACGTGGCCACATCGCGCGTGCACGAACGCCTCGACGCGCTCGGCGCGCAGCTCGCCGAAACGCCCTACGCCGATGCGGCCCAGCCCATCTACGACTTCTGCATCGAGAACAACGCAACCGCCGTGCTCGTCGTGGGCAACGACTCGTCCCGTTTCGGCACCGAGCCGGACACGGGAAGCGAATCGGCCGTCGCCCTGTCGACCAACGTGCGGTTCGCCGACCAGGACAGCGGCTACCTCACCATCGTGGCCAACCTGCCCGCCGCCGGCGAGCTGCCTTCGGCGTTCTGGAGCATGCTGCCCGCCGTCGTCACGGCCATCCTCGCCGCGGCCGTGCTCGTGGCCTGGGGCGTGAGCCGCATCATCAACCGGCTCGTCGCCGACGTGGCCGATGCCAAGCGCGCCGAGCGGCAGCGCCGCGACTTCTTCGCCGCCGTGTCCCACGAGCTGAAGACGCCCCTGTGCGCCCTCAAGGCCCAGATCGAGTGCATGCTGTACGGTATCGGCGACTTCGCCGACCGCGACAAGCACCTGCCGGTGGCGCTCGAGACCGCCGAGCGCCTCGAAGGGCTCGTCGGCGAGATCGTGCTCGTCGCCGGCATGGAGGCCGACGACATCGACCGCGCCTGCGAGGACGTCTCGGCGGCCGCGCTCGTGCAGGAGGCCGTCGACGCGTGGGCGCCGCGGGCGGCCGAGCGGGGGCTCGCATTCGACGCCGACGTGCAGGGCGACGCCATCGTCCGGGCGAACCGCGCGCTCGTGGCCAAGGCGCTGGCGAACGTCATCGGGAACGCCGTGACGTACTCGCCGCCCGGCGCGCAGGTGTCCGTCCGCCTCGCCGACGGGACGCTCGTCGTGGAGAACACGGGCATCGAACTCTCCGACGACGAGCTGGCCCGCGCGTTCGAGCCGTTTTTCCGCGCCGAAGCCTCGCGCAACCGCGCAACGGGCGGCAGCGGCCTCGGTCTCTACATCGCGAAGACGGCGTTCGACCGCTACGGCATCCGCTTCGCGCTCGACAGTGCGAACGACCGCGTCACGTTCTGGGCGCGCTTCCCCAAGGGCCGCAGCATCTAAACCGAATCTAAACCGACGCTCAACCGGATCCTCGCCTTTCTGGCCGATAGTGGAATTCCACCGAACGGAAAGGAGTCTTCATGGGACTTGGCAAACGCGCCCTGCTGTACCTCACGCGCAAGCGGGGCAAGACGCTCATCCTGTTCCTGCTGCTGCTCGTCATCGCCACGATGGCGTTGTCAGGGCTGGCCATCAAACAGGCCGCGCAAACCGCGCAGCTCAACGTGCGCGAGGCGCTGGGCGGGTCGTTCGCCCTCAAGCAGAACACGAGCGACGCGAGCAAATGGGAGTCGGTCCAGCAGGGATCGAACGGCTCGAAGGGGTTCTATCGCGGCGAGCCCATCACGAAGGAATTGGCCGACCGCATCATGGGAAGCGTGGACGGTATCAAGGGCTACAACGCATCCTATCAGTCCACCGTGCTCATGAAGAAGCAGGGGGCCTATCTCGATCTCGTCGAATCGGACGCGGAGGACGGCGGAGGGCTGGGCGCGATGCTGGCCTCGTCGGGCGACATGAACAAGACCTCAACCGCCTTCGGCGCAACCGACACCGCTTTCGACTCTTACTTCGCCCAGGGCTTTCTCAAACTCGTGGACGGGCGGCACCTCGAGCACGGCGAAACCGGCAAGGCGCTCATCAGCAAGGAGCTGGCCGAGAAGAACGGCCTCGCGGTGGGCGATAGGCTCACTCTCCAGCAGAGCGAGACGAAAGCGCAGATGAACGGCATCGATCCCGAAGACACGAAGATAGACGTCGAGATCGTGGGGCTGTACGAGCCCACCGCCAAGGCGAGCGCCGTCATGAGCAACTGGTCCATCGACAACGCAGTGTTCACCTCGCTCGAGGTCATCCAGCACGTGCGCCCCGAGACGGGCGGCGAGAGCTACGAGCGCGTGGACTTCCACGTGGACGATCCCGCCGAGGTGAACCGCATCGTCGAGGAAGTGAAGAACCTCGACGGCCTCGACCCCATCGACTTCACGGTTGACGTGGACACGGGCAACGTCGATTCCGTCATCGAGCCGCTCGAGAACATGGACAGCCTCATGACCGGGCTCATCGCGGTCATGGTGGTCATCGGCGCGATCATCCTCTATCTCGTGCTGGCCGGACGGGTGCGCGAGCGCATCCATGAGAGCGGCGTGCTGCTGTCGCTCGGCGTGACCAAGCGGGCCATCGTCGCGCAGTACCTCGTGGAGATCGCCCTCGTGGCCGTGCTCGCGTTCGGCGCCTCGTACTTCACGAGCGGGCTCGTGGCCCAGACGGCGGCCGCGCAGCTGCTCGACTACGCCACCGAGCAGGCGGGCGACGTGGGCGGATCAGGCGCACAGGGGCCGACGAGCAGCGGAGACGGCATGATGGCAGCCAACTCAAGCTCGATGGCGCCGAAATTCGAGCAGAACCGCGACATGACGAAAATTGAGGTCGTCATCGATCCCGCAGCGCTCGTAGGCGTCTACCTGGCGGGCGGCGTGCTCATCATCGGCTCGGTGGCCGCGGCTGCGCTGCCGGTACTGCGCCTCAAGCCCAAAGAAATACTCACGAAGATGAGCTAGAAAGGACTCTGTCATGCACCTAATGGAACTAGAAAACGTACGTTACTCCTACGGCTCCGCACAACCCGTGCTGCGCGATGTGTCGCTGGCGCTCGAACCGGGAAAGCTCTACGCGATACTCGGCCCGTCCGGCTGCGGCAAAACCACGCTGCTGTCCCTTATGGGCGGACTCGACTCACCCGACGGCGGCACCGTCCGCTTCAGCGGCGAGGACATTGCCGACACGGGACTCGCCGAGCACCGCAAGCATCACGTGGCGTTCGTCTTCCAAAGCTTCAACCTTATCGACTACCTCACTCCGGCCGAAAACGTGGCGCTCATCACGCGCTCGTCGCCCTACCCGCTGCTGGAAGAACTGGGACTGACTAGCGAGGAGGCGCGCCGAAACGTGCTGAAGCTATCGGGCGGCCAGCAGCAGCGTGTGGCCATCGCCCGCGCACTGGCGACGGACGCGCCCGTCATCCTAGCCGACGAGCCCACGGGCAACCTCGACGAAGACACCGCCGCCGAGATAACCGGCATCCTGCGCAGCTGCGCCCACAAGATGGAGAAGTGCGTGGTGGTGGTCACCCACTCGCGTGAGCTGGCCCGCAAGGCCGACTGCGTGCTGAGGTTGAAGAAAGGTGTGGTGAGCCAAGAGGACGTCGGTTCATCCGTTGTCGGATCGACCTCCCGCCGAAATGCTCCGCGGGGAAGGAGCCGATCATGAGGGGCCGCGAGCGCGCAGGTCGCATCGGCGCTCGCGCCGTGCCCACCATCCCGGCCTTCACCATCGCCTCGTACGCAGCCAGCGGCATCCTCGCAGCCTGTTTTGTTCTCGCTGCGGTTGCCACCTGGACGAACGTGTCGGCGCAGCTGACCCAAGGTGTGCCCGTGGCAGGCAACGAGCTAGCCATAGCGAACGCCGTCCTGTCAGGCTGCGCGTCGTACGCAGCGTTCGCCTTCCTCGCCTTCGCGGCCGGGACGGTGTACCGCGGCTTCGGCCGATACTCGGCGGCAGGTGGCGATAGCAGCGGCGGTAGCGTCGGTGACGATGTTAGTGCTGGCGAACTGGGCGACCCAGAGACCGACGAGGACGCGTTTTGGGACGAGGACACTCAGGAGGCCGAGTCACCACAGGACAGTGGGACGCAAAGCACTGGGACACCCAGAGCGTCGAACGACTTAAGCGGCCAAGAGCGCGACCCACAGGATAAGAAGGACACCGAAGGCCGCAAGAACACCGGAGACGATGATACCTCCGTATACTGCGCCGACCTCAACCGGTTGTTCGCCGTGCGCCAGACCGTATCGCTCGACCAAGCGCTCAGAAGCGTGTACACCCGCTGACAGCGCAGCACGCAGAAGCGCGCGACCCTCGGGGCATCGCCCGACGTCGCTTAAACGCGCGCCTTCTTCCATTTGCGGATCTTGCTGCGGAACGATTTGAACGGCGCGACGGTGTTCGTGTGAATCCATTTCCACACCGGCCAGTTCGAAGGGGTCGACTGCGCCCAGGCCCTGCCGCCCGGCTCGAACAGCTCCTCGTCGGAGAACCCGTCGACCCACTGCACGAGCGCGTCCACGTCGTCCTCGAACGACCGCTTCAGGTGCTCGAACGGTTCCGCGCGATGCTCGTCGTAGAAGCCTTGGTACAAAACGCCCATCTGGTTCCACTTGCAGCCGGGCGCCGGCATGGCCACGTCCATGCCGGCCAGCTCGTCGGCGTCCCAGCCGCGCAACAGCCCCATCCACCCCAGCTGGTAGGCCAGCATCTCGCGCGGCGTGCGGTCCACGCCCTCGACCGTCGAGTCGGCGTCGGCCTCGGCCACGTCGTCGAACTCCGCGGCGAACAGCCCGGCCGTCTTCCGGATCTCGGCGATCAGCGCTTCCTTGCTCTCGTAACCCTGCATAGCGCCCCTCCTCAAACGAATGCGGCGGCCCCGTTGCCGCCGCATCATGCCTATTCGCCCATCATGTCTTGGAGCTTCTTGATGTCGGCCATGCTCATGCCGCCCATGCCGGGCAGGCCCATGCGACGCCGCCGGCCCTTCTTGCCCTTCTTCCCCTTTTTGCCGCCCTGCAGGTCCTCCACGGCGGGCATCATCTTCTTCATCATCTTCTTCGTCTCGTTGAACTTCTTGATCAGCTGGTTCACGTCCGAGACGGTCACGCCCGCGCCGGCGGCGATGCGCGCGCGGCGCGAGCCGTTCAGCAGGTCGGGCTTCTCGCGCTCGGCCTTGGTCATGGAGTTGATGATGACCTCCATGTGGTCGAGCGCGCCCTCGTCCACCTGGCCCTGCGACATGGCCTTGTCGCCGCCGGGCAATGCGCTGATCAGCTTGGAAATGCCGCCCATCTTGCGGATCTGGCGGTTCATGTCGATGAAGTCGTTGAGCGTGAGGTTCGCGCGCATCATGCGCTCGGCCTGCTCCTGCTCGACCTCCTCCTGTTGCACCTTCACGGCGCTCTCGATGAGGCTGACCACGTCGCCCATGCCCAAGATGCGCTTCGCCATGCGGTCGGGGTGGAACTCCTCGAGCGAGTCCGGCTTCTCGCCGGACGAGATGAACTTGATGGGCTTGCCCGTGACCTGCTTGATGGACAGCGCGCCGCCGCCGCGGGCGTCGCCGTCCATCTTCGACATGATCACGCCGTCGAAGTCCACGCGCTCGGAGAAGGCGGCAGCCACGTTCACGACGTCCTGGCCGGTCATGGCGTCCACCACCATGAGGATCTGGTCGGGCTTGACCGCACGCTTGATGGCCTCGGCCTCGTCCATCATCTCGTCGTCCACGTGCAGGCGGCCCGCCGTGTCCACGATCACCACGTCGCGCAGGTTGTCGATGGCGTCCTGGATGCCCTCGGTGGCGATGCGCACCGGGTCCTGGCCGTCACCGCGGTACACCCGCACGCCGATCTCGCCGCCGAGCGTCTGCAGCTGGTCGGCCGCGGCGGGACGGTACACGTCGCAGGCCACCAGCAAGGGCGAGTGGTTCTCCTGCTTCAGGCGGTAGGCCAGCTTCGCGGCGGCCGTCGTCTTGCCGGAGCCCTGCAGGCCCACGAGCATGATGACGTTGGGAATGCGGCTGGAGAGCACGAGCTTGCTGTCCGTGCGGCCCAAGAGCTCGGTGAGCTCGTCGAGCACGATCTTGATGACGTTCTGCGCCGGCGTGAGCGAGTCGAGCACCTCCGCGTCCAGGCAGCGCTCCTTCGTGCGGGCGATGAAGCCCTTCACCACCTTGAAGTTCACGTCGGCTTCCAGAAGCGCCATGCGGATCTCGCGCATGGCGTCGTTGATGTCGTCCTCGGTCAGGCGGCCCTTGCCGCGCAGCCCGCTGAATATGCCCTGAAGGCGTTCGGAGAGGTTCTCGAGCATGGAAGTGCGCTCCCATCGGTCGGTCATGTCGTACGCTTAATGGGAGATTATACTTGATCGACGCATGCGGACGCGAACTTCACCTTTTCAACGACTGGGGGTGGTCTTCCGAACAATTACGAATACGGCCTTCGCAGTGCCATGGTTCTACCGAGCACCAGACCCCATGCGCTCTTAGCCCCGCTCGTCGAAGTCGCCGACGAGGGCGCGCGCGAAGTCGTGCGCGTCGAAGTCCTTGAGGTCGTCGAGGCCCTCTCCTACGCCGATCTTGAGCACGGGCAGCTCCAGCTCGTGGCTCACAGCCAGCGCGATGCCGCCCTTCGCGGTGCCGTCGAGTTTCGTGACGATCACGCCGTCCAGATCGAGCGCGCGGTCGAACTCGCGTGCCTGCTGAAGGCCGTTCTGGCCGGTGGTGGCATCGATAACGAGCACGGTGAACACGGGCAGATTCGAGCGCTTGCGCACCACGGCCACCACCTTCTCCAGCTCGCGCATGAGGTCGGCCGACGTGTGCAGGCGCCCGGCCGTGTCCACCAGCACGAGGTCGGCGCCCTCCTGCTCGGCGCGCTCGAGGGTGTCGTAGCAGACGCTCGCCGGGTCGCTGCCGCGCTCGCGCGTGCACACGGGCACGTTCGCGCGCCGCGCCCACACCTCCAGCTGCTCGATGGCCGCCGCGCGGAACGTGTCGGCGCTGCCCAGGAGCACCGTGCGGCCCGCGTCCGTGGCCTCCTTGGCCAGCTTGCCCACCGTGGTGGTCTTGCCCGTGCCGTTGATGCCCACGAACAGCACCACGGCCGGCCCGCCGCCGAACACGTCCTCGCCGCCGGACGTGAACGTGGAGGCTATCTGGTCGTTCAGCAGGTCGAGCACGGCGTAAGCATCGGGCAGCGCCCGTCTCGTGGCCTGGTCGCGCAAATTCTCCACGATCTCGCTGGCCGCCGCGCCCCCGATGTCGGCCAGGATGAGCGTCTCCTCCAGGCCATCCCAGAACTCGTCGTCCAGATCCGGGCCGCGGTCCAGGAGGACGTTCATCTGCTCTTTGAACTTGTCGCGCGAGCGGGAGAGCCCCTCGCTGATCCTATCGAAAAATCCCATGTGCGGGCTCCTTTCTCAACAACCTGAACAGTGTATCCCAAATGGGGCCGCACGTCAGCAGCGCGGGTCCGCCTCCTGCTCGGCGTGGATCTTGCGCAAGGAACGCGTATACCCGACGAAGGGGAAGAGCGAGAAGACGAAGCCGGCCGCGAGGACCATGCACGCCGCGAGGCAGGCCCACGACGCCGGCTCGTTGCCCTGGGCCGAAAGCCGTGACTGGAGCACGAAGAGCAACGCCGCGGCAACCGCGCAGAGGAGCGCGCGCAGGCCCAGCCCCTTCCGGCTCTCCCGAAGCGTCTCCGCTTCCGCGTCGTCGTCGGTGTACAGCGGCGTGGTGCCGGCCTCGGCGCGCACGATCTGCCAGCCGGGCCCCAGCACGACGGGTTCCCAGCCGCCGAGGCCGTACAGCTCCCGCGCTTCCTCCGAGAAGTCGCGCTGGAAGTCCACCGCGTAGTCGAAGCCGTGCGGCTCGCCGCGCTCGAAACGGTACAGGAGCGCCCGGTTGACACCTGTCACATGCCAGCCCTTCGCGCTCATCCTCTTGAGCATCGCCATGTCATGGCCCGGCATCACCGCAAGGCCCCCGCACATTCTATAGGTCGTCTTCGCCATGCTCCCCCTCGCCCATCGCCCCGATGTCCGCGGTGCTCCCGTCCTTCCCGCCCAACAGCCCCTCGGCGAGCACCATCAGCCGTCGGCGCCGCTCGAAGTCGCGCCGCAGCACCGCGCGTCCCTCGTCGGTTGCCGCGTAGCGGATGCGGCTCTCCCCCTCGGGCCCCTCGGCCGCGTCGGCGATCTCCGCGATCCAGCCCGCGCCTTTGAGCTTCTTGAGCGTCGTGTACATGGTGGCCGGCCCGATATCCACCGTGCCCTGCGTGGACTCCTTGATGCCCTGCATGATGCGGTATCCATGCACCGGCTCGAGCGTGGCCAAGAGGATGAGGAAGATGCTGTCGGACAGCTCCCCCGTCTCGTACGGGCTCCTCTTCGCCATTTCGCTCCTCTACTATATCAATGATGGATACTATGCTACAATCAGCCTGCTTGCAAGCGAATACTTTCGGTTCCCACTATACTCTATCTGGAAATGGAGCGTCTCATCATGGCTGAAGAGCATTTGGAAGCTGCTGCAAGCGGGCAGGCGAAGGGCTGGTTCGAGCAGCGGAAGGACCCCGAGTTTCGCAAGCGGCAGGATGCGAGCCTGTTCCAGGCGATAACCCTGGTCATGCTGCCCTTCATATGGGCGGGTTTCGTCTACTCGCTGGCCACGGGCAACGAGGGCAACATGAACAGCTACTCGCTCATGATCCTCTTCTTCTCGTTGCTGAACGCGGACGTGCTGGTCAAAGGCGAGAAACTGTCGAACAAGGTGCTCAACGTGCTGGCGAGGGCCAACTGCGTGCTGTTCTTCGTCTGGGCGCTCGCCAACATCGTCTACCTGATCGCGAAGTAGGAATAGCGGCCGCGGCGGGGGCGCGGCCATCGCCCGCTCCCCGCACGCAGGCCGCTGCGCTATTCCGCGTGGCGCAAGGCGTGCTCGAGCTTCTGGCTGACCACCTTCGTCACGCCGTCGGCCTGCATGGACACGCCGAACAGCACGTCGGCCATCTCCATGGTGCGCCGCTGGTGCGTGATCATGATGAGCTGCGTGGTGTCGCGCAGCGATTCCAGGTACGACGTGAGGCGGCGCAGGTTCGAGTCGTCGAGCGCGGCCTCCACCTCGTCGAGGATGTAGAACGGCGTCGTGCGGATGCGGTACACCGCGAACAAGAGCGCGAGCGCCGTGAGAGACTTCTCGCCGCCGGACATGAGCATCATCTTCGTGATGCGCTTGCCGCGCGGCTGCGCCGTCACCTCCACGCCCGTGTTCTCCAGGTCGTCGGGGTCAACGAGCGAGAGCTCGGCCGAGCCGCCCGGGAACAGCACGGCGAAGATCTCGCTGAAGTTCTTGCTGACTGCGTCGAACGTGCGGACGAAGTCGTCCTTCATGCGGGCATCTATGACGCGCACGATCTTGCCGAGCGCACGGCGCGCGCCGTCGAGGTCGGCCAGCTGGGCGGCCAGGTAGTCGTAGCGCTCCTTGAGGCGCTCGTACTCGTCGGCGGCATCGGGGTTGATGGTGCCCATGTTGGCGATGCGGCGGCGCAGCTTGAACGCCTGGTCCTCCACCGCGCCCCGGTCGTCTAGCGCGGGCAGCGCGAGAGCATGGTCGAGCGGCACCTTGCAGTCGTGGACGATGGCGTTCACCGCCCCTTCCACCTGCACCTCCAGGCGGCCCTTGTCGACCCGGGCCTGGCCCATGCGGGCGTTGGCCTCGTCGAACGCGTCGTGCGCGGAGCGTGCGGCGGCACGGGCCTCGTTGGCCGCCTGGTGCATGCCCCCGGCGGCGTCCTGGGCGGCGTTCGCAGCCTCCTCGAGCGCGCGCGTACGGCGCCGGGCGCTGTCCGAGAGCTCCTCCATGATCGCGAGCAAGGGCTCGATGCGCCGCTGCGCCACGACTTTGCGCAGCAGACCCTCGCGGGCATCGGCGTCGGCCGCGGCCGCCTGCTCGATCTCGCGGGCGCGCGCATCCGCCACGCGGGACGTGTACGTCTCGCGCTCGGCGAGCGTGGCCGCCTTGAGCTTCGCCTCTGCCAGCGCGTCGCGCACCTGGGCCGCCTGCTTCCGCAGCGGCACCACGGCGTCCTGCGCCTCGGCGAGGCGTGCCGTATCGTCTTCCAGCTGCTGGGCCAGGCCGGCCAGGCGCTGCTCCAGGGCCTCCACCGACGGCCGCGCCTCGGCCACGGTGCGCTCGGCCTCGGCGCGCTGGCGCTCGATGTCCTCGAACTCGCGCCGCACGGCCGCCAGCTTCTCCTCGGCGCGGCGCGCGTCGGCGCGGGCGGCGTCCGTCTTGCCGCGCAGCTCGGCCAGCTCCTGGGACAGGCGCAGGCTCTCGCCCTGGGCCTGCCGCAGCGCCTCCTCGGCCGCGGCGGACGCCTGCTGGGCCGAGTCGCGGGCGGCGTCGGCCTCGGCGAGGCGGGCCCGCAAACCGTCGAGGCGCCGGGCGCGGGCGAGCACGCCCTCGGCATCGTCGGCTGCAGCGGCGCCGAGCGTCACCTTGCCCCCGGGCCACACCACGCAGCCGTCCTCCGTGACGAAGCGGGCGCCGAAGGCGTCGCGCGCATGGGCGGCGAGCGCAGCGTCCAGGCCGTCGCACACCACCACGTCGCCCATCAGCGCCTCCACGGCGCGGGCGGCCTCGGGCGGGTACGACAGCCCGTCCACGAGCGCGCGCCCGAGCCCGGCCGACGCGGCGGCGCGTGCAGGCAGCTCGTCGGCGGCGTGGCCGGGCCCGGCGGCGTCGTCGCGGGCCACGAGCACGACCTCGCCCTGCTCGTCGCAGGATGCGAGCGCGGCCGCCACGGCGGCCGCTCCAGCGGTCTCGTCCACGAGCAGCGCCGCCACGTCGCCGCCCAGCAGGCGCTCCACGAGCGCCTCCGACCCCGCCTCGGCCCGCAGCACGTGCGAGAGCGGTGCCAAGGCGCAGGACAGCTCGTCGGAGTGATCGAGCAGCCAGGCGCGGGCGGGCCCTGCGGCGGCGCTCGCACGCTCCACCTCCTCGAGCCCCTTGATCTCCGAGGCCAAAAGCGACGCCTCGTCGCGGGCCTCCTCGAGCGCGGTGCGGGCGGCCTCGCGTGCGGCGAACGCCGTGCTCACCGCCCCGCGCGCCGCCGCCTCGCGGTCGGCGAGCGCCTCCAGCGCCGCGCCGGCGGCCGCGGCCGCCTCGGCAAGCGCTGCGGCATCGGTCTGCGAGCGCTGGAGCTGCAGCTCCAGCTCCTTTCCGTGGCCCTCGATGAGCTTCACGTGCGCCAGGCCGCTGGCCAGCGACTCCTGCGTGGCCGCGAGCTCGCGACGCGCCTGCTCCTGCGCGCGCTCGGCACCTCGGCGCGCCTCGGTGAGCGCGGCCGCCTCGCGGTCGAGCGCGCGGTGGCGCTCGGTGAGCGACGCGTGCTCCTCGGCAAGGCGCGCCACGTCGGCGTCGGCGCGCTCGCGCTCGGC
>NZ_JAIUDM010000011.1:0-100749 GCF_030418435.1 Gordonibacter sp. RACS_AR49 | reverse complement strand
CCGATCTGCGGCGGGCGGCGAGGGCACCAGCATCGCGGGCACGGCCCCGCCGTCGGCAAGGTCGCGGGCGCAGGCCACGGCGGCGCCCAGGGCCGCAGCGGCGTTTTCGGCTATGATGGTTCGGTAAGGCATGGCGCTATTGTAACCGCGCACCGCGCGGGGAATGCGCTAGAATGGCGTCCATGCAGAAGAACATCTTGAAATACTCGGCCCTCGTGTTCGCGGGCGGCGCCAGCTACGGCATCATGGCCACCACGGTGAAGTTCGCGCTTGCGGACGGCTTCCAATGGACGCAGGTCGCGGCGAGCCAGCCGCTGTTCGGCACGCTCCTGTTCGCCGTGGCGCTGGCGGTGCTGGCGCTTGCGGGCAAACGCCCCGTGCATCTCTCCCCCCGCGGCGTGCTGCGCCTGCTGGGACTCGGCCTGACCACCTGCACTACCTGCGTGCTGTACAACTTCGCGCTCACGAGGCTGTCCGTGGCCGTGGCCATCACGCTGTTGTTCCAGTTCACCTGGATAGGCGTGGTCATCCAGATCGTCGTCACGCGCCGCCGTCCGAGCACGGCCGAGCTCGCGGCGGCCGCCATCATCCTGGGCGGCACGCTGCTCGCCAGCGGGCTGTTCTCGGAGGGGGCGGGCGCCATGGATCCCCTCGGCGTGGCGTGCGGGCTGCTCTCGGCCGTGAGCACGGCGCTGTTCATGTTCCTGTCGGGGCGCATCGGCGTGGACCTGCCGCCCATCCAGCGCGGCCTGTTCGTATGCCTGGGCGCGTGCATCCTCGGCTTCGCCGTGTGCCCCGGCTACTTCGCAAGCGGCGCACTGCAGGCCGGCATCTGGAAGTACGGCCTCGTGCTCGGTGCATTCGGCCTGCTCATCCCCGTGGTGCTGTTCGGCATCGGCACCCCGCACCTGCCAACCGGCCTGTCCACCATCATGGCGTCCTCGGAGCTGCCCTGCGGCATCCTCATCTCGGTGTTCGTGCTGGGCGAGCCCGTGAGCACCCTGCAGGCCGTCGGCGTCGTCGTCATCCTGGCAGGCGTGGTGGTGTCCCAGCTGCCGAACCTGCTCCCCGCCAAAACCGGCGTTCTGGAAGATGCCAGGTAAAGATCATGAGAACGCAGGCGGCTTTCACGGGCGTCCAGGCATGCATGAAGCAATGCCCCCCCCCGGCGGGGATAAAATCTCGACTTGGAATGTGATGAGGTCTCCTACCCTCACTTTAAGAGAGGACGCGATGCGACATAGAACGTCGATGGTAACGTTCTTCGCGCCGTTTTCGATAGACGAGACGTACTGCTTGCTGCCGTTTCCTATGGCAACGGCCAGTTCCTCCCGAGTGAGGTCGAGCCCCTCACGGTATTCCCGTATCTTCCTGCCAAGCATTTTTCTCTCGTCGATTCCCATTTCCATTCCATCCTCCGCATGAAACAGAAAACCCGACTCCACGAGGGTAGCCGGGTTGCAAGGGTGGTGCCCCCAACGGGAATCGAACCCGTGTCTCAGCCTTGAAAGGGCCGCGTCCTGACCTCTAGACTATGGGGACGAAGTCGTTTTCCGCCAAGGAAAACAGCCTGAACATTATTGCAAAGCCAGCGCGGCAATGCAAGGGTGAATTTTCAGGCATCGAAGAGCCGATCGCAGCGATGCCGCGGATGTCGGAGCAGGATGTCAGGGCGGCCCGCGCGTATCGGAACGGGCCCGGGTTCCAAGACGGCCCGCGCAAAGCCGAGAGATGGCGCTTCCGGCGCACGGTCGTGCCTTCCGAGTTCCCGTGCGCCGGAGTACCGCCGGCGACCAGTTTACCGGACGGCCGGGCGCGCACCTTCCCGTTCGCCGTCCGTCACGAATCCGTAACCATCGGGCGCCCCGCTTTCGGAAGGGTTCCACTCGTTCCGTGAATCCGGGTGCTGGCGGACCGGGAAATCGCCCGCAAGCGGGGACGTTGCGGTATGATGGGAGCATGGACACGGACAAGGCGGCTCGGCCGCAACCCCTAATCGATCGCCCCGGCGAGGCCGAGGAGCCCCCCTCGGGCCCCGTCGGAAATGCGAGGCCTTCCGATGCAGCCGACACGCCGGCCGCCGCGCCGGCATTGCCGGATGTCGCAGAGCCCGCGGGCGACGAGGCCGCAGCGCCGCCCAAGCCGCGCGTCATCGTCATGCACGCTTCCGTGGGCTCGGGCCACCGCAGCGCGGCCATGGCCGTGGCCCAGGCCTTCGAGCTGCTGCGCGACGAGGCGGCGGCCGCCCGGGCCGGCGCCGGAGAAGACGCAGACGGCGCGCCCCGCCCCCATGCGCCGCAGGGCGCGCTTGCCGGCGTTCCCGTTCCCGAGGACCTGGAAGTAGAGGTCGTCGACATCCTGGACTGGGGCCGCATCGTGTTCGACGGCGACCATGCCGCATCGCTCTTCACCGGGGCCACGCGTCCCATCTATGACCTCACCTGGCGCTTCACGCTCACCGGCCGCCTTTTGTGGGCCGGCGGCACCGCATGGTCGCGCATCATGTACCCCGCCTTCACCGAGCACGTGCGCGAGGTGCGCCCGCTGGCCATCGTGTGCACGCACATCACGGCGGCGAACGTGGCCGTGGGCGCGCGCATGCTCTCGGGCCTGGAGTTCCCCATCGTGTGCGTGCCCACCGACTACGAGACAGAGGGCCTCTGGCCGCACCGCTACACCGACCTGTTCTGCGTGGCGAACGAGCCCATGGCCGAGACGCTGCGCCCCCGCCGCGTGCCCGAGGAGGGCATCCGCATCACGGGCATCCCCACGCGCGAGGACTTCCGCCGCACCTACGACCAGCGCAAGACGCGCGAGCGCCTGGGGCTGCCGCAGGACAAGACCGTGGTGCTGGCGCTGGCCGGCGCGCAGCTGCCGCGCCCCTACGTGCACTTCCGCGACGCGCTCGACAAGCTGCTGCCCTACCTCCACGCGCTTTCGGACATGCACTTCGTCATCGTGGCCGGCAACGACGCCGATTACGCCCGCCACCTGCGGCAGGAATGCGCCGATCTGGGACTTGCCAACGTGAGCGTGCTCGACTACGTGGAGGGCATGGCGGCGCTCATGGCGGCCAGCGACGTGGTCATCTGCAAGTCCGGCGGCCTCGTGGTCACGGAATGCCTGTGCGCGCAGGTGCCCATGGTGCTGCTGGGCCGCGCGTACGGCCAGGAGAAGGTGAACGTGCGGATGCTCACCTCGCTCGGCGCGGCCATGCACGTGACCACGTCCCGCGAGCTGCTGGACGCGCTGCGCCACATCGAGAAGAACCCGGAGAGCATCCGCTCCATGTTGATCAACGGCAGCTTCCTGCGCCACCCGGACGCCGCGCGCGACGTCGCCCGTGCCACGCTGGAGCTGGCCGCGCACCCCAAGGGCCCCGACGACCCGCAGCGGAGGAAGCATTTCCTGCGCTTCTACTGGGGCGGGAAGCCTGCGCACACGCGCTGACGCGCCCGGCCCGACGCCGCGCGCGAGACTATCGAAAGGAACGCAAGCGATACCTATGGCAGAATTCAACGAGCTGGGGCTGTCCCCGGAAGTCCTCGACGCCGTGGCGCGTCTGGGCTATGAAATGCCCACCCCCGTGCAGGAGCAGGCCATCCCGCTGGTGCTGAAGGGCCGCGACCTCATTGCGGCCGCCAAGACCGGCACGGGCAAGACGGCCGCGTTCTCGCTGCCCGCCCTGGACGGGCTCGGGCACGCGAAGGGCGGGCAGGGGCCGCTCATGCTGGTGGTCACGCCCACGCGCGAGCTGGCGCAGCAGATCGGCGAGGTGTGCGCCGCCGTGGCCGTGTCCACCCACCACCGCATAGCCACCGTGGTGGGCGGCCTGTCCTACGAGCCGCAGATCCAGAAGCTCAAGCACGGCACCGACGTGCTCATCGCCACGCCCGGCCGCCTCGTGGACCTCATGGACCAAGGGGCCGCGCGCCTGGGCGACGTGGAGGTGCTCGTGCTCGACGAGGCGGACCGCATGCTGGACATGGGCTTTCTGCCCTCCATGCGCAAGATCATAGGGGCGACGCCCGCCAGCCGGCAGACGCTCCTGTTCTCGGCCACCATCGACCGCTCCATCATGGGCAGCGTGGGAAAGCTCCTGCACGACCCGGCCATGGTGGAGATAGCCCACAAGGGCGAGACGGCCGACACGGTGGAGCAGTTCATCGTCCGCGCCCCGCAGACGCTCAAGCCGGCCCTGCTGAAGGCGGTGCTGGCCGAGAAGGGGCACGAGCGCGTCATCGTGTTCGCCCGCACCCGCAGCCGTGCCGACGCCACGTGCCGCCGTCTGAAGAAGGCGGGCTACACGGCCGAGGCCATCCACTCCGACCGCAGCCAGAACCAGCGCCGCCGCGCGCTCGACAACTTCATGAGCGGCGCCACCGACGTGCTCGTGGCCACGGACGTGCTGGCGCGCGGCATCGACGTGGAGAGCGTCGACCATGTGATCAACTACGACCTGCCCACCGTGCCCGAGGACTACGTGCACCGCATCGGCCGCACGGGCCGCGCCGGCGAGGAGGGCTGGGCCATCTCGTTCGTGAGCCCGGAGACCGAGGACGCGCTGCGCGACATCCAGAAGCTCATCAAGCGCGAGATCCCCGAGATGGAGATAGCCTCGTTCGACGAGCAGGAGGCGCTGGCCGAGGCCGCTGCCCACGCCACGCGCAAGGCCGCGCGCACCGACCCCGAGATAGCCCAGGCCGCACGCGAGATGGCGAAGCGCGAGCGCAAGAAGGAGCGCGCCCGCGAGGCCGCCGCGGAAGGGGCGCAGGATGCCGGCGGGCGCGGGCAGGGTCGCGGTGCCGGCACCGGCGGGCAGGGCGGCAGGAAACGCGCGGCGAAGAAGCCGGCCGGCGTGGCAGGCGGCCAGCCGACCCGCCAGCGCCCCGCCCAGAAGGGCCCGAAGAAGCCGGCCTCGGGCGCGATGGCGAAAGCCGGCAAAGGCCAGCCGACGGCACAGCCCTCGTCGAGGAAGCCCGCGCAGGGGGCTGGTCGTCCCGCCCAGCCGAAGCAGCAGGCGGCGAAGGGATCTTCGCCGGCGAAGTCCGCCCGCGGCGGCAGCGACCTGCGGCCCGGGCGCGCCCACCGCGCCGACGTGGCGAAGCGCCGCGGGAAGCAGCGCTAGGGAGGAGAATCGCACCTGCCGGAAGCTGCGGCATCGGGCAATACCCGACCTAAAGGCACAGGGACGAGATCCGGGGCTATGGCATGTTTTCCGCCTGCACGATTGGAACGATCACAGAGAAACACCTGTTCGGGAGAATCTGCCCTGCGTTATCCGGACGGCAAACATGCCATAGCCCCGGATCTCGTCCACCCGACCCTCTCCCGGCACCGGAACGGGTCGCCGACAAGGCACCCGCATCCCCGCCGCCAGCTGGCCGGAACCGCCAACTGGCCGTGGCCGTCCTCCCGTCATGGGCCAGCCGGGACGCCCTTCCGCCATCCGCGGGCGAGGGTCTTACCCCAGCGGGTCCTTGTTCTGGTTGGCGGCGACGCGAACCAGGCGGTTGGCGGCCCACACGAGGCCGGCCAGCACGACGAGCGCGCTGCCGGCCAGGAGCCACGCTCCCTGCAGCAGCTCGGCCAACAGGAAGAACGCCGCCGCGGCAGCGGCGAATATCAGCGCGACCACGCCCACGGCCACGATGGCCGTCCCCGCGATGCGGGCACCGCGCCCTTCCTCCTGCTGTCCCCGCACGTCCTCGTCCGCCATGGCGGCCACCTTGCCCCTTCGCCCTCGCCTCGCCTGCCGGCGCCCTCGCTCCTGGCAGCCCTTTGCAATCCTCGCCGCTATGGTACGCTTTTCGTGGCGACGACGTCCACGCCGGTGCCGCACGCGTCGGCCACGATGACGTCGCCCGCCGCGACCGGTGCCGCCAAGCGCGCGGACAGGCAGGCTGCCAGCACGTCGGCCACCCGGGCTTTCGGCACGGGGGATGCCGTCTTCACGCTCACGGGTTCCAGGCAGCCCTCCACGGGCAGCACGGCCGTCACCATGCGCTCGGGCGCCGCAGCCTCGCGCTCCGCGTACGCCGCACCGCGCCCGCACGTATTGCCGGACACCTCGGCCACGCTGCCCTGCTCGTCGAAAGACACCTCAAGCTGGCAGCCCAACGGGCAGCAGATGCAGGTGAACGTGGTTATCTCGGTGGCAAGCTGCATCATTCGGCTCCCCCTCCCGCCACGTCGGACCGCTTGTCGGCGCCTCGCGCGGCCTGCAAAGCCGCCGCTTGCGACGCAACGGGCGGCGCCTCGTCGTTCGGACGCCCCTCCACCCGCACGTGCAGCGAGGAGAGGCCCGCAACGTCGGCGCCCGATAGCTTGATCTGCACCATCTCGGCGGGCACCGCCACCATGGTCTTGGCTTTCTTCACCGTGCGCACCGACCCGTCGGCGGCCACGCCCTCCACGAAGAAGCGCGGCCCGCGCAGGGCGCGCGACACGCGCAGCGACAGCGTCACGTCCTCGTCGGCGCTTGTGGCCGGGTCGATGGCCTGGGGAACCACGTAGCGAACCCCCTCGTCCGGGAGCACGGGAACGGCCGTCACGGCGGCAACCGGCAACGCGGTACCGCGCGCCCCCTCCCCGGCAGCATGCCCGCCGAGGGCAACGCGGCGCGCATAGGCCGCCGCAGCCGCGCCGGCCGACTCGCCCTCGGCGGACGCATGGTCCACCAAGTCGTGCACATGCAGCGCGTTTCCGCAGGCGAAGAGCCCCGGCACGCCGGTGGCCAACCGGTTGTCGACCCGCGGGCCGCCCGTCACCGCATCGAGCGCCGCGCCGGCCGTCTTCGCCACCTCGTTCTCGGGGATGAGGCCCACGGACAGCAGCAGGGTGTCGCAGGCCACGCGCCGCTCGGTACCCGGGACGGGCTCGAGCGTGGCGGGGTCGACATGGGCGATATGCACGGCCTCCAGCCGGCCCGCACCCTCCAGCCGCACGACCGTGCGGCTCAGGTGCAGCGGGATGCCGAAGTCGTCCAGGCACTGCACGATGTTGCGGCGCAGGCCCGAGGGATGGGGCATCAGCTCGTAGACGCCCTCGACCTGGGCGCCCTGGGAGGCCAGGCGGCGCGCCATGATAAGGCCGATGTCGCCCGAGCCCAGGATGACGGCGCGCCGGCCCGGCAGGCACCCCTGCAAATTCATGAAGCTCTGAGCGCTGCCGGCCGAGAACACGCCCGACGGGCGGCTGCCGGCCAGGTTGAGCGCGCCGGCGCCGCGCTCGCGCGAGCCCGTGGCCAGCACGACGGCGCGGGCGCGCAGCACGTGGACCCCCTCCCCGCTCACTGCGCGCACCACAAGCTCCCCGGCATCGGCGCGCGCCGCGTCTACCGAAAGCACCGACGCTCCGAGCAGCACCTCCACGCAGGCCGTCGCACCGGGCGCATCCTGCGCCCCGGCCTCACCGCCAACGGCGGCCGGGCGTCCTTCGAGCGCCGCGGCCTCGCGCGCGGCGTACTCCGGCCCGGTGAGCTCCTCGCCGAAGCGGTGCAGGCCGAATCCGTTGTGCACGCACTGCTTCAGGATGCCGCCCAGCTTCGCCTCGCGGTCCACCAAAAGCACCCGGCGCGCTTCGGCGTCAGCCGCGGCGCGCGCCGCGGCCATGCCCGCCGCGCCCCCGCCCACCACGACCACGTCGTAGGGGGAACCCGCCACGGAAGGGGCATCGGCAAGCGACCCGACCGTGTCGGTGCCGCGCCCTGCCGCGCCCGAAAGCGCGTGCGCGCCGGCCGCAAGGCCCCCTTCGCCTTCGATCCGCGCCAGCGCCGCATAGTCCGGCTGCGCCGCGGCCACGAGCGGCGAGCCCGGCAGCCGCTTGTCCAAGGCGTCCGGAGCCGTGCCCGTCTCGCGCGCGACGATCTTCGCGATCTCGGGCGAGCAGAACCCGCCGTGGCACCGCCCCATCGTAGCGCGCGTGCGCCATTTGAGCGCGTCGAGCGAGAGCACGGGCACCGGGCCATGAAGCGCCGCCACGACCTCGGCCTCCGTCACCTCGCAGCAGCGGCACACCACATGCCCGGCGCGTGGATCGGCCGCGATGGCTCGGGCACGCTCCTCCTCGCCCATCTCGGAGAACGGAACGGCGTGCCGGCGGCGCGGGTCGAAGTCCGGCCTTGGCGAAGCCCCCAGCAGCCCGGCCACGCCGGCGGCCACGTCCACGGCCACGGCGGGCGCCGAGGTGAGGCCTGGAGAGTCGAAGCAGGCCACGTTGAAGAAGCCCGGCGCGTCGTCCGGCTGGCCGATGACGAAGTCGCCCTCCGCGCACGAGGCACGCAGGCCCGCGAAGTTCGCGATGACGCCGCGCGTGCCCGCATCGGGCCACGTTCGCCGCGCCGCCTCCAGCACGAACGCGAGGCCCTCGGCGCTCGTGGACACGTCCTCCTTGCTCCCCTGCTCCACGGCGTTCGGCCCCACCAGCAGGTTGCCGTGCACGGTCGGCGTCACGAGCACGCCCTTGCCCGCGCGCGAGGGCGCTTGGAACACCGTATGGGAGAACGCGCCGCCCTGGTCGGTGTCGTAGAGCAGGTACTCGCCCCGCCGCGGCACGATGCGAAGCTTATGAGCGCTCACCAGGTTGTTCAATTCGTCGGCATGCACGCCCGTCGCGTTCACCACGGCCCGGCAGGCAATGCGCGCGCCTGACGAGGTCGACACGAGATAGCGCCCGCCCGAGCCGTCCGGACCGCCCTCGCCGCCCTGCCCCGGCCGCCCGATGCCCACCACCCGCTCGCCGAAGAACAGCCGCGCGCCGTGCTCCGCGGCCTGCTCCAAGCAGGCGAGCGCAACCTCGTACGGATCGCATAGGGCGCCGGTCTCGGCCAGCAGCGCGCCCCTCGCAGACGGGGCGACGGCCGGCTCCAGCGCGCGCACCTCCGCAGCGTCCAGCTCGCGCACGCCCTCCACGCCGTTCTCCGCCGCCCGTGCCACGAGCGCGCGTACGCTCGCCAGCTCCTCGTCGGTGAACGCCAGCACGAGCGAGCCGTTGCGCCGGTAGGCGAAACCCAGCTCTTCCGCCCACCGAGCGAAGAGCCGCGAGCCCTCCCGGTTGTAGCGCGCCTTGAGCGAGCCGGGCACCGGGTCGTAGCCGGCATGCACGATGCCGGAGTTCGCGCGGGTCGCCCCGCAGGCCACGTCGTTGCCGGCTTCGAGCACGGCCACGTCAAGCCGGTAGCGGGACAGCTCTCGGGCACAGGCCGCGCCGGCTATGCCCGCTCCAACCACGACGACGTCATAAGAAAGCTCTTCAAAGGTATCCATGTCGTTCAGCTTACTATTTTTCCCCGCTGGGCGAAAGGGCGGACACGCAATCGGGCAAACACGCTATCGTAAGGGAGTCAGATCGAATGGAAAGGGTGCTCATGAGGATCGCAGTAGCCAGCGAAGGCTTGGAAGTTGCTCCCCGTTTCAGGCAATGCGCCAGCTACATGTGTTACCGGGTCGACCGGGGCATCATCGTGGAATGCCAGAACCTGCCGAACCCCGGCTTGGCCGCCCCCAAGCTCGTGGCTCTGCTCGTGGAGATGGGCGTGGACACGCTCATCGTGGGAGCCATCGACTACGACGTGGCGAACGTGTTCTGTCACGCAGGTATCGAGGTCATAGCCGGCGCGCACGGAAGCGCGCGCGAAGTGGTGCAGGCCTACCTCACCCGCACGCTCACCGGCGTGGACGAGCTGTGCCACCTGGATGGCTGGGAGCACGAAGATGGCCACGACCGGGATCTTGCCGAAGCGTAAGACGCCCATCCCCTCCACGGGGCGTGACATTGTCCCCGTCTCCCTGTTACGCCCGATGCCCCGTCGAGCACCGCAAAAGGCCCCGCGATGCGGGGCCTTTTCTTCATGGCGCCGTTCGTTTCCGGCGCAGAAAGCTCTGCAGGCCCGAAGGCCCGCAGGTTGCTACAGGGCCTTCTTGGCAACCTCGGTGATGGCGGTGAACGCCGCGGGGTCGTTGACGGCCATGTCGGACAGCACCTTGCGGTCCAGCTGCACGCCGGCCTTCTTGAGGCCGTTCATGAGCACCGAGTAGCTCATGCCGTTGATGCGGGCGGCCGCGTTGATGCGGGTGATCCACAGGCGGCGGATCTCGCGCTTCTTGTTGCGGCGGTCGCGGTACATGTACTGGAGCGAATGCTGCACCTGCTCCTTCGCGGCACGGTAGGAACGGGACTTCGCACCGTAGTAGCCCTTGGCACGGTTGAGGACGGTACGACGCTTCTTATGGGCGCTGACTGCACGCTTGACACGAGCCATGTTCTATCACCTGTTCCTTCTCTAGCGAAGGCCGAGACCGCGCGCGACGGTCTTCTGATCGGCCTTGGACACTTCGGTTTCGTGGCGGAAGTTGCGCTTGCGCTTCTGGCTCTTCTTGGTCATGATGTGGCTCTTGTAGGCCTTCGAGCGCATGATCTTGCCGGAACCGGTGACGCGGAAACGCTTCGCGGTGCCGCGATGGGTCTTCATCTTGGGCATTACTCGTCCTTCCCTTCAGCTTCCTTCTTCTCGTTTTCCTTTTTCTTCTTCGCCGCCACCGCTGCGGGCAGGGGGGCGATGAGCATGTGCATGTTGCGGCCTTCCATCTTCGGCTGGTTCTCGATGACCGCCTCGTCCTTCAGGTCGTCGGCCAGGCGCTCCAGGATGGTGAGGCCCAGCTCCGGGTGCGCCATCTCGCGCCCGCGGAACATGATGGTGATCTTCACCTTGTTGCCAGCGTCGAGGAAGCGCATGACGTGCTTCTTCTTCGTCGTGTAGTCGCCCACGTCGATCTTCGGCCGGAACTTCATTTCCTTCGTCTCGACCTTGCTCTGGTTCTTGCGGGCCTGCTTGGCCTTGATGGCCTGGTCGTACTTGAACTTCCCGTAGTCCATGATGCGGCACACGGGCGGTTCGGCGTTCGGGGCGATCTCCACGAGATCGAGCCCCTGGTTGTCCGCGACGCGCTGGGCCTCCGCCGTGACGTAAATGCCCATCTGCTCGCCGTCGAAGCCGATCAGACGGCATTCCCGGACGGTGATTTCTTCGTTGAGCCGAGGCTCTTGAGCAGCTATCGCGCTCACCTCCCATTCTTCCGCGCTTGCGCGCTTCAATGAAAAACCCGCCGCTCCGGAAAGCGACGGGTTCGATTCTCATGACCGGGCCGCGTGCGGCCCCGTATTCGAGCGACCCATCAGCAGCCGAAGCGCCGAATCAGGTGGAGGGTTTCCCCTCGCTTGTGTAAACAGCCCGCCTATTGTAGCACGGCAAGCGGAAGATGCAAGGGGTGAATTCCCCCAAAAAGTTCCCATAGACGCCCAGGATGCCCTGCAACGCCTTCGCGCACCCGAAGGATGAAAGCCGGTTGGCAGCTATCGCGCCTCGATCAGCATCCTAAGCTCCCGCCAGATTCGCTTCGGGTGACGTGCCAAGCCCCGGCAAGCGCGATACGCAGGAAGCAGCAGACGCAGAGCCTTGTGGCGGTGGAACGCCGGAAACGCGTCTTTCATCACATCCTCGGGGATGAAGGTGCGCTCGAACAGGTAGCGGCGCTTGGCCTGCGCCAGGTCGCCCTCGCTCTTCGCGACGATTCTCTCCAGCTGGCGACCAACGCGCACCCGCAAGGTACCGTAGGTGCCGCATCCCAGAAAGTGCATGAGCAGTCTTTCCTGCACCCCGTTCAGAAGCGGACCGCCGTCAGGCCCGGCCAGGCTGCAAGCTCCTCCCAATGCGGCGTCCGCGAGCGTCCGAGAGCAGGCCTCGAAGTCTGCGAGGCCAAGCGACTCGAGCTCGCCCCGCACGTAGCCCCAGTCCATGCCCTCGCCCTTGGCATCCATCAGCACGCGCAGGTCGGCCAGGAACCGGATGCCGCACCCGGACGCGTCGAAATGCTTGTGCGCATGCACAAGGAAGTACAAGTACTCGTCCTCGTCCGAGAAGCGGAGCAGATGCGAGTCGGCCTCGTCGCGCAGCGCCCGCTTCCAGGGGTTGGCGTAGTAGGCCGCGTGCGGGCTGGACGACGCGACGAGGCGCCGGTGCAGCTCGAAGTTGAAGCTGGGCTCCTTGTGGAAGCTCTCGTGATTTCCCTTCTCCAGCGACACGGCCTCGTAACCGCGCTCGGCCATGAGGGCGGCCGCCTCGCGCACGGCCCGCGCCGTCGTGCGCTCGCGTTCGGCCTCGTCAACACCGCGAATGCGGAAGCCGCCCTGCTCGTCAGGCTCGACGAAGCCGTACAGGATGTCGTTGTCGGCCATGGAGCGCATCTCGGGAGCCGGATAGTACCCGGCTATGAGCACGCCTTTCAACGGCAGGTACGATAGCCCGCGCGCCGCCAGGCCTGCGAGCACCTGCTCGCGCTCCACGTCGAAGCGCAGGCGGCGCAGAAGCGTCATGTCGGCCTCGGCGGCCCAGCGCCGGCTCAGCTCGCCGGGCACGTCGTCGCGCAGCATGGCCGCATGCCAGCTGGCTCCCTCCATGCCGTTGCGCGCGGCGAGCGCGTGCGCCTCCTCCCACGAGGCACCCTCCGGCAGCGGCTCGGGAGCTGCGCCGTGCAGCGCGCAGTCCACGAGATGCGCCAGGTAGAGCCCCGAAGCGCGCCATCCCTCCGCGGCCCGCGCGCCAACGTCGCCTTCAGCGCCCATGTCGCACCTCCCCCATCTCAACCACCTCATCGCAGAGGGCGAGCGCTTCTGCCCGATGCGTCACCACGACGGCCGTCCGCCCAGGCAGCGTCCTCAGGTTCTCCAGCATCCGACGCTCGGTGGCCGCGTCCAACGCCGAGGTCGCCTCGTCCAGCAGCAGAACCGGCGCGCCGGAGTACACCGCGCGAGCCACGGCCAGCCGCTGCATCTGCCCCTCTGAGAGGCCCGCGCCGCGCTCGCCCAGCACGGTGCCGTAGCCGTCGGGAAGCTCGCGCACGAACCCGTCGGCGCAGGCCACGCGGCAGGCGCGCTCTACCTCCGCGTCGTCCACCTCACCGTCGGGCGCGGCGAAGCCCACCACCTCGCGCACCGTGCCCGACATGAGCAGGTTGCCCTGCGGCACGTAGGCGAAGAACCCCGCCGGCACATCGGCTGCGGGAACGCTCCCATCCGGGCCCTCGAGGCGTACCTCGCCGGCAGCGGGCGAGCACGCCCCCAAGAGCAGCTTCACGAGCGTGCTCTTCCCACGGCCGCTCGGGCCGGTCACCGCCACGAAGCTCCCCTTCGGCACCGCGAGCGAGAAACCCTCCAGCACAAGGTCGCGCCCGTAGCCGAACGTCACGTCGTCGAAGCGCAGCGCCTCCATGCACTCGTACAGCTCCTGCGCATCCGTATCGACGCGCGACTCCTCGCGCCCGCCGCCGTCGCCGTCAAGCTCCATGAGCCGCTCGGCGCTGGCCAGCATGGACGAGTACTTGGAGAACGTGCCGCCCAGGCTGGCGAACGGCGACTGGATCTGGCCCACCAGCTGGATGACCGCCATCAGCGTGCCGTAGCTCACCGTGCCCTGCAGGATGCCGTAACCGCACCAGACGAAGCCCAGCACGTAGCCCGCCTGCATGGCCAGCATGAGGCCGGTGCTGCACAGGTTGGACGCATCGGCCTTGCGCATGCGGGCGCGCAGGTGGCGGTCCATGTTGCGCGCGTTCACGCCCTCGACCTTGCCCTCGACGCCGAACGCGTGCACCACGAGCAGGCTCTCCAGGCATTCCTGCAGAAAGCAGCGCACGTCGCTCTCGGCGTCCTGCACCCCGCGGTGCAGGCGCTTGAGCCACCCGCGCAGCGCGACCGACAGAAGCGCCATCGCACAGCCCGCCGCCAGGAACACGAGCGCGAGCGCCGGCACGAGCAGGTAGAGCACCGCGAGCGCGCCGACGATGCGCACGCCCATGGACGCAACCGACGGCACGAAGGAGGCCGCGCCCTCCGTGACCACGGAGACGTCCGAGGTCATGCGGCTCATGAGCGCGCCCGTGTGGAAGGACGAGGCCGTGCGCCAGTCCTGGCCGAGCACGCCTGAGAGAGCGCGCTGCCGGAAGCGGTTGTCGAGCGAGGCGCGGGCGCGCTCGGAGAGGTGGCGATTGGCCGCGAGCAGGGCCACCTGCAGAAGCATGAGGCCGCCGAACGCGAGCGACGCCGCCCAGAACGCCTCGGCCGCGCCCGCCACCGCCTGGTCGATGGCCTGCCGCATGAGCAGGGCGAACGACACGCCGATCGCCGCCATGGCCGCCTGCAGCGCGCAGAGCGCCGCCACGAGCCATGCGGCGCGCCCGGCAACGCGCACGATCCAGCGCCGCGTGCTCACGAGCGCCCCTTCGCGAGCGACCGAGCCACGCGGCCCGCCCGGGCTCGCATGCGCTTCCATGCGCAACGCAGCGGGCAGAGCGCGCGCCAGGCTCGGACGTAGGCGCGGTAGGCGCGCGAGTCCAGGCTGACGGGCCGCTCGCCGCGGTAGAAGGATTCCAGCACGCCCACCATCTGCTCGTCGCGCACGCCGCGCTCGAGCTCCGCGCAGTTGTCGCCGCAGATCACGTACGAGTCGGGCAGCACTTCCACCACGCGGTGCAGCACATAGGCGTCCCCGCGCCTGTACAGCGGCACATCGCCCGCGCGCAACCGGGCCGCGCAAGGGCGGATGACCACGGTGTCGCGCCGATGCCGCAGCAGGGGCCACATGCTGGAGCCCGCCATGGTGCCCACGAACACGCCCTCGCGCGCGAGCACGTCTTCGATATGCAGGGCGCTTTCGAACTGGGCGGCGGTCACGCGAGGAAGCCCGCCTCGCGCACGCGCTCCACGAACTCCGCCACATCTGCCGTGGCCTGGCCTGGGTCGATGCCGTACTCCTTTGCGAGGTCGGCCGCGATGTCCTCATCCGCGCGATCCTCTGCCAGCCCCTGCCAGATGCGCTTGCCCGTGCCGTTGAGCTTGATCATGCCGTGGAAGCCCTCGCTGGCCTCGCCCGTGGCGATGACCACCGCCTGCCCAGCCACCTCCCGCAGCACGAAGCCGTCCTTGATGCGCGCCATCCGCGCCTCCTCTTCCCTCAATTCGAGATCTTCCAGTCGTCGTAGGCGCGCCCCGAAAGCGCCTCGAAGCTGCATCGCACCGCGTCCTCGGACACGTCGCAAGCTAGATCGAACAGGGGCACGCGCGCAAGGAGCGCATCGAGCAGCTCCAACGTGAGGCCCGCCGCCAGCGGGTCGGCCGGCAGGTACGCCTGGCGCAGCACGGCGTCCAGACGCTCGGCCGGCCGCGCGCGCCGAATGCGGCTGGCCCCCGGCTCCGCGCGCCCGAGCAGGCAGATGCCCGCGAGCGGCGCCGACGTGTTGGCCTGCCACCCCTCCTTGCCCGCCCACGGCGTGCCGTAGACGACGGCCGGTCCGCCGTCGGCGGGGACGCGCACGATGGGCTTGTCCCCGTTGATCACGGTGACGGCGCTGCCCAGATGCTCGCGCCACAGCCCCACGTGCGTCGACTTGCCCGTGCCGCTGGACGCGCAGAAGAGGTATGCCCGCCCCTGAAACGCCACGGCCGCCCCGTGCACGAGCATCCGCCCGCGCGTCGGCAGCCATTCCGCGATCTTGCGGTAGACCGCGAGCGTTTCCAGGTAGGCGTCGGACCACTGCGGCCCGTCCCGCTCCGCGTCGATGTCGGCCTGCGCGGTGCGGACGCGCAGAGCGGGAACCCCGTCGCAGAGGTAGTCCCCGCACAGCGCGCGCACCCGCTCATGCAGCGGGGACACGCAGATGCGCTCCCCCGCCAGGTTGATGTCGAACGATGGCACCGGCTCGGCCGCGTCCTCTAGTAGTAGCCGGTCCACTGCTCGCCATCGGAATCCGGCTGAGAACTCGGGTTCTCCGAAGACTGGTCCTCGCCCGCAACGCCGGCATGGTCGCCGCCTTCGCTGCTTCCGTCGCTGCCGCCATCGTCGAAGCTCATGTAGTTATCGGCCTGGCCGTTCCCCCCAGGCGAATTCCCTGTGCCAGAAGACGGCGAACTGGATTCGGCGGCGACGCTGCCCTCGGATGCGGTAGCGTCGCCCTCAGATGGGACTCGACTTCCGGACTCGGCAGCCTCCGAACCCACCTCGGAGCCAGATGCCCCCTCCCTTACGACAGCGATATCGTTCACCTCGACAGCTTGAAGATCGGTCGGCTCTTTCGAGGCTTCATCCCCCAGCGAGTCGATGCACACCGCAACCCCAACCGCCGCAACAAGCACTGCAGCGGAAACGCCAACGACAAGTTTTGCTTTTATAGGTTTTGCCACAAGGCACCTACCTTATGCGAAGGGCTGCGACTCGGAAACCGTCGGCGAGCATGGGCCCATGATGGAACCGGCCCATAGCCCACCGCTGAAATGCCGACGCAACGCAGCCCGACGTAAACGTTATAACGCGCTTCAATGCCTTCTAGCCGGGGAATGGTTCCGGATTCTCGCCGGGAATTTCCGAGGAAGTACACACCACATCCTCAGCCTCAAGCATTACAACATCCATGGCTGGTTTCTCATACGTCTTCGAATTCACGTTCTTCCTTTCTACTTAGGCTTGCGTTACAGCAAGAATCTTGCTTGCATATTCCTTCTCCACGGCGGGAGCATAAGAGGATTCCCGTATTGACTGCGCTACCTGCATGACGGAACGGGACTGGAAGGCCGTGTCCTCCAAATGCACCGGCGTGCCATCTGCCGTTGCGTAGTTCACGAACAACTCGGTCGCTATGCCATCCCTGTAATTCGCAGCCGGAATTCCCGTGACCACCAGATACGACTCGAAAACGCCTCCGTCAATATCGTTGAACACCCAGTTTTTCATATCGAAGCTGGCTGTTACCCCAGTGGTTTGGTTCAGGTAAGACCAGCCTGCATTCTCAAACGAAACATCTCCAGGCAACGTGAACGAGTATCCAAAACGAAGACTCGTAGAAGTCGCCGGATCGCCGCCCATCTTCAGCGAGCCGCCCTTGAAGGTGATGATGTCGCTCACGTTCACGAACCTGGCGTAGGCCTGACCGGAAGCGGCCGTGAAGGGCGTGCTGAAAGCACTGTCCGCATACCAGCCGGCGAACACCTGACCCTTAGCGCCATCAGGGTATGCCCATGTGGCCGAATCGGCGGGATCGGCCTTGTACGCGGAAACCTCGTACATGCCGTCCTTGGCTACGTAGAACAGGCCGCCTACCTCGCTCTCGGCATAGTTGGAAGCGAGAAGCGACGCCACGTTATGGCTGAACGCGCCGCCGGTGATGTTGGTGGTTACGTTTTCGCCAACGGAAAGAGCACCCGTGGTGCCAAGCACCTTGCCTGCGGAGATATTAACCTTCGTCGGGTTTTCAGCAGTTCCCGACTCGGCGACAATGCCATATTGCTCTGTCGATGTTGCAGCCGCCATAAGCTTTACGGGAGCGGGAGCGGCCTGAGCACGCACCACACCGCCGTCGATAGTCAGTGTCGCACCCGGAGCTACTTTGACAGCGCTGCCCTGGGCATTTTCAATTACCGCACCCGCAACGGTCAAAGCACCCGAAACGGCAACCGCTGGATCAGATGTGCTGGTCTTGAGGGTGCCGACGCCGGTCGTGTCGGCGATGGTGCAGGTGGCGTTATGGCCGATCGTCATGGAGGCGTTCAGAGCCTTGCCGTTGAGGTCGATGGAGACGCTCGCAAGCTGCCCACTTGCAGCGGGCTCAACCGCAATGGGAGCAGCCTCGGTCGCGTCGTCCATGAGGGTCAGCGTTCCGCCCGTCGCCGCAACCTTGTCAACCGCCTCGCCCATCGTGCCCACCGCATCCACGGTCTTGCCGCTTTCGTCGGTCACCTGGATCTTGCTGGCATCGGTGACCTGGGACACCACGAACGCGCCACTGCCGTTGGGCTTGACGACGAAGCCATCAGCTACGAACCCGTCCTTGAGGGGATCGGCTGCAAACGTGCCGCCCGTCACCGTCACGGTCGCTTTCCCTCCCGACACGAGGCCACCATTGAATGTGCCGCCGGAGATGCGCGTCCTGCCGGAATCGAAGCGGATAGCCCCGTTCACCCGATCAGTGAACGTGCCGCCGGAGATGTTGATACCCTCCGTCGTTCCCTCGGTCCCGTCTCCTCCGCCGAAGAAGCCGTAGTCATTTTTCACATCTCGGACGAATTCGCCGCCTTCGATGTTCACCGTGCCGTTGCCGGACACGTAAGCAAGTCTGAAGAGGTTGTTAGCCTCGCCGTCGCCCAGCGTGTACGAGCCGTTTTTGATTGTGAGGGTTCCGCCGTCGCAGGCAATCGCACCGTTCATATTGCCCCGTACCGTCGCGTTTTCAACAACCATCGTCGCGTTCGGATGAGCGGAGCTGCCGTTCGCAACAGCATATGCATATCCGCCATTGGTGTAGTTGTCGCACGCTGTGAAGGTGCCGTCCTTGATGGTGGCCGTGCCGAAGTTGCGCACGGCGTTGCCGCGGCTCTTGTTGCTGCCGAGCGTGCCGTTCTCGATGACCAGCGTTCCATAATTTTCGACAGCATGACGGCCCTGCGCCCCAATGTCGGTGGTGTAGATGGTGCCGTTGCCCGTGATGGTGAGGTTTCCGTTGTTCCGGATGAAGGAGCCAGCATACGAGCTCGTGAGTTTTTTGCCATTCATGTCGAGCGTTACGGTCTGCCCTTCGGCAATGGGGATGAATCCGTCGACATCCACATCGGCGAGCATCTTGATACCGATCGTCTTGCCGGTTGCACCCACCAGATCGCCGATGAAGGCTTGCGAATCGTTATAGGTCTTGGCCGTTCCGTCGATGGTCATCTCCGCGAAGCTGCACGCGGCAACCGTCCACGTGCCGCCGTCTTGCGTCGCTGCATAGCCTGTTGCCACATAAGCCGAAGGATCGCTCGAGAACGTGCCGCCTTGCACGAATCCAGTCGCATGCTTGACGGACAAGGCGCCCATTTTGCCGCTGAACGTTCCGCCCTTAATCAAAAGAGGCGACGACGGGGCCATGGGGCTACCGGGGTATTTTTTAGAATCTGTTTCGAATAATGCGAACCCGTTTTCCGAGACGAATGTCCCTCCGAGTATCTCCATGCTTACTTGTCCGGCATACGAGCCGTTCTTGGTGATGCTGATAGCAGCACCAGTGGCCTCGCTTCCGCCATCATGGGCAGTAACGGGATCGCAGTATTCCCCTTGAGCGGTGAACGTCCCCCCGTTGACAGTGAACTTGCCGGCTTTGATGCTCAATGGTTCGTCGCCTGTGAGAGCGGCTCCTTCATCGATGATCCACTCACCGTAACCAGCAGCGTAAATAGCTGGCCCGGTAGCGTAATTGATATTCTGATCGGTACCTCGCGTCCCAACAAGCTTGGCTCCGGGGCGGACATGCACGGTGGCATGGTTTGCAAGACTTGTTACGTTCCCATTAATGGTGATCGCGCCTGTGCCGCTCCACTCGAGAGCGGAAGCCTCGTCAGTACCGCACACGGTCCCATAGACCTCGATGACAGTGCCCTCTCCCGCCGTGGCGGCATCCTCTGTTTTTCCAAGAGCCCCAATCCCGATGCCGAAGGGTCCAGAGATCTTCGCATCGGCCGCGATAGTCAACTTGGATCCTCGGCCAGCTGTAATCGCGGAAACGAATTCAGCTCCATTCGTCGAATTCAAGCACAGGCCGACAATCGACCCGTTTTTCACGGTGACCACGGAGTTCGAAGTAGCTATCACACCGCCAGACCGTGTCAGCGTGAATCCAGCCAGATCGAGGACAAGTTCCTTGTCAATCACATCGATCCTCGGGGCATCGCCCAGATCGACATTGCTCAAAAGCTTCACGGTGTCGCCGGATTGCGCAGCGTTGATGGCTGCTTGAAGAGTTTCGAATTTCTTTGCAGCCTCGCCCTCGCCAATCTGGGCAACGGCAGTCGATTGGACGCTCGTGTATACGTACACCGCGCCATCGACCCGCTCCTTTAACTCGCAGCCTTCCGCCGCGACAAAGACCCCGGTATTCTGGACGTCCGTTTTTACCGACGTGCCAGCAGGAAGGGATATTGTGCCTCCGGTAATCCGATGCCCTTTCAGATTGAGCGTGAACTCCCCAGCGCCCTCATTCAACGCCACAACGACATTTTGGGAGAGGGCAGCATCCAACAACAGGTCTATCGATTCGCCGTTGCAAAGGGTGTACCCATTGCCGGTGAAGATGTCCGTCAAATCAGCGCAATTGACTCCCGTCGTGCCGCCGTTGTTATTGGGCCAGTAGTAATGAGCGGCATACGCCGGACTGAACGGAAGCTCCGCCGCCGAAGGAGCCGTGCATATAACATTTGCGCCGCTCTCGTAGACCACATTGTTTTGCAGGAATTCATTAGGATCATCCATAGAGTCGAGCTGCAACGCAGCAGCAATGTTTCCCGTTGTGTCTTTAAACTCGACCTCACCAGAAAGAATCAGCCTGGTGATGCCGCAGTCTATACGCAGAAGATTTTCCGTACACGAGCCCCCTTGGAAGTTCGTGATCGTCGAATCCGCAATCGAGAGCGTGTTGTTCACCGCATGAGCCTGGGCGAACTGATCGTAGATATCGTCGTTAAAGACGATTGCAGCAAAAGAATTCGATGTAGCACTGCTTGTGTTTACGCCTTTGACCGTTGATCCTTTTATAGTGTACACAGCAGAAGAACCCCAAATATTAAAGCCCGTCCACCCACGCAACGTCGAATCAACCACATCAACCTTCAAGCCGGCTGTATCGCTCACCCCGCTCTCGCTTGGATCGCCGCTCACGTTTATACAATACGAAAATCCGTTGATAGAGCTGTTATTCTGCAGGGTGACCTGCGAATTCTTGATATTCCAGAGCGATATCCCGCGACAAGATTGATCGTACTTCACCTGCGTATCATAGTCAGAAACGTCGGAGCAATTGATGGTGGTGTTGTCAAGGATAAGGCTAACGCCGCTGTACATCAGGGAAGGAGAGTCGATGCCGCGAAGCGAAGCATTGATGGTGCAGCCAGTCAATGCAAGATTCACGGCGCTGTTATTCATTTTGATCCCGCGCTGCACACCCGTCAGGGTGATATTTTTGATCACAACAGGCTCGGACGTGCTCACCTGGATAGCCGGTGCAAGTCCTTCTGCCGTCACCGTGAACCCACCGCCTTCGATCGTTAGGCCTTTGTCGATGTCAAGCGTTTCCGTAAGGGCAACATTGCCTTTGAGGACAACCGTGCTGCCTGATTGAGCCTCGCCTATCGCGTCAGCAAGCGTCGAATACCCTTGATCCCCTATCATAACCTCGAACGCTTGCGTCTCGGCATCCGGAGCTTCCGGCGTGCTCAGCGCCGCGAGGGCGGCTGCAACGGCTGCGAGCCTCTCGAAGCTCACCGTCACCAGCGTCTTCTCGTCCTCGGCGAGCGCATCATAAGCAGCCTGAGCAGTCGACACGGCATCGGTGTCCGCGGCTGTTACGGCGTTCGCTTCGGGAAGCTCGGCCACCAGCGCCTCGAACTGCTGCGCGGCGGTCGGCTCGGCAAGGGAAGCAGGTTCAGCGCCTGGCACGTCAAAAGCCGGATCCCGCGCATCTCCCCAAGCAGCAATTGGAACATTCATCGCAAAGGCAAGGGCAACAGTCAGTGCGATCGCTAATGATTGGTTGACCCGTTTCTTCCACCTCATAGCCTGCCCTTTCCCCGTGCTGATACGTTGTCGCACACGCTTCGCCGCCTGCTGCGAAAACCCCGCTCGCATGCTTTGCGCCCAAGCCGTAAACGTTACGGCTTAGATCAGCTTAAAGAAAGCGCCCCCCCCCCCGTCAATAAAAACGACCGAGAAATATCCCCCATCGTGCACATTTTTCCGAAAGACGGCGGTATGCGAGAAAAAAAAGGGGGGGGGCTCCGAAGATGTCCAACCAAGATACAAGGCAACGTGAGTTCGGCAGCCGACGCGCTGTTCGGAGTGCGGCGAAGTCGCCCTGCGCCACACGCACGCCCGACACGAGGCCGCCCGTCGGGAAAACCCCGCGGATTCCGCCCGCGGAGCTTGGCGTTCGGTATACTGCTGCCAACGGCGAAACGCCGCCGAGGAGCACCGTCCGCCCACCGCTACGGAAGGACTTCCATGAATCGCCTGCCCCGCCTGCTCATGCTCGCCGGAGCCTGGATCGCCTGCGTCATAGGCTGCATCGGCGTGTTCGTGCCCGTGCTGCCCACCACCCCGCTGCTCCTTCTGGCCACGTTCCTGTTCGCGCGGTCGTCGCCGCGCTGCCACGCGTGGATCGTCTCCACGAAGGTTTACCGCACCTACGTGGCCGCGTTCAAGGAGGCCGGGGGCATCCCCGCTGCCACGAAGGTGCGCATACTCACCGTGTCGTTCGTGCTCATGGGCGCCAGCGCCTTTTTCGTCCGCAAGCCCGTCGTCTGGATCGTCCTGGGCTGCGTGGCCCTGTTCCTGCTGTACCTCATGCTCGTGCGCATCCCCACCATCTCGCTCGAGAACGTGCGCGCCGCCCGCAAGGCCGACGAGGCCGAGTAGGCCGCCGCGCCGGTCGCGTTCCGCCCGCCCTGTCGGCCTGCGCCCGCCCGCCATGCAAGCGGCCGCATCGAGCAAAATGGAAGGCCCATCCCACTTTGCGTGCGTTTTGCGTTATCATTGGCACGTGACGCCTCGGGCGCAGGGGAAGCCCGGGCACCGTAGACCGAACAGGGGAGATCTATGGAAGGCGAATTCGCTCTCGGCGCGCAAAGGACGCGCGCCTACCTTGCACGCCTCGGGCTCGAGCGGCCCGAACGTCCCACGCGGGAGGCGCTCGACGAACTCGTCTACGCGCACCAGTGCTCCATCCCGTTCGAGACCATCGACATGTACCGCTGCACCGAGCCGCCCGACCTGGAGCCGGCCCGGGTGTTCGACAAGCTGGTCGCGCAACGCCGCGGCGGCTACTGCTTCGAGCTGAACGCCTTGTTCGAGGCGCTGCTGGCAAGCCTGGGCTACCGGGTGCGTCCGTGCCTGTGCCGCGCCGTATGCGGGGCCAAGGTGAAAGATCCCATCAACCACCGCGCCGTGCTCGTGGAGCTGGACGGCAAAGAGGTCCTCGTGGACGTGGGCTTCGGCGGGCCGCTGCCCTCGGCCTCGCTCTCGCTCGCGGACGGACAGGAGCAGATCATCCGCGGCGAGTCGTTCACCGCGCGCCGCATCGACGCGTACTGGTGGGCCGTGGATCGCGTGACCGGGGCGAAGAAGGATCTCTACGGCATCGAGGGGCCCTCTCGCATGCAGACCGAGCTGGAGCTGTGCCTGGCAACCGTGATGGACAGGGACTTCGACGCGCTCAACCTTGCCTGCTCCCGTCCGGGCACGGAGTTCCACGACCACCGCATAGCGAACCTGCGCACGCCGAACGGCTACTTCGCCATCTGGGACGACATGCTCACCGTGCGAAAAGACGGCAAGAAGGAGCGCATCCCCCTGCCCGACGAGGCAGCCTTCGCCGACGCCTGCGAGCAGTACTTCGGCTTCCGACCGCACGGGGCGTGAGAAGGCGCGAAAACGGGATCGCATATTGTCGTAGCAAGTTAGCGAGGCCGGCCGTGCCCGAGGTTGGCGGTATTGCGGAGGCGAAGCGTACTGCGGTACGCGAGCCTCCGGGATCGCGGCAAGATCGGGCACCACGGCCGGCCGCAGCGTCGGCAGGTTCCGGCGGCCAGGAGGCCGCCGGAACCCCTAAGCGTTGATGTACACGTAGATGATGCGGATGGTGTCGGCAAGGTTGCCGGACATGTTCGCGGTGGTGTAGTTATAGGACAGCACCGCGGACCACTCGTGGGGCGCGCCGTTCAGGTCGACCGTGCCCGAGAACGAGCAGTTCTCCTTCACGACCCTAGTGCCACTGGAATCCATAGTGGTATAAACCATCTTGTCCTCGGGAAGCACGGCAGAGCCTTCGGCAACAGGAACACCAGCCTCTTGCAATGTTCTTTCTACAACATGATCATTCTGGACGATATCAGCGAAACTCCTCGATCCGTAGCCGAGCGCGGCGGTGGAGGCGGAATAGCCCGCCTGCACGACCTTGCCCTCCTCGTTGAGGCCCAGGTACACCGTGGGCGTGCCCGTGCGCGTGTCGGCCGGCTCGTCGGTCAAAGCCACCGTCACGTCCTTCTTGATGGGGTTGCCTTCCTCGTTCACGTCCTTCGAGGCGGTTACCTGGGCGCCATGGGCGAGCGCAGCCAGGGCCTCGTCCTGGCCGAGGCCCAGCACGGCGGCGAGGTTCGGCGCCTCGGTCTTCTTCGTGGTCTCGGTGGAGGCGTCCTTCGTCTCCTCCTGCTGGATGGCGGTCACCTCCTGCGCGTCCTGCTGCTGCTGCGTCTGCTGGGCGGCCAGCGTCTGGCTCTCGGTGACGAGGCGCCAGGTGAGGTAGCCCAGAACGCCGATGAGCACCACCAGCAGCACGATAACCACGATGAGCACGCGGCGCATGCGGCGCGACTTGCGCATATGCGGGGGCACGTCCGTCTTGTCCTTCTTGCCGTGGAGGCCCTTCGGCGGCTCGGGCTCCAGGGGCGCCTCGTCGTCGAGCAGCAGCGACGGCGTGTCGCGCGGCTCGAGGCTGTCGAAGGCGTCCGGGTACTCGTCGTCGGTGTCGCCCTTGTAGCTGAAGCCGCCGGCATGCGCCGGGCCGCTCGGAGCACCGCCCACCGGGGCGAACGCCTGGGTGAGGCCGATGGCGTTGTCCCGGTCGTCGGCTGGAGCCTCGGGCGCTGCGGCCACCGGGTCGGCGCCGACGGGCGCGAACGCCTCCGTCAGGCCGATGCGCTCGTCGCGGTCGTCTGCGGCAGGGCCGCCGGCATCGGGAATGCGATCGGGATCCGACGGGGCCCCGGATGGTTTGCTTGCAGCGTGTTTTGGCATCGTTCGACCTTCCTGCCTTTGAGGAGAGCGCATCAGCGCATGAAGAAGAAGTAGTATGCGGCGAACCCTACGATGAGCAGCAGCGCCGTAGCCAGCACGGCCTTCTGGGCCTTGGGCATGGGTGCTCCCGAAAGATCTTCGAGCCGCTGCTCGCGACAGGGCTCCTCCGAGGACCGCGGCATCTCGCCCGAGCGGCTGGAAGACGGGTTGCCGGATGCGTCCTCTTCCGCGGCGGCCTCGCCGGACGCAGGTTCCTCGGCAACGGGCGCGCAATCGGGCTCCGGCACGGGTAAGGGGACCGGGCGCGAAACCGCGCGGGCGCCCGCCTGGATGACGACGTCGTCATCATCGTCGGTGGTAACCGTAATATGGGAAAACGCCTTCTCGTCAGCCACGGTGCATTCCTTTCGCGTCTTGCCGATTATAAGGTACGGCCTATCCGCGCAGGCCCTTGTCCAAATAATATCCATCGGGGGCGAAGCGGCGGCGGTACGTGAGGTAGCTCGCCATGACGATGGCGATGGTGTTGGCCGCCGAAAGCATGAGCATGACCACGATCTGGTACTTGGCCGCGGCCAGCGGGTCGGCGCCCGCGAGCAGCTGGCCGGTCATCATGCCGGGGAACGTGACGATGCCCGCCGCCGACATGTTGGCAAGCACCGGCGTCATGCCCGCCCCGATGGCGGCCTTGAGCGAGGGGGCGGCCGCCTCGTGCGGCGTCGCCCCGAGCGCCACGAGCGAGAACATCTCGGGCGCGCGGGCGTCCATGTCCGCGAACAGCCTATCGATGGCCACGGCCACGGCAGCCATGGCGTTGCCCATGATCATGCCCACGATGGGCACGAGCTGCCGCGCGTTGTACCACGGCTCGGCGTGCACGACCCCTTCCACCACGATGAGGCCGATGGCGGTGGAGGACACGAAGAGCGAGACGAACACGGCGGGCACCAGCCCGGGGATGCGGCTCTTCACGCGCGACGTGGCGATCTGCGTGGCGGCGATCACCATGGCCGCCAGCACCAAGAGCACGAGCCACCACGTTTGGAACTCGAACAGGTACGTGAGCAGGAAGCCCGCGGCGAGGAGCTGCACGAAGCAGCGCACCGACGACACGGCGATGCGGCGCGTCTGCCCGAGCTCCAGCTTCCACGACACGAGGCCCGCCACGAGCATGAGGGCGCTCGCCGAGAAGAGCTCCACGTAGCCGATGTCCACCACGCCGTCGGTCACGGGCGCATCCCCTCCCCGCCCGCCGCCGCGAAGGAGAGCGCGCCGTCCGCCAGCGTGAACGTGCCGGACGCGAAGCCGTCCGAGGCGCGGTGGCGGATGCGCAGGCAGGCGGTGCGCGCGTCCACGAGGCTGCGCGTGAGGCGTCCCACCGCGAGCGCGGAGTCGTCGTCGAGCGCCGCGTCCACCTCGTCGAGCAGCAGCACGCGGGGGCGCGTGGCGAACGCTCGCAGGAGCGCCACGCGAGCGGCCTGGCCGCCGGAGAGCTGCGACACGTCGCGGGCCAGGCCCACGTCGGAGAGCTCGGCCGCGTCCAGCAGGCGCGCGAGCTCGTCGTCGGCGGGCGGCTGCGTGCCGGCGTTCACCTTGAGCCTCCACGGGAGCACCAGGTTGTCGCGCACCGTGCCCGCCACGAGCGCGGCTTGCTGCGGCACGAGGCACACCTGGCGGCGCCACTCGGTCGGCTTGAACGCCGAGGAGGGCCGTCCGTCCAGGTAGAGCTCGCCGGAGTCGCGCCCCAGCATGAGCGCGCACGCGCGCAGGAGCGTCGACTTCCCCGCGCCCGAGGGCCCCACGAGGTCGCAGATCGCGCCCGCCTCGAGCGAGAGCGACGCGTCGCGCAGAAGCGGCACGGCTTCGCCGCCGCGACGGTAGGACAGGGCGATATGCTCGGCACGGAAAAGGCTCATGGAACCATGGTAGCACCGTTTCGTCTCATGAGGCGAAACGGTTGCCGGCTAGGATGCAGACGCGCGCCCGAGCAGGCGCGCCGCAGCGGGGCGGGCGGGCGAGCCTAGCGAAGCCCCGCCTGATGGACCCGCTGCACGGCGGGTGAATCCCCGTTCGCAGCGCGCCAGAGAACGCTGCCGGAACCGCAGGCCGCCCTTGCGAGCCTGAAAGGCCGGGATCTGCCGCCGATTCCGGCCCTTCCTGTCAAAAAAGAGCCGGTTTGGCAATCGACAACGTAACGCTCAAAAAGGCGACCTGGCCTTTCTCGAGGCGACCTGTCGAAAGGCGCCTCGAAACGCGCTTCTCGATTGCCAAACCGGCTCTTTTTTGACAGGAAGGACGGTTTCGCGTGACAAAAACACCGGCCTATGCGGAGACAGCCATCACCTGCGCGGCGCGGCTCCCTACCCGGGGCGGCGCCCCTGCTCTTTACGGAGCTCCCGCTCGGTGCGATCCCCGTGCAGTGCGGCGTCCCCCGTGCGAAGCTCGAGCGCAGGGCTCCCGCGTAACGCGACGCAGCTCCCAGCCCAGGCGACCCGCTCGCATGGTGTGGCGCCCCCGACAGGTATCGCGCCCGCTGCCAAGCGGAGAGCGCGACCGCTGCCAAGCGGCCGCGGCCGGTCGGCCGGGGAGGGGGACTCCCCTCCTCCGGCCTCGGCCGAGGGCCGCCTCCTACTGCAGGCCCTCGATGTGCGGGATGGTGGCGAAGCCGGCTTCCAGCTCCTCGTCGGTGGGCTCGTGGTCGACCATCTCGCCCTTGTTGAAGGCGTCGTAGGCCTTCATGTCGAAGTAGCCGGTGCCGGTGAGGCCGAACAGGATGGTCTTGGCCTCCCCCGTCTCGGCGCAGCGGCGCGCCTCCTCCATGGCCTGGTAGATGGCGTGCGCGCTCTCGGGCGCGGGCAGGATGGTCTCCAAGCGCGCGAACTCCACGGCGGCGGCGAACACGTCGGTCTGCCTCACGGCCACGGCCTCCAGGTAGCCGTCGTGCTTCAACTTCGACACGATGGGGCTCATGCCGTGATAGCGCAGGCCGCCGGCGTGGTCGGCGCTGGGCTGGAAGCCGTTGCCAAGCGTGTACATCTTGGCAAGCGGGCACGTCTGGCCCGTGTCGGCGAAGTCGTAGGCGTAGCGCCCGCGCGTGAGCGAGGGGCAGCTCGCGGGCTCCACGGCCACGAAGCGCGTGTCGGGACGCTCGCCGCGCAGCGTGTCGCGCATGAACGGCGCGATGAGGCCGCCCAGGTTCGACCCGCCGCCCGCGCAGCCTATCACCACGTCCGGGTACTCGCCCAGCTCTTGAAAAGCGGCGTAGCTCTCCAACCCGATGACCGACTGGTGCAGCACCACCTGGTTGAGCACGCTGCCCAGCGTGTAGCGCCCTTTGTTCTCGGGGATGTTCAGCGCGCGCTCCACCGCCTCGGAGATGGCCGTGCCGAGCGATCCCGTGGAATCGGGATGCTCGCTAAGCATCTTGCGGCCGATGGCCGTGGTGTCCGACGGCGAGGGCATGACGTTGGCCTTGAACGTCTCCATGATGTTGCGGCGGAACGGCTTCTGCTCGTAGGAGCACTTCACCATGAACACGTCCAGGTTGAGTCCGAAGTGGTCGGCGGCCTCGGCGAGCGCCGTGCCCCACTGGCCCGCGCACGTCTCGGTGGTGATGCCCGTGAGCTCCTGGGCCTTGGCGTAGTAGGCCTGCGCGATGGCGGAGTTCAGCTTGTGGGAGCCGGACGTGTTGTTGCCCTCGAACTTGTAGTAGATCTTCGCGGGCGTGCCCAGTGCGCGCTCCAGGTTGTACGCGCGGCATAGCGGCGAGGGCCGGTAGATGCGGTACATCTCCCGCACGGGCTCGGGGATGTCGAAGTAGGCCGTGTCGTCGTCGAGCTCCTGCGCCACCAGCTCGTCGCAGAACACGGGCGCGAGGTCCTCGGGGCGCGCCACGGCGCCGTTCGGCAGCCGGATGGGCTCGGGCTTCTCCGGCATGTCGGCCCGCAGGTTGTACCACTGCGCGGGGATCTGGTCTTCTCGCAGGTACAGGCGGTGCGGCGCGTTCTCGGTCATGATGGTTCCTTTCACGTTGCTGCGGCGTCCCCGCCGCGGTTCATCCTCCGTCCGCGCAAACAAAAAGAGCCCCCGGATCTCCGAGGGCTCTTCTGTGTATGCATGCGCGGAACAGAAGCCTATGCGAGACCCGGGATCAATGCCTTCTCTTCCACCACCACGCGCCGACGGGCAACGTGTTGGGCACGCTGTCGGCGAAAGCTGCGGTGTGGGCGGTTGAGGGCATTGCGGCCTTTCTTCGGTCGGGCTTTCCGGGTCGGACGAAGCATAGCACCAACCGGGCGGCCTTGGGAAGGGGGCAATCCCGATCGCGGCAAGCCGCTCGGCGCGCAGGCCCTCTTGCGGCCCTACCGCGAGCGGGCTGGCAGAGCAGGCTCCGCAGGCGCGCCCTCGCGTAAGCGGCCGGCCCGGCAGCGAGGCCCTCCGCCCGCCGCCCCTTCCGCTGCCTTTCGGGGGCCAATTGGTGCGCTCGGCAGATTAATATCGCGTTTCGGGCGGTTTTGTTGCGCTTCCTTACGCTTTATTGTAATAAAGTATACGGATACGCGACGGTCGCCGCAGGATGCGACGTACCGCGCGCGAGCTGAAAGCTCGAAGGAGGGCCCCGCGACGCGCGGGGTTTGAGGGAAGGAGACATACCCCTATGGAAAGCAAGAGTGCGTTCAGCAGGCGTCAGTTCATGGAGCTGCTCGGCGTGTCGGCGGCAGGCTTCGGCCTCGTCAGCATGGCAGGCTGCGGCGGTGGCGACGACGCCAAGAAGGACGAGGGCGCGGACGCCCCCGCCGCCGGCGGCACGGCCGACACCATCACGTACAGCCTGACGGCCGACCCGCGCGCGGTCGACCCGGCGTACTTCGACGACGGCGAGTCCGCCGTGGTGTCCTGCAACATGTACGAGGGCCTGTACCAGTACGGCAAGACCGACGCGAAGGTGTCGCCCTGCCTGGCCAAGGACCTGCCCGAGATCTCCGACGACGGCCTGGTGTACACCATCAAGCTCAACGAGGGCATCAAGTTCCACGACGGCACCGACTTCAACGCCGAGGCCGTGAAGGCCTCCATCGAGCGCCAGCTCGAGCCCAACCGCAACTCCGACATGCCCTACGCGTCGTTCGTGTTCGGCGAGGAAGAGGCGGACAACGGCGTCGCGAGCGTCGAGGCCGTTGACGACTACACGGTGAAGATCACGATGCGCGCGGCTTCTGCCCCGTTCGTGAAGAACCTCGCCATGGCCCTGGCCTCCCCCATCGTGGCGCCGAGCGCCATCGAGGCGGCCACCGACGGCCAGGCCATCACCAACCCCGTGGGCACCGGCCCCTACAAGTTCGTCGACTGGACGAAGGGCGCTTCGGTCACCCTCGTGGCCAACGAGGACTACTGGGGCGAGGCTCCCAAGACGAAGAACCTCGTGTTCAAGATCATCGCCGAGGGCAACACGCGCCTGACCTCGCTCATCAACGGCGAGTGCGACATCATCTCCAGCGTCGACCCCGCATCGGCCGACCAGATCGTCGACAACGGCTTCGAGCTGTTCTCCGAGGACGGCATGACCATCAACTACATGGCGTTCAACACCGAGACCGGCAAGTGCACGGACCAGGAGGTCCGCAAGGCCGTGGCCCAGGCCATCAACGTCGAGGAGATGGTGAAGTCCATCTACGGCGACTACGCCACCGTGGCGAACTCGGTCATGCCCACCTGGATGGCCCCCTACACCAAGGACGTCAAGCAGACGGCCTACGATCCCGAGGCCGCCAAGAAGACGCTGGCCGACAAGGGCATCACGTCGCTGCAGTGCATCACCTACACCACCGCCCGCCCCTACAACCAGAAGGGCGGCAGCGACCTGGCCAACATGATCCAGGGCTACCTGTCCGCCGTGGGCGTGGAGCTGAGCATCACGCAGTACGACTGGACCACCTACAAGACGAAGGTGCAGACGGACCCGTACGACATCTGCTTCTACGGCTGGACGGGCGACAACGGCGACCCGGACAACTTCATGAACCTGCTCGCCGACACGAACTGGTCCATGAACGTGGCCCACTGGCAGGACGACGAGTACAAGGCGCTCATCGCCGAGGGCCTGAAGACCCCCGATGGCGACGCGCGCGACGCCATCTACCTGCAGTGCGAGGAAATGGTTGCCGAGAAGCAGCCGTGGGTGCTCATCTCCCACTCCAAGAACCTGCTGGGCTACAGCCCCAAGGTCAAGGACTTCTACTACCATCCGACGGGAGTCGTGTTCTTCAAGGGCGTCTCGAAGGAAGCGTAAAGGCTGTTCCCCGGCGCCCGCGAGGGCGCCGGGTTTTCCCTGTGCGGCCCGCACGTCGTATTCTCGTCGCGTGCGGGCCGCACTTGCGCTACACTGTCATCCGGTCGTAAACGATCTGATGATCTGCACGCCAAGGACGGTTTGGCGTGCCCGAAGCCGGGGGCCACGGGTCTTCGGCTTCGTTCCTGTATTCGTTCGGATAACGGAGCAGGACAGGTAAGAAAGGGGCTTTATGCTCAAGTACATCCTCAAGAGAATCCTCATGGTGATTCCCGTTTTGCTGGGTGTTACGATCATCATCTTCCTCATCACGCGCGTGTTGGCCCCGGACCCGGCTCCGGTGGTTCTGGGCGAGCACGCAACACCCGAGGCGATGGCGACGTGGCGCGCGGACAACGGGTTGGACGATCCCATCTGGATGCAGTACATCAACTTCATCGTGGGCGCCGTGCAGGGCGACCTCGGAACGTCCTACTACACGCACCAGCCGGTCACGGCCGAGATCGCCGCACGCTTCCCCGCCACGGCCGAGCTCGCCATCTGCGCCATCATCGTGGCATCGCTTCTGGGCGTGGCCCTCGGCGTGCTGGCGGCGGTGAAGAAGAACAAGCTTGCCGACAACGTGAGCATGGTGGTGGCCCTCGTGGGCGTCTCCATGCCCATCTTCTGGTCGGGCATCCTGCTCATCCTGCTGTTCGCCGGCATCCTGCACGTGCTGCCTTCGAGCGGGCGCGTGACGCCCCTGCTCCAACCCACCGGGGGGACGGGCTTCTTCATACTCGACACCATCATGCGGGGCGACTGGAAGGCGCTGGGCGACGTGCTCGTGCACCTCATCCTGCCCACGGTGGCGCTGTCGCTGTACTCCATGGCCATCATCACGCGCATGACGCGCTCGAGCATGCTCGAGACGCTGAACGCGGACTACATCCGCACCGCGCGCGCCAAGGGCCTGAAGAAGGGCACCGTGAACATCAAGCACGCGCTGCGCAACGCCATGCTGCCTATCTCCACGGTCATCGGCCTGCAGTTCGGCAGCCTCCTGGGCGGCGCGCTGCTCACCGAGACGGTGTTCGCCTGGCCGGGCATCGGCAAGTTCGCCGTCGACTGCGTGCTGAAGAGCGACTTCCCCGTCGTCCAGGGCATCGTGCTCTTGGTGGCGGTCATCTTCGTGATCATGAACCTTGTCGTCGATATCGTGTACGCCTACCTTGATCCCCGCATCAAGTACGGCGCGAAGGAAGAGGGGTGATATCGATGGGAAAGAAGCAGAAGCTCGCAACCGAGCCCGCCGCCGGGATCGTCTTGAACGGCGGGCCGGCCAAGGAGAAGCGCGAGAGCATCTGGAAGGACGTGTTCGCCGGCATCGTGTCGAACAAGGCGTCGCTCGTGAGCGGTATCTTCATCCTGCTGCTCATCATCATCGCGCTGGTCACGAAGTTCGTGCCGAGCGTGCTGCCCTACGACCCGTACGCGCAGAACCTGAGCGAGTCTCTGCTCGGGCCCTCGGCGCAGCATTGGTTCGGCACCGACATCCAGGGCCGCGACATCTTCTGCCGCGTGCTCGTGGGAACGCAGATCACGCTGACCGTGGGCCTGGCCGCCGTGGCCATCTCGCTGACGGTGGGCGTGCTCCTGGGCTCCATCGCCGGCTACAAGGGCGGCAAGGCGGATACGATCATCATGCGCATCATGGACATGATGCTGGCCATCCCCTCCATCCTGCTGGCCATCGCCATCATGGCGGCCCTCGGGCCCGGCATCGAGAAGGCGGTCGTGGCCATCGGCCTGGTGTCCATTCCCGAGTACGCGCGCATCGTGCGCTCGGAGATACTCTCCATCAAGGAGAACGACTACGTGGCCGCAGCGCGCGTCGTGGGCGACTCCAACGCCGCCATCATCTTCCGCCACGTGCTGCCGAACGTGCTGCCGTCCATCATCGTGCGCGCGACGCTCGGCATCTCCACCGCCATCCTGGATGCGGCGGCGCTCGGCTTCCTGGGCCTGGGCGTGCAGCCTCCGGCGGCCGAGTGGGGCGACATGCTGGGACGCGGCCGCAACGAGCTGTTCCGCGCGCCGTGGCTCATGATCTTCCCCGGCATGGCCATCACGCTGACCGTGCTGGCGTTCAACCTGCTGGGCGACGGCATCCGCGACGGCCTGGACCCCAAAGCAAGGAAGAGGTGATCGCATGCTGTTATCGGTGAAGAACCTCTCCACGGAGTTCCCCGTCAAGAAGGGCATCGTCAAGGCCGTCGAGGACGTGAGCTTCGACGTGGACGCCGGCGAGATCCTGGCCATCGTGGGCGAGTCGGGCTCCGGCAAGTCCGTGACCAGCCTCTCGGTCATGGGCCTCCTGGCCGAGCCGGGGCACGTGGCCGGCGGCTCGATGGAGTTCGAGGGCAAGGACCTGGTGACGCTGTCCGAACGCGAGTACCGCGAGCTGCGCGGCAACGACATGGCCATGATCTTCCAAGAGCCCATGACGTCGCTCAACCCGGTGTACCGCGTGGGCAAGCAGATCGTGGAGGCCATCCGCACGCACGAGAACGTGTCGAAGAAGGAGGCGCGCGAGCGCGCCATAGACATGCTGCGCAAGGTGGGCATCCCGAGCCCCGAGAAGCGCATCGACGACTACCCGCACCAGATGTCGGGCGGCATGCGCCAGCGCGTCATGATAGCCATGGCGCTGTCGTGCAACCCGAAGCTGCTCATCGCCGACGAGCCCACCACGGCCCTCGACGTGACCATCCAGGCACAGATCCTCGATCTGCTGCGCCGCCTGCGCGACGACACCGGCATGGCCGTGCTGCTGATCACGCACGATTTGGGCGTGGTGTCCGAAACGGCCGACCGCGTGGTGGTCATGTACTGCGGCCAGGTGGTGGAGGAGGCCGAGGTGCGCACGCTGTTCGACCATCCGATGCATCCCTACACGCTGGGCCTGCTGAAGTCTATCCCCCGCCTGGAGGACGACGACTCGAAGCGCCTGTACATGATCAAGGGCATGGTGCCGAACCCGCTGGAGATGCCCCCGGGCTGCCACTTCTCCGACCGGTGCGACTCCTGCATGGACATCTGCCGCGAGAAGATCCCCGACCTGGTGGACGTGGGCGGCCACAAGGTGCGGTGCTTCCTGTACGAGAACGCCGAAGGCCAGGCCAAGAGCGCGGCCGCCATCGCCGAGGGCGAGGCCGAGGCGCATGCCGACGCCGAGGCGGCGCGCAACGTGGAGACGGCCGAGGCGCTGCTGGCCGGCGAGGAGATCCGCGAGGCAGAGCTAGAGGAACTTGAGAAGAGCGAGGAGGCGGGCCGATGAGCGAGAGCAACGGGAACAAGGCCGCTGCCGCCCAGCCGCAGGCGGGCGCGGACGTGCCGTCCGCGCCCCAGCAGGATATCCTGCTGGACGTCCAGCACCTCACGAAGCGCTTCGCCGCCGAGACGAACTTCTTCGGCAAGGCCACTTCGCACGTGCAGGCCGTGGACGACGTGAGCTTCCAGATCCGCCGCGGCGAGGCGTTCGGCCTCGTGGGCGAGTCGGGATGCGGCAAGACCACCGTGGGCAAGATGCTGGTGAACCTGCTGAAGCCCACGTCCGGCAAGATCATCTTCGACGGGCACGACCTCACGGCCATGAAGCCCGCGGAGCGCAAGGCCTACTGCAAGGACATCCAGCTGATCTTCCAGGACCCCTATGCGTCGCTGAACCCGCGCATGCGCATCGGCGACATCATCGCCGAGCCCATCCTCACCAACAACATCCTGCCGAAGGACCAGGTAGAGGATCGCGTGAACGAACTGCTGGAGTGCGTGGGCCTGGCGAACTACATGCGCAACCGCTACCCCCACGAGTTCTCGGGCGGCCAGCGCCAGCGCGTGGGCATCGCTCGGGCGCTCGCCGTGAACCCGAAGCTCATCGTGTGCGACGAGCCGGTGTCGGCGCTCGACGTGTCCATCCAGGCTCAGGTGCTGAACCTGCTGGACGAGCTCAAGGAGCAGTTCGGCCTCACGTACCTGTTCATCGCCCACGGCCTGAACGTGGTGAAGCACGTGTCCGACCGCGTGGGCGTCATGTACCTGGGCAAGATGATGGAGATCGCCCCGAAGAAGTCGTTGTACGCCGACCCGCTGTCGCCGTACACGCAGGCGCTCCTGTCGGCCATCCCGTCGGTCGACCCGGCCACGAAGCGCGACCGTATCATCCTCGAGGGCGACGTGCCCAGCCCCATCGACCCGCCGCCCGGCTGCCGCTTCGCCGGCCGCTGCTTCGCGAAGGTCGAGGGCTGCGACGAGGTCATGCCCCCGCTGGTCGAGGTGAAGCCGAACCACCAGTGCGCCTGCCACCGCTACGACGAGGGCGGCCCGGGAACGGCGGTCATCGACTAGTCAACCGATAGTATGGAGGCCCTGCCGGGCCTCCTTTTTTTGTGCGACAATGAGCGGAAACGCAACGCTGCCACGAGGAAAGCGAGCCACCCATGGAACTCTCACCTAACGACCAGCTGCACGGGTTCACCGTGCTCACGCGCGAGGAGCTGCCCGAGATCGACGGGACGGCATACGTTCTCTCTCACCGGAAGAGCGGCGCGCGACTGCTCTACCTGGCGAACGACGACGCCAACAAGGCGTTCTCCATCGCGTTCAAGACGCCGCCCGCCGACGACACGGGCGTGTTCCACATACTGGAGCACTCGGTGCTGTGCGGCTCGGACAAGTTCCCCGTCAAGGAGCCGTTCGTGGACCTGCTGAAGAGCTCCATGCAGACGTTCCTGAACGCCATGACGTTCCCCGACAAGACCCTGTATCCCGTGGCAAGCACGAACGACCAGGACCTGATGAACCTCGCGGACGTGTACCTGGACGCGGTGCTGCACCCGGCCATCTACCATAAGCGCGCCATCTTCGAGCAGGAGGGCTGGCACTACGAGCTGGCCGCCGACGCGGAGGCCGACGAGGGCGACTCCATCGCGGGCGACCTCGTGGCGGCGACCGAGGCCGAGGACGGCCAGGCGGAGCTCGTGCTCAACGGCGTGGTGTACAACGAGATGAAGGGCGCGCTCTCCGACGCGAACTCCGTGCTCTACGACGAGCTGCAGGCGGCGCTGTTCCCCGACACGGCCTACCGCTTCGAGTCGGGCGGTACGCCGCGTGCCATCCCCGATCTGACCTATGAGCAGTTCCTGGACGAGCACGCGCGCCACTACCGGCTGGACAACAGCTACCTCACGCTGTACGGCGACGTGGATCTGGACCGCATGCTGGCGTTCTTGGACCGGCAGTACCTCTCCCCCGTGGCCGACGAGGAGGCCGCCCGCGCTGCCGAGCGCACGGCAGCCGGCAGGGCGCCGCTCGAGCCGCACGCCCTGGAGGCCCAGGCGCCCGTGGTGGCCGAGCACGTGGTGCGCGACATGGACACGGCCCCCGAGAACGCCTGCGCGGGCCTGGGCTACGTCATAGGCGACGCTGCCGAGCGCACGCGCCTCGTGGCGGTGGACATCCTGCTGGACGCGCTCATGGGCAGCAACGAGGCGCCCGTGAAGCGCGCGCTGCTCGACGCCGGCCTGGCCGACGACGTGCAGGCATTCGTGGCCGACGGGATGCTGCAGCCGTTCGCCGTCGTGCAGCTGCGCGGGTCGAAGCCCGGGGCCGCCGAACGCTTCCGCGCCGCCTTCGAGGGTGCCCTGCGCGCCGTAGCGGAGCAGGGCATCGACCGCACGCTCGTGGAGGCGTCGCTCTCGCGCGCCGAGTTCGTCATGCGCGAGCGCGACTTCGGCATGGCCGACGGCGTGGCGCTGTCCATGACGGCGCTTTCGGGCTGGCTCTACGACGACGAGATGGCCACGACCTACCTGCGCTACGAGGACGACTTCGCCCTGCTGCGCCGCGAGCTGGGCACGGGCTACTTCGAGCGCCTGATGATCGACGTGTTCCTGGAGAGCGGCCACTGGGCGTTGGCCGAGGTGCGGCCGCTCGAAGGCGACGAGGACGCCTACGAGGCCGAGCGCCTGCGCGCCGCCGAGGCCGCCATGGGCCCCGAGGACTTCGCGCGCGTGGCCGACGAAGAGGCCGAGCTGCGGCGCCTGCAGACCGAGCCCGACGCGCCCGCGGCGCTCGCCACGCTGCCGCGCCTGTCCGTGGCCGACATCGGGCCGGCGCCGGTCGAGCCCTCCTACGGCCTGGCGGAAGGCACGCCCGTGCCCTGCCTGCGCCACGACATCCCCACGCGCGGCATCGCGTACGCCTACCGTTACTTCGACCTGGGGCGCGCGCGCTTCGAGGACCTGCCCTACGTCGCCGTGCTCGCGCTCGTGCTGGGCAAGCTGGGCACGGCGCGCCACACGGCCGCCGAGATCGACACGCTGGTGAACGGGCGGCTGGGGAACCTGTCGTTCTTCACCGAGGTCCACGAGGGCGAGGGCGGCGCGAACGACCTGGCGCCGAAGCTGGTGGTGGGCGCGAGCGCCCTCGCCGAGAACGTGGAGGCCGCCTGCGAGCTGCCGCTGGAGATCATGTTGGAGACCGACTTCTCCGACGCCGGGAAGATCAAGGACGTGCTGCAGCAGCGGCGCATCGGCATGGAGCAGGGCTTCGCCGCAGCCGGCCATGCGGCCGCCATGGCGCGCGTGGCATCGTACTACCTTCCCGCCGGCATCGTGCGCGAGCAGGTGGGGGGCGTGGACTTCTACCGCTTCCTGAAGGACCTGCTCGCGCACTACGACGAGCGTGCGGACGATCTGGCCGGCCGTCTGGCCGAGCTGGCGGGACGCCTGTTCGTGGACGACGGCTGCACGGTGAGCTTCACAGGCGCCGACGACGACTTCGAGCGGTTCTGGAGGGCCGGGGCCGTCACCGGGCGCACGGGATCCTCCGAGCGTCCGCTGGCCGTGCCCGCGCCCGCCGTGCGCAACGAGGCGTTCATCGTGCCCACCGACGTGTGCTACGCGGCGCAGGGCTTCGACCGCCGCGCCGACGGCGCGCCTTACACGGGCGCTTGGCAGGTGGCGGCGCGCGCGCTGTCCTACGACTTCCTGTGGAACGAGGTGCGCGTGAAGGGCGGCGCCTACGGAGCCGGCTTCGGGGCGGCGCGCACGGGCAACCTGCGCTTCTACTCCTATCGCGACCCGCATCTGGACGAGACGCTGGCGCGCTTCGCCGCCTCGGCAGCCTGGCTCGAGGCGTTCGACCCGAAGCCCGAGGCCATGGAGGGCTACGTGGTGAGCACCGCGGCGGGCTTCGACGCGCCGCTCAAGGCCCGCGCCCTGGCGCGCCGCCAAGACGGCGACTACTTCGGCGGCCGGACGCCCGAGACGCGCCTCCAGACCCGTGAGGAGATGGTTGCGGCCGACCCGCAGGCCGTACGCGCGCTGGGCGCCCCCCTGGCCGACGCGGTGGCGCACGACGCCGTATGCACGTTCGGCAGCAAGGACATCATCGAGGCCTCCCGCACCCCCTTCGACGTGGTCGACCTGCTGAACGAGTAACGATGCGCTTGCAACGCGGCTGAGGCGGGCGCTGCAAGCGCTCTTCCGCAGCACGGCCGCGGCGTCGCTGCGACGAAACCGCACCCGAGATGCGCTCCAGCGCCCTAACGCGCTGGAGCGCATTTTTTTCAATCGCTCGTTTTTTCGTGCATCGTTTTTTCGATCGCCCGGTTTCGCGCGCCCGCTTTTTCCACGCGGTCGTTCGGTGAACCTGTGGCTATTCCGATGTTCGAATTTCCAGTGTGCGGGCACACGCGATGTTTCACGTGGAACATTTGTACGTGCTTGGTGCGACCTTGCGCCTTTCGAGCGAATAAATAAGACATTCATGCTTCCGTTCCAGGCTTTAAAAGCTAGAATTAACGATTGGAACGAATCGGCGCATGAGCGGGTTCTTCGCGCTGCCGCCCAAGGGGGCGCGGCGCGCCGTCCGAGGGGGTTTCGGGCACCGCGCCTTGACGTCATGCACCATAAATGGTAGTAATGTAGTATCAATTAGTGGAGGAAGAGACGGAGAGCATCTGCCATGTTGGAACTGAAGAACCTCACGTTTGAAGTACCGCTGTCGGAGGGCGCAAAGGAGACGAAGCGCATCATCGACGACCTCACGCTCACGATCCCCGACGACCGCTTCACGGTCATCACCGGCCCGAACGGCGGCGGAAAGTCCACGCTCGCCAAGCTCATCATGGGCGTGGAGCAGCCCACGGGCGGCCAGATCCTGTTCGACGGCGAGGACATCACGCACCTGTCCATCTCCGAGCGCGCCAAGAAGGGCATCGGCTACGGCTTCCAGCAGCCCGCCCGCTTCAAGGGCATGAAGGTGAAGAAGCTCCTGGACATCGCCGCCGGCAAGAAGCTGCCCATGCTCTCGTGCAACGAGTACCTGGCGCGCGTGGGCCTGTGCTCGGCGAACTACCTCACCCGCGAGGTGGACAAGAACCTCTCCGGCGGCGAGGTGAAGCGCATCGAGATCGCCACCATCCTCGCGCGCGACCCGAAGCTGGCAATCTACGACGAGCCCGAGGCGGGCATCGACCTCTGGAGTTTCGACCGCCTGACCGAGACGTTCCGCGACATCCACGAGGCGCGCGACGGGCGCTCCATCGTGATCATCTCGCACCAGGAGCGCATCATCCAGCTGGCCGACGAGATCGTGCTGCTGAAAAACGGCCAGGTGGCCGAGACGGGAACGCCCGCCGAACTCATGCCGAAGCTGGGCTTCGTGGCAAAGGGCATCCCCGGCTGCTCGTTCACCGAGCCGCCCGAGCTGCACCTGACCGAGATCCCCACCACCTGCTAAAGAAGAGACAGGGTTTCCGTGGCGAGTCGTCAGAGCCGCGAAGCACCGAGGAGCCTAAAGCTAAGCGGCCTTAGGGCCGTGTGCGAAGGCGATGAGGGGCTGAACGGCTAGGCGGCCGCCACGGGAAGCCGTCAGGAAGAAGGAGGCCATCATGGCTGTTGATTTGTCCCCCATCGACGAGAGCCTGCTCGCCGAGATCGCCAACATTCACGGCATGCCGAAAGGCGCGTTCAACATCCGCAAGGACGGGCAGCTCGTCGAGCGCCATTCGTCGGCGAACATCGAGATCGCCACGAAGACGGACAACCCCGGCATCGACATCCGCATCAAGGCCGGCACGAAGGGCGAGACGGTGTACATCCCCGTCATCGTGACGCAGGCGGGCTTGAAGGACGTCGTGTACAACACGTTCTACATCGAGGACGACTGCGACGTGACCATCATCGCCGGCTGCGGCATCCACAACGAGAGCCACCAGGCCTCCGAGCACGACGGCATCCACACGTTCTACTGCGGCAAGAACAGCCACGTGAAGTACGTGGAGAAGCACTACGGCGAGGGCGCGGGCACCGGCGAGCGCATCCTGAACCCGGTGACCAACGTCATCATGGAGGAGAACGCGAGCTGCGAGATGGAGCTCACGCAGCTGCGCGGCGTGTCGTCCACCGTGCGCGACACGAACGCCGAGCTGGGCGCGGGCGCGAAGCTCGTGCTGACCGAGAAGCTGCTGACGCACGACGACCAGGTGGCCACCTCGAACATGAAGGTGGAGCTCAAGGGCGACGACTCCAGCGTGCAGGTGATCTCGCGCTCGGTGGCGCAGGACAACTCCAAGCAGGTGTTCAACCCGCTCGTGATCGGCGAGGCGGCCTGCCGCGGCCACGTGCAGTGCGACGCCATCATCATGGGCAAGGCGAAGGTCACGGCCATCCCCGGCATCGAGGCCGCGAGCGAGGACGCGCTGCTGGTGCACGAGGCCGCCATCGGCAAGATCGCCGGCGACCAGATCATCAAGCTCATGACGCTCGGGCTCACCGAGGAGGAGGCTGAGCAGGAGATCCTGGAGGACTTCCTGAACTAGCCTCCCCGTCGCGCACACGGCGTGCGAAGCGCTTTCCCGAGCGATTGGATAGTCTACCGAATGAAAAAGCCCGCATAAGCGGGCTTTTTCATTCGGTTTGGGAAACGGGTTCCTCGACAAGGCTTACGCCGTGGGCCGCACGGCGTTCCTGCCGGCGTTGCTCTCGACGTTGCCCTCCTCGTCATCTTCGGCAGCAGGCGCATTCTCGCCGCCGTCCGATTCGTCACCGCTTGTCTTGGACTCGTCCGTCTTCGCCGAGGAGGCGCCCGTCGTGAGCGGGAGCGACGAGGCGTCGATGTCCGCGCCCAGCCACTTCTTCTCGATGACCGACACGATGCCGCCGTCGGTGAGCGCAGCGAGCGCATCCTTGACGGCCGCCTGCAGCTCGGTGTTCGCCTCGAGCATGCCGACGCAGTAACCGCCGGGCTGCTGCATGAGCGCCACGATCTGCGCGTCGTAGCCGCCGCTGTGGGCCGCGTACATGCCGATGACGGCATCGGCCGCCACGTACTGGGCGGAGCCGTCGGCAAGGGCGGCGAACGCGCTCTTCAAGTCGTTCTCGGACACAAGCGCGTCCTGGCCGAACTCGTTGGTGACCTGCCACGAGCTGGTGGAGGACACCTGGGCCGCGATCTTGGGGGACGACGCCTTGGTGGGCACCGTCGCATTCGCCGAGGTGGAGAACAGCGCCACGCCCTTCGGCAGGTACGCCGGCGACCTCCAGAACGGCACCTCGATCTCGGAGCCGATGCCCATGGCCACGTCGACCTTGCCCTCCTTGAGCGCGGCCTCGGGATCGGTCCCCACGTCCACTATCTCCAGCTTCAAGCCCAGCTGGTCGGCCAGCGCCGCGGCCACGTCGACGTCGATGCCGACGATCTTCGACGAGGACGAAGGCGAGCCGGCCAACGGCGGCGACCCCGCGTTCACGCCAACCCGCAACGTGCCGCTCTTGCCGATGGCAGGCGACGACACCGTCGCGCTCTTCTCGGGAGGGGTGTAGCTCTGCTGCGACGAGCATCCTGCCAGCACCATCGCCAGGCAGGCGGCTGCCGCGCAGCATACGAGCGCCTTCATACGCTTCATTTCCGGTGTGCCTCCATCCGCTGTTTCTCTCTCAAAGCGCCCCTTTCGACTGACCTAGTCTTTGCCCCCACACTCGCGCACCGGGGCCCAGCTCCCACCGGTTACCCTCTCGCCCGTCGCGGCCGTATGCCGCGTCATAAGTAAACGGGCGGTGCGACTTACCTCTAGGATGCGCCATGATCGCCTCCCCGACCAGGTCGGTTCGACTTACGTGGATCCTTTCGACCGCATCTGCCATGGACTAGGGATAGACGTCCCGCAACTACAGACTCGAAAGAAGCACCGTTCAGTTTAGCAGATAGGGAAAACGCCCGGAAGCGCGGCGCGCAGAATCGCACGACAAGAATCGCCGGAAGCATCCGAAAGGGCCCGCCCCTGCCCGCGGAAGGTTCGCGAAAACAGGCGGGCCGGTGTTGGGGTCGCGCAGGGGAACCCTGTGTGCAGGATCGGCGCCGGACGTGCCCGCCTGCGCAAGATCCGCACGACCGACGGGCAAGGTCCGCACGGCGGGTCGGCAAGGCGGGGACGGTGCCCGCGCCAGGTTCGGGCAAGGCCCGGGCGGCTCGGCGACGGCGGGAATACGGTCGGCGGGCAAGGTTGCGGCGCTATGCTCGTAATATGCCCCTCGCAGTCGACAGAACGCGCCTCTACGTCCGCGGTGCCGCCGAGGCCCTGGCGGAGACGTTGTGGCCCACGCGCTGCGCCGTGTGCGACGCGCCCGGCGAGGTGCTGTGCGACGCCTGCCGAAGCGCCCTGCCCTATCTGGATTGGTGGCGTGCCTGCCCGGTGTGCGGGGCGCCGTTCGGGCGGGTACAGTGCAGCGAGTGCAACCCCGTGGTGCTCGGGCGCGCCGGGCGCGACGGGGTGCCCTACGACGGGTGCGCGAGCGCCGTCACGTTCGGCGAGGCGCCCGCGCGGATCGTGCGCACGTACAAGGACCAGGGAGAGCGCCGCCTGGCCGAGCCCCTGGCCTGCCTCATGGCGCGCGCCCACCCTCCCTCCTGGCGGCCGGAGGCGGTGGCGTTCGTGCCGGCCACGTCCGCCGCGCGCCGGCGGCGCGGCTTCGACCACGCGGAGCTGCTGGCGCGCGGCCTGGCACAGCAGCTGAACCTGCCCGTGGCGGCCCCCCTCGCCCGCCCGCGCACCCGCGACCAGCGCGCGCTCTCGCGCCGGGCGCGCCTCGAGAACACGGCCGGCCGCTTCGAGGCCCTGCCCGGCGCCACCGTGCCGGGGCACCTGCTGCTCGTGGACGACGTCTGCACCACCGGCGCCACCCTGTTCGACGCCACCGATGCCCTGCGCCGCGCCGGCGCCGCCCACGTCTGGTGCCTCACGTTCGCCCGGGTGTGGTAAGCCGCCCCTGAACGCGAAAACAGCGGACCTTCCGATCCGCCGTTCCAATGTTACTATCAGTTTAGCCGCCTGCTACATGGTGCGCTCGCGCTTGGAGCTGGCAGCGTCGGAAAACTCGGCCACGTCCACCGAGATGCTGTGCTGGATGGGCTTCCACTTGCACTTCTTCACCAGCGCCACCAGCGCGATGGGGATGTAGGTGAGCATGAAGAACGGGAAGGTGAACATGTAGAGCACCTTCTTGCCCGTGGCGGCGTGGATGGAGTCCCACTCCACGAACGTGGTGAGCACGCCGAACATGAACATGAAAACCAGGTAGTTGAACAGGCAGAAGAAGATGGATGAGATGGACGAGGCGATCATGATGCCCGTGGACATCATGCCCGTGGCCGCCAGCGCGATGATGATGCCGTTGAACAGCACCGACACGATAGTGAGCAGCATGCCGGGCGCGATGGTCATGAGCATGTCGTAGCAGGCGAAGCGCGCGCCCTTGGGGTTGGCCACGACGCCCTTCGCAAGGCGGGCGCCGTAATGCCAGAACACCTGGTAAAAGCCCTTCGCCCAGCGGAAGCGCTGGTTCCACGAGTCGCGGAACGTGGTGGGCTGCTCGTCGTAGAGGATGGCCGTGGGCGTGTAGCTGATGCGCACGCCCTCCAGGATGCTGTTCGTGGAGAACTCGATGTCCTCGGTGAGCAGGTGCCACTTCCAACCGCCGGCGCGCTCGATGATGTCGGCCGCCACGAAGAAGCCCGTGCCCGACACGACGCAGCTCGTGTTGAGCGTGAGGCGCGCCTGCGACAGGAACTTCGCCTCGCGCAGGAACCACACGGCGTAGCCGGCGGAGATCCAGTTCGAGTCGTAGTTCTTGGAGTTGCGGTAGCTGGTGGAGGCCTTGGCGCCGTGGTCGAACGTGGCGTTCATCTCGCGGAAGTAGTTCACGTCGAGCACGTTGTCGGCATCGAACACGAAGTAGGCCTCGTAGCCGCGGTCGGCGTACTGCTCGCGGATGACCTGGAAGCCGTAGTCGAGCGCGTAGCCCTTCCCCACCTCCTTGTCGTTGTGCCGGGGAAAGACGATGGCGCCGGCCTCGCGGGCCACGTCGGCCGTGTCGTCAGTGCAGTTGTCGGCGATGACGAACACGTCGATGAGCTCGGCCGGGTAGTTCTGCACCTTGATGGAGTGGATGAGGTCGCCGATGACGGCGCTCTCGTTGCGAGCCGAGATGACGGCGGCGAACCGATGGTTCTTCTTCGCCACGAGCTTCTTGGGCTTGCGCGTGAGCACCACGAACACGTAGTAGAGCTGGTACGTATAGCAGATGCTGAACGTGAGAAACACGCAGAAGTTGAAGATGTCGACGAACGATATCTGCGAGAAGAATTGGTCTAGCACTCCGTTTGCTCCTTTTACGGGCCGTCCCTGCCTTGCCGACGGCCGTCCTCTGCTCGCTCGCACGCAGGCCCAAGGGCTTCGGCGCCCCCTGCTGCTGCCTGGTGTGGTGATGGTACGTGTGCTGTCGTGCGAGTTCGCAAGCTCGGACGATTATAGCCACTTCGCAGCCGCCCGTCCCAACGGGGAGTCCGTTCGTTACCGATTCTTCCGTTTTTCGCGAGGGAAAAGCCGAGGATTCACAAACGTTGTGCATACGAACTCCACAAACGCCCTGGATCTCCCGCTCGTGAACGCGGGCGTGCTGGCGTACAATAGAAGGCGAACTGTGCCGTTTTCCATACCCAGGGAGGCTTTTCATGCCCGAGAACCACGACATCAAAGACATCGCGCTGGCCGATGAGGGCCTCGCCCGCATCCTATGGGCCGACCGCGACATGCCCGTGCTCGCGTCCATCCGCGAGCGCTTCGAGCGCGAGAAGCCGCTTGCGGGCGTGCGCATAGGCGCCTGCATGCACGTGACCACCGAGACGGCGAACCTCATGCGCGCGCTCACGGCCTCCGGCGCTCAGGTGGCGCTGTGCGCGAGCAACCCGTTGTCCACCCAGGACGACACGGCCGCCGCGCTCGTGCGCGACTTCGGCATAAGCGTGTTCGCCATCGCCGGCGAGGACGCCGACACCTACAACCGCCACATCGAGGCCGTCATCGCCACGAACCCGCAGATCATCATGGACGACGGCGCCGACCTCGACACCGCGCTGCACACCCGATTCACCGACAAGCTGGCCGGCGTCGTGGGCGGCACCGAGGAGACCACGACGGGCGTCGTGCGCCTCATGTCCATGGCGGCCGAGGGGACGCTCGCCTACCCCGTGTTCAACATCAACGACGCCAACACGAAGCACTGCTTCGACAACCACTACGGCACCGGCCAGTCCACGCTCGACGGCATCATCCGCGCCACGAACCGCCTCATGTGCGGACGCACCATCGTCATCTCGGGCTACGGCTACTGCGGCAGCGGCCTGGCCCTGCGCGCGAAGGGCATGGGCATGCGCGTGATCGTGTGCGAGGTGGATCCCCTGAAGGCGCTCGAGGCGCACATGGAGGGCTACGAGGTGATGCCCGCGGCCGAGGCGGCGCGCCTCGCCGACGTGTGGGTGACGGTGACGGGCAACTGCAAGGTGGTGGACGGCCCGGCCTTCGAGAATATGAAGGACGGCGCGATCATCTGCAACTCCGGGCACTTCGACTCCGAGATCAACCTCGTGTGGCTGGAAGAGCACGCGGTGAAGAAGGAGGAGCTGAAGCCGCTCGTGGAGGAGTACACGCTGGCCGACGGCCGCACGGTCATCGTGCTGGCGCAGGGCCGCCTCGTGAACCTGTCGTGCGCCGAAGGGCACCCGGCAAGCGTCATGGACATGAGCTTCGCGAACCAGGCGCTGGCCGCCGAGTACCTCTACCAGCATGCGGGCGAGCTGGAGAACAAGGTGTACGACGTGCCGTCCGCCATCGACGACGGCGTGGCCCGCGTGAAGCTGGAGACGCTCGGCATCGCCATCGACACGCTCACCGAGGAGCAGATCGCCTACATGGGCAGCTGGAACTTCGAGACGCTGTAGGAAGCAGCGCAGTCGTTCCGCGTAACAGGGACCCGTCCGCCAAGCCGAGCGGACGGGTCCCTTTCCGTTTCTCCACGCAAAACGCTACCTATGCTCGGCAGCTTTCTTCAGCTCTTCCCTGCGGGAGCGGAACTCGAGGACGGGCTTGTCGCCGCGCAGGAGGTTCTCGCCCATCTGGAGCTCGGTCTTCTTCGGGCGCTGCGTGAGCACCACGCGGCGGTCCTGATGCAGGATCACGCCGTTCGCCACGTTGCCGGCGGCGCACACGAGGCCGCGCAGCACCGGCGCCCTGACCATGCGCTGGTAGAGGCGTAGGTATATCTTCGTGTGCTCGTCATCGACGGGCGCGAAGGCGGCCATGACGCGCAGGTCGTCCGAGATGCGGTTCTGCCAGAGGTTCGGCACGCGGTACTGCAGGCTGTTCAGCTCCCGCCAGTTTTCTACCTCGTCGGCTGTCTGGGGCGTCTGGCCGCAGTCGGGCTCGTTTTTCACGTAGAACGTGAGCGTCTCGTCATCCCACCTCGTCACGGGGCCGTTCACGAGCGTCTTGTGACCGCGCCCGATGGTGTTCCGATGCACGAACGGCAGGTGGATCACGTCGAGCTGGTTCTCGATGGCGCGCGAATAGTGCACGTCCCACACCTCCGAGCGCTCGGCGTAGGGGAAGCCGCCGCGGAACTCCTCGAACATCGGAAGGTCGTCGGGCGCGTCGGCGGGCTTGCCGCAGAACACCCAGATGAAGCCGAACGCGTCCACCGCGAGCCAGGGGCGCACGCGAAAGTTCTCGGGCACCTCGGCCGCAAGCCCATTCGCCGGGATGGCCACCACGCGCCCGTCGGCGGCGTAGCGCAGGCCGTGGAAAGGGCAGTGCACATGCCCGCCCTCCACGCGCCCCGCCGCGAGGTCGGCGCCGCGGTGGCAGCACGTGCCGTCGAGGCAAGCCACGTTGCCCTCCTCGTCGCGCCAGAACACCAGGCGCCGCCCGAAGCGCACGGCGCCCACGGGGCGACCGCGCCTCACCTCGGAGGATGACAGGACGGCGTACCACTGGTTCGGGATCATGAGGGGCCTCGCTTCCTGTGGCGCGGGGCAGGCTGCCGCGGCCGCAAACCGGATCGATTCCCCCATTGTCCCGCGCGCATGCGCTTGCGGGCAACCAACGGCTTTCACACCGCCGGATAACGCACCGGCAACGCGGCGGCGTTATCGAAAGCTGCGCGGGCAAGCCTTTGCCAATCCCCGGGCAACTGGAGCCGGTGCGCACGATCGCGAGCGAGGCTGTCCTTTGAGGGCGGTCACCGGGCAGAACGGTCGCGGGACCAGGCGGTCGCGGACGAGGGCACGAAGCAAGGTGGAAAGATGATATGATCGTCGCACCGAGGGAAAGGCGGATGACATGAAGATTCTGGGTATGGGAATGCCGGAGATGTTGTTCCTTCTCATGTACGCGTTCTTCATCGCACTGTTCGCAGCCGTCGCATACTTCGTGGTGAAGAAGGCGGTTAAGAAAGCCATCATCGAGGCCCATGACGAGATCGAGGCTCGCGGCAAGCAGGGGTAGGCGCCCGAACGTACGCGGCGGTTCAGGCGCCGCGGACGCCCTGCGGCGGATGCTGCGGACCGAAGGCCGAGAACGCCCCGCAAGGGGCGCCGGCCCGCGCACGGCGCCGTCAGTCGGCGATGACCACGCCGAGGCGCTGGGCGATGCCGGCGGCCTGGTAGAGGTCCATGCGGCAGCCCTTGAGCTCGCCCATGGCGTCGGAGAGCACGATATCGGCCAGCTGGCAGGTTGTGAAGTCGATGCCGGCGAGCGAGGTGCGGAAGAAGCTCGTTCCCGTGAAGCGCACGTCGTCGAAGGCGGTGCGCGCAAGTCGCGCCTCGGACAGGTCGGCGTGCGAGAAATCGTCAGCACGCGCGAGCACGTCGGTCAGCCTGGCCTTCGCGAGCGACGCATAGGACAGCGTGGAGTCGCGCAGCTCGGTGCGGGCGAGCACGGCCTCGGTGAAGTTCGCTCCCGTGAACTTGCACGAGGAGAACGTGCAGCGCGTGAAGTTCGCCTCGGAGAAATCGCTGTTGGAGAAATCGCAGCCGGAGAACGCCACATCGGCGAACGAGGCACGGGAGAAGTCGCAGGCCGTGTACCGGCAGCCCTCGACGCGCGATTCAGACAGCTCGAGCAGCGAGAAGTCGGCGCGCACGGCTGCGTCGCCTGCGACGAGCACATGCGCGACGAGCGGGTCGCCGTCCATCTCGCGCTCGATCCATGCGGCAAGCGCGTCCACCGCCGCCAGCTCGCCGGGCACGGCCGGGTTGGCGTAATGGGGTTTCGGGGAGTTCTTCATGGGGCAGCCTCTTTCTGTCCCCATCATTCTACCTGAAAAGAAGAGCGAACCGGGAGCGCAGGAGGACGCCCCGCTACCGCGACGCGATGGCGTCCGACGGGCACACCTCGCGGCAGCGGCCGCAGTGGAGGCACGCCTGCTGCTCGATGAGGGCGCGGCCGTCGGGCCGCGGCGCGATGCAGCCCTGTGGACAAGCCGCGAAGCAGGCGCCGCAGCCGGTGCAGGCGTCCGAGACCGCGAAACCCTCGCGCGCGACGGGGCCGCCGCCCAGTGCGAACGGTGCGCGGAAAAGGGGGCGGCGGCCCAGGTCGAAGAACTCTCCCTGGCCCCGCTCCAGGTAGAACGCCTCCAGCACGTAGCGCGAATCGCCGGGGTAGAGCTCCTCCATGGAGGGGTTGAGCTCGAACACGCGGTCGACGAGCCGGCGCTGCTCGGCCGGATCGTCGGGATGCTCCACCGGACCGCGAAGCCGGCACGTGCGGTAGTCGGGCGACTGTCCTGCGATCGCCACATAGCGCGTGCGCATGACCTGTTCGTAGAACGCCTTGCCGCGCGCGGCCACGAAATAAAGCCGGCCGCCCTCCACCATCATGACGTCAATGACGCGCACGGCGGGCAGGCCGTCCTCATCGACGGTGGCGAAGGCCACGTCGCGCACCTCGCGTAGGAACCGAAGGCAGAAATCTGCGTCGACCGTCATTGCTTCCCCCTTTCCGCCGCGCTCGCGATCCGCGGCCACAGCTCGGCGATGTCGCCCTGCAGGCCCACGCCCGGCACGCCCTCGGGCAGGTGCGCGTCATCGTAGTTCAAGCGCACGAGCGGGGCTCCCGTCGCGCGGGCCAGCACCTCGAACGGGAGGCGGACGATGCCCGGCGTGTTCCAACCCACGCCCAGCTCCAGCAGCACGACAGGCTCGCGGCCCATGCCTTGCACGAAGCGGTGGTAGCGCTCCTGCGCGGCGCGCCAGGCCGTGTCTTCCACGAAATGGCCGTCCACGCGCAGGTGCACGGCCATCGGGCCGCCGCACACGGGGCAGGCCGGCACGAGGTCGGACGGCACGAGGCAGTCCTCGGTGCGCGCGAGCATCTGGGCCACGAGCTCGCGGTTCGGGTAGAGCGCATCGTGGCAGCCGCGGGCGCACTGCAAGAGGCCGTAGTCGCCTTGCGTGGCGAACAGGCGCTCGGGCGGGAAGCCCGCCTTCTCGAACTGGGCGTCCACGTTCGTGGTGATGATGAAGCTGTCGCGCTCCCGGGCGAACGCGCGCAGCGCGCGGTACAGCGGCAGCGCCCCCGGCTCGTGGCGGTTGACCCACACGTGGCGCGCCCAGTAGCCCCAGCGCGCCTCCTCGGACGGGAACGGGTAGAAGCCCGCCGCGTACATGTCGGTTATGCCGTACTTCTCGATGAAGGGAGCGAAGTTCCGCTCGAAGCGCTCGCCGCCGTAGGAGAGCCCCGCCGCCGCGGACAGCCCGGCGCCGGCGCCGATGAGGACAGAGCTCGCGTTCCGAAGCAGCTCGGCGGCGCGCGCCACGTCCCCGCCGCTAGCCGAGCAGGTCATGGTAGATCGCCTCGTCCTCGTCGCCGAACACGTTGAACACCACCTTGAGGCCGCTGGGCGCGCCGGGCGCCTCCGGGGAGCTGCCTGGGCCGGAAGCGTTCGCCGAACCTGCCGCTCCCGAGCCGCTTGCAACGCCCCGAACCGCCCCGCCGTCGGCGCCGCGAGTGCCGCCGACGGCATCCGCGCCCTCCCCGGCATGCCGGTCGAGCCAAGAGCGCACCGCGCCCACGGCTATCTCGGCAGCCTCCCTTTGCGGAAAGCCGAACGTGCCGGTGGACACGCAGCAGAAGGCGACCGTGCGGCACCCGCACGCCGCGGCGGCCTCGAGGCAGCTCTCGTAGCACGAGGCCAGCTCGCGCCGGTGCCGTTCGGTGGGCGCGCCGTTTGCGATAGGGCCCACCGTGTGCAGCACCCAGCGGGCGGGCAGGTTGTACGCGTCCGTGACCTGCACGCGGCCGGTGGGCTCCGCATGCCCTTGCCGCTCCATGAGCGCGGCGCACGCCATGCGCAGCTGCACGCCGGCGAACGTGTGGATGGCGTTGTCGATGCAGTGGTGTCCCGGCAGCCAGCAGCCCAGGAGCGCGCTGTTCGCCGCGTTCACGATAGCGTCCGCCTCGAGCGTGGTTATGTCGCCGCGCCACACGGAAAGCCGCGCGTCGGCCGGCGTCGGCGGCAGCTCGGCGGCGCGCGCGATGCCCGCCTGCGCAATGAGGCCGCGCAGCAGCCGGTCCTGCACCGCCAGGAACCGCTCGTCCGCCGGGCGCGGCTCGCGCGTGTTGACGAGCGCCCGAAACTCGGCGAACGCCTCGTCGAAGGGCCGGCCCTCGGCAGGTGCCTGCACGAGGCCCCGCTCTTCCCGGAGGTACCGCACCAGGTACGCCACGTCCTCGTCCCGCCCGCGCGCGCCGCCCGCCGCGCCCGCTTCGCTCACCTGCACCATGGAAGCTCCTTTCGTCCATCCCGAGTATGCGCTTTTCCGCACCGCCCCGCAACGGCCGGGGCCGCCAGACGCGCCGCGAGGCTCGTCGTCACGCGAAGAAGAACCCGGCCGTCATGTCGAGGTAGTTCGCACCACCGTAGGAGGGAAAGCGCGCATCTACCGCGGCCTTGAAACCCTCGGCGGTGGTGCTGGCGGCCGCAAGGCGCTTGAGCTCTTCCAGGTACGCGATCTTCGTGCGGGCGTCTTTCAGGTCTTCCGGCGTGTAATGGCTGGTCAGGATGAGGTCGATGCCCGCCTCGACAAGACCTTGCAGCTGCGCGATCTGCGCGTCGGCATGCGCAGGGCCGGCTACGATGGAGTGGCAGTCGTGTCCCAGCATGTGCAGGTACGCCGCGCCCAGCTCGGGCAGCTCCAGGTCGAAGGCATCGGCGTTGCGCACGAGGCGCATGCGCACGCCCGCCAGCTCAAGCTCGGCCCCCTCCACCAGGTTCGTCACCTGAGCGACCGAGGCGTCGAAGGCCTCGCCGAACGCTGCAGCGAACCCGTCGACCAGCGCCTTGCCACCGCCCTCGTGACCGTAGGCTTCGGCCTCCCCCGTGGAGTAGACGGGCGTGCCGGGCATGAAGCTGCCGCCGGCCATATGGTAGGCGGCAACGATACCCTCGACGGCAATGTCCTGCCCGCGCACGTACGCTTCCAGCTCGGCGATATTGTCGCGGAAGCAAGGCAGCTCGATGACGAAACCGCGGCCGCCCCTCTCCACGACGAACACCTCGTCGGCCAGCGGATCGTTCGTCTGGTAGGCATGGAGCCGCGCCGCGCCCAAGTCGTACACGCGCACGGCACCTTTGCCGAGCTTGATGGCCTCGAAGTCGTTCTTCTCCATGATCTTTTCCTTTCCCCGGATGAACTTTACAGTTCGTTTTTATGACATAGGTTACTTTAGTATCGTGTATACTAGCCCACAAGTACGATCTTTTCGGATACCCGGTATCCCGAAAGGAAGCACCTCGTCGCGGGGACGACGGAGAGGAAGCGCAAGGAGGAGCCATGACCCAGGACCTGTTCGGCATATGTCCCTACGTCACCGCGCAACGCGTGCTGCGGGGCAAGTGGTCCATCGTCATCCTGCACCATCTGGAGGACGGGCCGGTGCGCTTCAACGAGCTGCAGCGGCGCCTTCCCGAGATGACGCACGCCACGCTGGCGAAGCAGCTGCGCTCGCTGGAGGAGTACGGCGTGATCACGCGCACGGAGTACCCGCAGGTGCCGCCCAAGGTGGAGTACGCGCTGAGCCCGCTTGGCGAGGAGTTCCGCCCGGTCCTGGCGCAGTTCGAGGCCTGGGGGCTACGCTGCATCGAGCACTTAGACAAGGACCGCGGGTAACCATGCAGCAACGGCGCATGCCTTGCCGGGCACTGGCGGGAGGATCGGCTACGCTCCCCTGACCATCAGGCGCGACGCCGCCGCCGCATGGTAGAATCCCCGAAATGGCAAGCCCGGGCGCGCCCCCGAGCCGCCCGGACGAGCCGCCCGGCCGGAGCCGCTGCGAAGCGATCTCCGACGACCGGCGGCATAAGGAGGTCGCCATGCAGCATCCCCTGCTCCTCTCCACCGGCGAGTTCGCCCAGATGTGCAACGTCAGCCGGGAGCTTCTGGTGCACTACGACAAGATAGGCCTGCTCAAGCCCAAGGAGGTGCGGGGCAACGGCTACCGCTACTACTCGCTCAAGCAGCTGTACCTGTTCGACGTCGTGCGCTTCTTCATGGACGCGGGCATGTCCACCAAGGAGATCAAGGAGTACCTGGACAACCGCACGACCCAACTGTTCCTGGACAGCATCCAGACGAGCATCGACCGCATGGGGCAGCAGCGCGACATCCTGGACGCCCGCATCGGCATGATGGAGAAGATGCGCTACCTCACCCAGCGGGCCGTGACGTTCCCCAAAGAGCAGCCGCGGCTGTCGTACTGGGACGAGACGTGGTTCCTCACGACCGAGGTGCGCCGCGAGCGCTCGCAGCAGGCCTACGCACAGGCCGTGAGCGAGCATTCGGACTTCTGCCGCAACAGGGCGGGCGTGGCCACGTTCCCCTTGGGGCGCGTCATCGACATCCCCGATCTGGACGACCCCTCCGAGTTCTACTACACCAAGCTCGTCACCTGGATATCGCCGCCCCGCGACGCCGCGTGCCTCGGGGACCGCGTAGAATGCAAGCCGAAGGGCAACTACGCGGTCGTGCTGCACCAGGGCGGCACGAGCACGGTGGAGCGCTCGTACGAGAAGCTGCTGGCCTACGTGGAGCGCGAGGGCTTCCTGATGCGGGGGCCGCTGTACGAGCTGGACATGAACTCGTACCTGATGTCGGACTCGGCCGACGACTACCTTCTGCACATCTCGGTGCTCGTGGACGTGGAGGACGCCGCCGAAAGGGGCGGTGGGGCGTAGGGGGCGCCGGGTTCCGGGGATGCCGCAGCCGTCCGCGTACGCACGCGACAGGCCGGCCGGGAAGAGGAGCACGCCCGGCTGGCATGAGGAGGGGCCCGCGCGCGGGCCCCTCTCCTTCGTGGAAACCGTTAGGCGCTCAGGCGCTTCGTCTCCTCTATCAGGTCGTACACCACCGAGGGCTCGGAAAGCGTGGAGATGTCGCACAGGTCCTCGGTCTCCTGCGCGGCTATCTTGCGCAGGATGCGGCGCATAATCTTGCCGCTGCGGGTCTTCGGCAGCGCGGCCGTGAAGTGGATGTGGTCGGGCGTGGCGATGGGCCCGATGCTCTCGCGCACGTGGCGCACCAGCTGGGAGCGCAAATCATCGTTGATGACCGTGCCCTCCTTCACCGTGACGTAGGCGTAGATGCCCTCGCCCTTCACGGGGTGCGGGCAGCCCACGACCGCCGCCTCGGCCACCTGCAGGTACGACACGAGCGCGCTCTCCACCTCGGCCGTGCCGATGCGGTGGCCCGACACGTTGATGACGTCGTCGATGCGGCCGGTGATCCAGAGGTAGCCGTCCTCGTCGCGGTAGGCGCCGTCGCCGGTGAGGTAGCGGCCCGGCTGGGGGAAGTACACGTCCTTGAACGCGGCCTCGTTCTGGAACACGCCCAGCATCATGCCCGGCCAGGGTCGCGTGAGCACGAGGCTTCCGGGCTCGTTCGGCGCGGCCTCGCTCCCGTCGGGGCGCACGACGCGCGGAGCCACGCCGAAGAACGGCAGGGCCGCCGACCCCGGCTTCATGTCCACCGCGCCCGGCAGCGACGTGATCATGACGCCGCCCGTCTCCGTCTGCCACCACGTGTCGGCGATGGGGCAGCGGCCCCGCCCGACGGCGGAGTAGTACCACAGCCACGCCTTCGACGTGATGGGCTCGCCCACCGACCCCAGAAGGCGCAGGCTGCTGATGTCATGGCCGTTCACCCACCGCTCGCCCTCCTTCATCATGGAGCGGATGGCCGTGGGGGCCGTGTAGAGGATGTTCACGCCGAACTTCTCCACGACCTCCCAGAAGCGGTCGGGCTTCGGGTAGCTGGGCACGCCCTCGAACATGAGCGACGTGGCGCCGTTGGCAAGCGGCCCGTACACAAGGTACGAGTGCCCCGTGATCCACCCCGCATCGGCCGTGCACCAGTAGATGTCCGTCTCCTTCAGGTCGAACACGTACTTCATGGTGAGCGAGGCGTACAGCAGGTAGCCGCCGGTACCGTGCACGATGCCCTTCGGCTTGGCCGTGCTGCCGCTGGTGTAGAGCACGAACAGCGGCTCGTTCGCCTCCATGCGCGCGGGCTCGCAGGAGGGCGCGGCGCCGGCCATGAGGTCGTCCCACCACAGGTCGCGTTCGGCGGCCATCTCGGTGCGCTTCTCGATGCGGCGCACGACGACGCAGCTCCTCACCTGGGGGCACTGGTCGACCGCCTTGTCGCAGAGATCCTTGAGGTGCAGGATCTTGCCCGAACGGTAGCCGTAGTTGGCCGTGACCACCACGCGGGCGCCCGAGTCGAGGATGCGGTCGCGCAGCGCATCGGCGGACAGGCCGCTGAACACGACGCAGTGCACGGCGCCGATGCGGGCGCACGCCAGCATGGCGATGGCCAGCTGGGGGATCATGGGAAGGTAGAGCACCACGCGGTCGCCCTTCTTCACGCCCAGGTCCTTGAGGACGTTGGCGGCCTTGCACACCTCGCGGTGCAGGCGCTGGTAGGTGTACACCTCGACCTCTTCGGAAGGCTCGCCCTGCCAGATAAGGGCCGCCTTGTTGCGGCGCGAGCCCTCCAGGTGCCGGTCGAGGCAGTTGGCGGACGCGTTGAGCTCGGCGCCGCGGAAGTAGCGGACGAAGGGGCGGGCCGACTCGAAGTCGTACTCCTCCACCGCGTCCCATGGACGGTACCAGTCCAGCGTCTCACGGGCCATCTGGCCCCAGAACGCCTCGGGCTCGTCGATCGAGCGGCGGTACAGCTCGTCGTAGTCCTGGCGGCTCTTCACGAGGGCCTTGTAGCTGAACTCGGGGGACGGCTCGATCGTGCTCTCGTCTTTGAGCATCTGCCTGATGAAGGCGGCGCGGGTGTTATGCTCCATGATAGGGTCCCTTCTACTCGTCTTGGGGGGGCGGAAAGCGCGGAATCGTCGCGGCGCGCGGCCTAGGCGACGTTGTCCTCGCGAGCGAGGTCGACGTACACCACGTTGTGGGCGACGACGGGCTGGTACATGGCCTTCAGGTGCAGGGGGCCGGGACTGCAGGCGCGCAGGTTCCGGCCCAGGTCCGGGCGGGTGTGGACAAGATGCGCGAACGTGTCCTCGAGCAGCACGGTCTCGTGCAGGCCCTGGCACTCGTGCAGGGCGAGGCAGAGCGCGTCCACCGTGCCCTCGTCGCAGCGGGCGCACCAGTCGAAGTCGGCGATGTCCATGAGCACGACGGCGAAGGCGATGAGCTCCTTGTCGCGCAGGCACGGCACGAGGCGCTCGAGGTCGGTGCGGGCGAGCGGGCGGCCGTCCATGAGCTCGTCGAGGCGCAGCAGCGCGTTTCTCCGCAGGTAGGCGGGCGCATCGCTGGCGGCAAGGGTAACGAGCGGCACCGGGTCGGCGAGCCGGGACACGGCCGCGATCTTGGCGGCGCGGCTGGCGTTCGCGTCGAAGATGCGGGCCAGCGGGTCGAGCCTGCGGGAGCCGGACGGGGCCGGACGGCGCGCCTCGGCGTGCGCGGTCTGGACCAACAGGGCGCTCAAAGCGGCGCGGGGACGGTTGGAGACGGTACTCGTTGCGGGCTTCGTCGTATCGGTTGCTTTCTTCTTCGCGTTCATGGCGTGCCTCCTTCGCGGTCAGCTCATGTCTTGTTCCTCTATCTTCGTTGGGGGGTCTCGTCGTCGATCGGTCTGGACGGGTTCTGCAGAGGACGGCCGGTGCTCGGGGATCGCAGGGTGCTCCGGCACCGGCCGCCGTGGGCCCATCATGGGGGTTGCAACGATTACAAGGTCAAGGAACCCCGGGCGCGCCGCCCTTCGGCCGGTTCGATTTCGGCCGCGAGCGGATTTTCGAAGGGGGAATCGTTGCCGGCGCATAACCTTCGCAGAGGCGGAACGCCGCTACGCAGGATGCAATGCGGGACGGGGCGCGGCATGGAGGGCAGAGGATAAAGGTACGCGATGACGCGAGGCGCCTCGGCGCACGGCGCCCCCGCCGCCGAGGCTTCCGATAGAGGCAGGCGGCTGTCGTGGGAGGGAGAAAAAATGGGAGGGGGGGGGGCAAGCGCTTCCCCTTCCCCTCCCGCCGTAGCCCTGCGGCGGCCCGTCAGCTCCGCCGTGGGCGCAGGATGATTGCTTGGTGCGGGCGGAGCTTCGCGGCGAGGACGTCGGCTCCGTCGTCGGCGCTCACGTCGCCCGCCTCCACGAGGCGCGCGAGACCGCTGCGCGAAACGCCCAGCTTGGCCCGCAGCACCTCGGCCAGGCGCAGGCCCGCAAGGCCTCCGCCGTCGATCTCGACCCGGCAGTCCTCGCGGCCGTCGGGCAGGTCGCCCTCGACGGCGAAGGCGACCTTGCCCCGGCGCGCGCCGTTGCGCCTGAGCAGGCCGACGTCGAGCGCGCACCGCAGCGCCGTCGCAGGATCGTTGCCCGTGAACCGCCCGAGCTCCTCCCGGTCGATGCCTCCCGGGCGCATGCGGCTTATCACGGCGCTGTTCCACACGTTCCCGCACGTGGCGCATCGGTAGACGAGCCACACGTCTAACCGCTTCTTCTGGGCATTCACACGGAACATGCCCGTGGACGTGAACTTCGCGTCAGCACCGCAGGTTCCACAAGGGCGCAGCGCGACCGGCGCGCCGGTCGCCTCCACGCGCCATACAATCGTGTTCATGATGGTTGCTGCCTTCCTTCGCAATTCGAATATGCTCGATTCGGAAGGCAGGCACAGGCGGCACCACGCCGTTATTCAGCTTTTTCATAGGGTAAGCCTCTCTGATCGTCCGGTTCAGCCGGTGGGCCCGTCCGCGATGCGGCCGTGTGCTTGCGCGCCGGCCCAGGGGAGCAGGCACCGTCCGCCGGAAGCGCCGCAGGAGGCGGTGCACCGGACGGGCGATCATAGCTCGCAAGAAACCGACCGCGTGCCGTTTGTCGGCTGGGCGGACGGACGGATGTCGCCCATCGCAAGGCGGCCGCACGTTGCGCGGCAGCGGATGGGACGGATGTATCGCGTGGTTTACCGGTTGGGAGGAACAGTCATGGAAGAGACCTTGTCGATCGGGTTTGCGGGCCGTGCGGCCCGGGTCGCCATCATACCGGGCGCCCCGCCGCGCGTCAACCGCGAAGAGCGCCCGCCGCACCCGATACGCCGAGCGCGGGGCACTGCGGCGGAGCGACGCGGTACAGGCAAATGGCCCGCGACGGCGGGCGCGCGCATCGAGGGTCAGGCGCGCCCGCTGCGGCCCGAACGCTCGAGCGCCTCGAGGCTCCGCTCGAGCAGCGCGCGGCCAACGGGGCCGCCATGGGCACACAGGAACGTTTCCGCGCCAGTGCCGAGCAGGGTGCGCCATGCGTCCCCCACGCGCTCCGGCCGGTCGGCGAACGGCGGGAAGACGGACCTCCCGCGGTGGATGAGCGCGTCGCCCACGAGGGCCACCTCTCCATCGACCACGAAGCTCGCAGAGCACTCCGTGTGGCCGGGCGTTGCTACCACCTTAAGGCAAGGTTCGAAGGCGCCCTCGTCGAGCGGCAGGGGGCGCACGTCGGGAACCGGCTCGAACGCCTCGCAGACATGCAGGCGGCGCTGCACCGCCATCACGGCCGCGCCGAGCGGCGTGGCACCGGCGGGCAGGACGCAGCGGCCGGCCCGCACCTGGTCCGCCTCGCCCTCCGGGGCGAAGACGGGGCAGCCGAACCGCCGGCTCCAGGCAGCCGCGTTGCCGGCGTGGTCGCCGTGGGCATGCGTGAGGAGGATGGCGTCGAACGCGTCGAAGCCGAGCCTTTCGAGCTGCGCCTCGATCGCCGCGCGCTCGCCGGGCACGGCCGTGTCCACCAGGAAGCGCCGGCCGTCGCCCGTCTCCACCGCATAGCAGGCGCTTCTCACCACGCCGACGCGCACGATGCGGGAGCCCTGGGATGTCTGCCATGCGAGGTTCTTCATGCCATGCAGTATAGCAGCCGCCCCGCACCGCGCAGCCGACGGCGCGCGGGTGGAGGCGGTGCGTACCCGGGTCGTTGCCGTTCTAGCAGCCGGGGCGCGCCGACCGCATAGCGTGCCGACAGCCTTGCAGGCGCCCCCGAACCTGCGCCGCGCCGAAGAACGTCCGCGGACATCGGCATCTTCCGGACTACGGCCCGGGCGGCGTTGCCTCCGCGCGGGGTCACGCGCCGGCCAGGTCGGCGAGCGTGACCCCGTCGACATAGCGCTCGATAACGTCGTCGAGTCCGGCCCAGAAGCGCACGGTGGTGCACTCCCCCGCGCGCGGGCAGGCCATGCCCTCCTCCAAGTCGAGGCACGCCACGGGCGCCGTCGTCCCTTCCACCGCTCGCAGCACGTCGCCTGCACGCACGGACGCCGCCTCCCGGGCCAGCGCGTAGCCGCCGCCTTTTCCTCGGACGCTGCGCAGCAGGCCCGTCTGCACGAGCGGCCTCGCCAGCTGCTCGAGGTACTTGAGCGAGATGTCCTCGCGCTCCGACACCTCGCGCAGGGCCACCTTGCCCTCCACGCCCGCCTGCGCCACGCACACCATGAGCCGCAGCGCATAGCGTCCCTTCGTCGACACGAGCATCTTTCGTCCTTTCCCATCCCGCAACCATGTCCAGCCTACCCCAAACGCATCCTGCGCCCCTGGCCATCCAATCGCTTTTGTAAATTCTAGCAAACAAGTAGGATTAAGTCTTGACAATTTCCCGCTTGCCCTTATCTTAATCCTAGCAAACTTATATGATTAAAGAAAGGCACGGCACATGACGACCACGACGCGCGATACGCTCCTCTCCGTCCGCGGGCTTTCCGCCTCGGCCGACGAAACCCCCATCCTGCACGGCATCGACCTCGACGTGGGCGCAGGCGAGACCCATGTCATCATGGGCCCGAACGGCGCGGGCAAGTCAACGCTCGGCCACGTCGTCATGGGAGATGCCGCCTACACGGTGGACGGCGGCACGGTCGAGTTCGACGGCCAGGACATCACCGACCTCTCCCCCGACAAGCGCTCGCGCGCGGGGCTGTTCCTCAGCTTCCAGGCGCCCGTCGAGATCCCCGGCGTGCCGCTGTCCAGCTTCCTGCGCGCCACGATGGCGGGCCGCGAGGGCGCCGGCGAGCTCAAGGGCAAGCAGTTCAAGAAGCACGTGCGCGCGCTGGCCGACGAGCTGGACATGGACCCGTCGTATCTCGACCGCGAGCTGGGCGTGGGCTTCTCGGGCGGCGAGAAGAAGAAGCTCGAGATGCTGCAATTGCTGTTGCTGCGTCCCAAGCTGGCCATCCTCGACGAGACGGACTCGGGCCTCGACGTGGACGCGCTCGGCGTGGTATCCCGCGGCATCGACGCGTACCGCCGCTCGACCGGCGGCGCGCTCGTGGTGATCACCCACAACACGCGCATCCTCGAGCACCTCGACGTCGACCGCGTCCATGTCATGGTGCGCGGCCGCATGGTGGCCGAGGGCGACGCGTCGCTCATCGACGCCATCGACGAGCAGGGCTTCGAGCAATTCGAGCAGGCTGCCCCTGCGGCTGCCGAGCGCTAGGAGGCCCGCATGCCAAAAGAATTCCGCACCTACGTCGAAGACGTCGACCGCACGCTGTACGACGTGCATGACGCGACCGACGCTTCCCGCTACCTCGACGCGGGCCTCACGCCCGACATCGTCCGCGAGATCTCGGCCAAGAAGGACGAGCCCACCTGGATGCTCGACTTCCGCCTGAAGGCGCTCGACACCTACCAGCGCATGGAGGCGCCCGACTGGGGCCCCGGCCTCGAGGGCCTCGACATGGACCACATCGTGACGTACGTGAAGCCGAACGCCGAACAGGCGAGCGATTGGGACAGCCTCCCCGACGACGTGAAGAACACGTTCGACCGCCTGGGCATACCGCAGGCCGAGCGCGCCTACCTGGCCGGCGTCGGCGCGCAGTACGACTCCGAGCTGGTGTACCACAACATGCAGAAAACGGCCGCCGACTTAGGGATCGTCTACTCGGGTATCGAGGAGGCGCTGCGCGAGCCGAAGTGGGAGGCGCTCATCCGCGAGAAGTTCATGACGCTCATCCCGCCCACCGACCACAAGTTCGCCGCGCTGCACGGCGCGGTGTGGAGCGGCGGCTCGTTCGTCTACGTGCCGAAGGGCGTGCAGCTGGACTTCCCCCTGCAAAGCTACTTCCGCCTGAACGCGAAGGGCGCGGGGCAGTTCGAGCACACGCTGATCATCGTGGAGGACGACGCCAGCCTGCACTTCATCGAGGGCTGCTCGGCCCCGAAGTACAATGTGGCGAACCTGCACGCCGGCGCGGTGGAGCTGTTCGTGGGCAAGCGCGCCTCCCTGCGCTATTCCACGATCGAGAACTGGTCGAAGAACATGTACAACCTCAACACGAAGCGCGCCGTGGCGGAGGAAAGCGGTGCCGTCGAGTGGATCAGCGGGTCGTTCGGCAGCCACGTGGGCTACCTCTACCCCATGTCCATCCTCGCCGGGCGCAAGGCGACCAGCAGCTTCACCGGCATCACGTTCGCCGGCGCGGGCCAGAACCTCGACACCGGCTGCAAGGTGGTGCTGGCCGCGCCCGACACGTCGGCCACCGTGGAGACGAAGTCCATCTCGAAGGGCGGCGGCGTCTCGACGTTCCGCTCGTCCATCGTGGCCACCGAGAACGCTCGAGGCGCCGCAGCCAGCGTGTCGTGCCAGTCGCTCATGCTGGACGACCTCAGCCGCTCGGACACCATCCCGGCCATGGACATCCGCTGCAAGCACGTGGACATCGGCCACGAGGCCACCATCGGGCGCATCGGCGACGACAAGGTGTTCTACCTGATGAGCCGCGGCGTGTCGGAAGAGGAGGCGCGCACGATGATCGTGAACGGCTTCGCCGACCCCGTGTCGAAGGAGCTGCCGCTCGAGTACGCCGTGGAAATGAACAACCTGATCAAGCTTGAAATGGAAGGGGCCATCGGATAATGGGAACCCTCACGATAGAACACGCGAACGCGATGCCCGCCCCCACGTGGCACCGCCTGCACATGAACGATGCGGACATCGAGCTGCCCAGCGGACTCGCGGCCGCCCAGCAGGTTGAGGTGTCATGCGAAGAAGGGCTGCGAGGGGAAGCTGGTGCGTTCGACGCCGCTTTGACCGCATTGGACCTTCGGTACGCCTCCGATACGCGCGCGGCCGATCCCCTTCCCTTGGCCGCGCAGGGGCTTGGGGATCAACCTGTCGCAAGCGCGGCCGATCAGGGGCTCTCCCCCGTTGAATCCGCGAGCGTCCCGACATCGGCTGCGCACCAGGTTGACGACCAGGCAGCTCCCCCCGCAGCCATGGAGGGCGGGACGACGGCCATGGAGGACGGGGCTCTCTCCCTCTACCAGCAGCAGGCGCTTGAGAACCTTTACCTCGCTCCTTCCGACGTGTTCACCACGGGCATGGGGGACGAGGCGCGGGAGTACCTCGAGTTCGTGGCGGGCGAGCCTATCGTGTTCGCCACGCGCCCCGGCGAGCGCACCTGCGCCACGGTGCGCGTCGAAGGCGTGGACGGCGCGGCCAACGCGGCCGCCATCGACGTCGTGGCAGCTCCGGGCTCGTCGCTGTCGCTGGCCATCGCGCTCGACTCGCCCGCCCCGGGCGCCGGTGTCGTGGGCACGCGGTTGCGCGTGTTCGCCGGCGCCGACGCGCACGTGGACGTCAGCTGCACGCAGACGCTCGACGACTCGTGGATCGCCCTCGACGACGCGGGCATCGTGGCCGACGAGCGCGCCCGCGTGCAGGTGCGCCACATCGTACTGGGCGCGGGCCGCTCCTACACGGGGCTCGACGCCGACCTGCGCGGCGACGACGCGCGCCTCGACATCGACACGCGCTACCTGGGGCACGGCGACCAGCAGCGCGACTTCAACTACGTCGCCCACCAGCGCGGGCGCCGCACCGTCTGCAACCTCGACGCGAACGGCGTGCTGGCTGGCCGCTCGAGCAAGACGCTGCGCGGCACCATCGAGCTCGTGCACGGTTGCAAGGGCTCCGTCGGCTCCGAGCAGGAGACGGTGCTTTTGGCCGACGAGCGCGTGGTGAACCGCACCGTGCCGGTCATCCTCTGCGACGAGGACGACGTGGCCGGCAACCATGGAGCCACCATCGGCCACATACGCCCCGAGCAGCTGCTCTACCTGGCCAGCCGCGGCATCTCGCCCGACGACGCCGAGCGCCTGTTCATCACCGCCACGTATCAAGGAGCGGCCATCGACGCGCCCGACGAGCGCACCCGCGCCGCCGTCGCCCGCCTCGCCGCAACCCGCGGCATCGCGCTCGAGGAGGCCGTCGCATGAACGCCCGCGCAACCGACCCCGCCGATATCGCCGCGAACCCCTACAAGCAGGACTTCCCCCTGCTGGCGGCCAATCCCGACCTCGCCTTCCTCGACAGCGCGGCCACGGCCCAGCGCCCCGCCGTCGCCCTCGACGCGCAGCGCGACTTCTACGAGACCATGAACGCGAACGCGCTGCGCGGCCTCTACCGCCTGTCGGTGGAGGCCACCGAGGCCATCGAGGAGGCCCGCGCCCACGTCGCGCGGTTCATCGGGGCCGCCGACGCGCGCGAGATCGTGTTCTGCCGCAACGCGAGCGAGGCGCTCAACCTCGTGGCGCTCGCCTTCGCGCCCACCGTGCTCGAGCCGGGCGACGAGGTGTGCATCACCATCATGGAGCACCACTCGAACCTCATCCCCTGGCAACAGGCGTGCCGCGCCGCGGGCGCGCGCCTCGTGTACCTCTTCCCCGACGAGGACGGCGTGATCTCGGAGGCGGAGCTCGACGCGAAGATCGGCCCGCGCACGAAGATCGTCGCCGCCGCGCAGGTGTCGAACGTCCTCGGCATCGAGAACCCTGTTCCGGCCATGGCCCGGCGCGTGCACGCGCACGGGGGCTTCATGGTGGTGGACGGCGCGCAATCGGTGCCGCATATGCCCGTGAACGTGCAGGAGCTCGGCTGCGATTTCTTCGCGTTCTCGGCGCACAAGGCGCTCGGCCCCTTCGGCGTGGGCGTGCTGTGGGGCAAGCTCGACCTGCTGGAGGCCATGCCGCCTTTCCTCACGGGCGGCGAGATGATCTCGTCGGTCACGCAGGACGGGGCCGTATGGGCCCCGGTGCCCGAGAAGTTCGAGGCCGGCACGCAGGACGCCGCCGGCATCGTGGGCACCGCCGCTGCGCTCGGCTACCTCGAGGGCATCGGCTGGGACGCGCTGCAGGCGCGCGAGCAGGCGCTCGTGCGCGCCGCCATGGAGCGCATGGCGGCGCTGCCGTACCTCGAGATCATCGGCCACCCCGACCCGGCGCAGCACCACGGTGCCATCAGCTTCAACGTGCGCGGCATCCACCCGCACGACGTGGCCAGCATCCTCGACGAGCACGACGTGGCCATCCGCGCGGGGCACCACTGCGCCCAGCCGCTGCTCGCCTGGCTGGGCGTGGAGTCGTGCTGCCGGGCGTCGCTCGCGTTCTACAACGACGAGGGCGACATCGACGCGCTCGTCGCCGGCTTGGACACCGTCTGGAGGACGTTCAATGACTAGCATCTACACCGCGGCGCTCATGGAGCACAACGCGCATCCCGACTACAAGTACCAGATGGACGAGCCCACGTGCACGCACGACGGCGTGAACCCCAGCTGCGGCGACGAGCTGACGCTGGCGCTGCGCCTCAACGGCGACGTGATCGAGGAAGCCGCCTTCACCGGCCACGGCTGCGCCGTGAGCCAGGCGGCCGCCGACATGATGGCCGACCTCGTCACCGGCGAGACGGTCGACGAAGCGCGTCGCCTGAGCGGCCTCTACCTCGACATGATCAAGGGCCGCCCGCTCACCGACGAGGAGCGCGCCGACCTCGACGAGGCCGCCGAGCTCGAGTCCATCGCCCGCATGCCCGCCCGCGTCAAGTGCGCCGAGCTGGCCTGGAGGACGCTGGAGAAGCTGCTGGAGAAGGAAACGGCAGCAGGACGCGAGGCGCGGTGACGCCAAAACTGGGGCCTTCTGCCAGAAAACGGCCGGTTTGGCAATCGAAAAGCAGCTTGAACGACGCGACGCGAGAAGTCAGACCGCGTTTCCCTAGCTCACGTTTTCTGGAAGCGTAGCGACCTTGGAGGAGGTTTGCCAAACCGCTCGTTTTTTGACACGAGCGCCCGAATTCCGCAGCAAAGCCCGCAGAGCCGGAGCCGCAGACTGGTCATTCGCCAAACCTTAAACGAGCTCGTCCCGCTTAGGTGCGGCAAGGCGCTCCCACGCCTTCCACAGGCCGAAGCCGATCAAGCCGCCGGCGACGTTGAGGATGACGTCGTCCACGTCCACGACACGGTACAGGTAACCTGCCACGGCGAGCCCCGCAACGAGCTGCGCGAGCTCGATGGCCGCCGAGCAGGCTGCGAGCACAAGCGTTGCGGCGGGCAGTCGGCGCAGGCGGTCGGACAGCAGCGGAAGCATGAGTCCCAGCGGCACGAACATGAGCACGTTTCCGCCCACGATGACGGTCGCGATGGACCACCACCAGCCGGTTTGGGCCGCATCGGCCACCGTGCGCACGATGCCGGCGAAAGGAACGAGGTTGTACGAGATCCCCCAAGTAGGCGCATAGCCCATCCCGCCCTCGACCGGCAGCGGGAACAGCGTCACCGCCGCCACCGCGCCCACATAGGCGGTGAGCGCCAGGTAAAGACACGTTCGTCTCGCCCCTGTTCGGCGCACAAAGCACACGACCAGAACCGCCACGAGCGCAACGCCTGTCGGCACGACCATGAATCCCCGCTCCAGCATCGCCGCACCCGCCTTTCGCCGCGCCCGCTTACGTCAACCTCCATTATACCGACGGCAGCGCCCCTACATCACCTGGTGCCGCCGGAAGGCGCGGGCGGCGAGGGGCGCGCAAACGGCCAGCACGACCGCGTACAGGATCGCGAGCAGTCCCACCAGGTCGATCACAAGCGGCCCTAGGGGATACGACACGAGCGAGTTGTAGAGCACCTGGTCGTTCAGCGCGTTGATCGGGAACAGGTAGAGCGCGTGCAGGATCGCGCTGCTGCCGCCCGAGGGGATCATGCCGGGAAGGAAGACAAGCGCGGCGCACACGGCGAAGATGGCCAGCTGGGAGCGCAGCTTCGACGACAGCAGCAGCGTGAGGGCCGCGAGGCCGAGCGTCATGAGGTAGCCGAGCCCGATCGCCGTCCACGCAGCCTCGGCCATCGTGAGGTCGTAGGGGATGCCGAGGGCCAGCACCTGCACGGGCAGATCGCCGCCCTCCGCGCCGAAGAACGCGAGCGCCACGCCCACGATGACGGCCGTCGCCAGCGCATAGTACGCGGTGGCGAACGCGAGCGACGCGACGATCTTCGCCGCCACCAGCTTGGAGCGCCCGTAGCGCGCAGCCAGCAGCACGGCGTCGGTGCGGTCCTGGTACTCGCCGGCGAACACGGGCGTCAGCACCACGCACACCGCCACCATCGCGAATGCGAGGAAGCCGAGGCACGCCAGCACGTCGCCCCATCCGCCGGCGTAGCCGTACGAGAGCGGCTCGCCCACAGCGGCCTGCTTCTCCGTCCAATAGGCGCGCTCGGCGTCCGAGTACGCCCAGGTGCCGCCCATGCCGTCGTCGAGCGCGCGCCGCAGCGAATCCGCGACGGCCCCGTAGAAGCCGGCAGCGTCCTCGTCGCCCAACTGCGCCGCCACTTGGTACTGCTCCATCGAGCCCGCGATCCACGGCGAGAGCAGGTACGAGTAGTACGTGTCGTAGATGGCGCGGAACTCGTCCTCGTCGTAAGCCTCCTTCATGACGGCGTACGCGGCCTCGGCGCTCAGGCCCTCCACCTGGGCCGGATCGACCTTCGAGAACGCGAGCGCCCGATACGCGGCCACCTCCTCCTGCACGCGCTCGACGGTGAGCACGCCCTCGTGCGCCTCGGCGCGCGCCTTCTGCTGGGCGATGGCGGCGGTGCCGCCCAGAATCTCTCCCGTGCTCGACGACGTCTTCGTCTGCACCACGTTGAGCGCCATGATCACGCAGAGCAGCGCCATGATGCCCGCGCTCACCATCTGCGACGTGCGCCGCGCGAGCAGCTTCTTGAACTCGAACTTCACCAGGTCAAACATGGCATATTCCTTCTCCCACCTGTCGAATAGAAGTCAGCGAGAGGCGCGCTCGTGCCTGAGACTGCCCCGTCATGCGGCCGCGCGTGCTTTGCACGCAAGGGCAAGCATGAAAGGGGCCAGATCTGGTGCGAGCGCGCCTCGCAGCGTCAGCATGCTCCGCTGCCCGTCAGGACAGCGGAGCCGCAACGTCTCGGAACACATAAAGGTACACGTCCTCCAGCGTCGGCTCGAGCGGGCGCGCACCCGGCACCGGGGGCTCGTCTGCCACGACGCGCGCCACCGCATGGCCGTCGGCGGCGTAGTGGACGTTGCTCACGCAGCTCGTCGCGGCCAGCGCTTCGGCCTGCCGCACGTCCACGTGGCACTCCCACACCTTCCCCGCAACGGTGGCCACCACCTCGGTCGGCGCGCCGCGCATGATGAAGGAGCCCGCGCGCATGACCAGGATCTCGTCGGCGATGTACTCCACGTCCGACACGATGTGCGTGGACAGGACGACGATCTTGTCCTGCGCGAAGCTGGCGATGAGGTTGCGGAACCGCACGCGCTCCTTCGGATCGAGCCCGGCCGTGGGCTCGTCGAGCACGAGGACGGCCGGGTCGTTCAGCACGGCCTGCGCGATGCCGAGGCGCTGCTTCATGCCGCCGGAGAACGTGCGCACCTTGGCGCGGGCCACATCGGCGAGCCCCACCGTCTCCAGTAGCTCGAGCGAGCGACGGCGCGCCGCGCGGCGGTCGATGCCCTTGAGCGCGGCCAGGTACAGCATGAAGTCGAGCGCCGTGAAGTCGGGGTAGTAGCCGAAATCCTGCGGCAGGTAGCCCAGGCAGGCACGGTACCCGTCGCCGAGCGCGCGCACGTCGCGGCCGTCGAAACGGATCTCGCCGGACGTGGGGCGCAGCACGTCGCACACCATGCGCATGAGGGTGGTCTTGCCCGCGCCGTTCGCGCCCAGAAGGCCGTACACGCCGGGCCCGAGGGTCGCCGACACGCGGTCGACGGCGATCTTCGACCCGAACTGCTTGCTCAGTCGGTCAATCGTCAGTTCCATGAAGGTTGCTCCTTGCTTTCGCTATCGAAGGGTCGAGGAGGACGCGAGCTTGTCGAGCCCGCCCGCGATGCAGCCGAGCCACGCGCGCGCCTCGCGGGCGGCCCACGCGGCCGAGGCCGCCGCCACGAGCGCCCACGCCCACGCCGAGGCCTGGGCGTACGCGTCCGGCACCAGGGAGAACGCCGCATAGGCCGCCGCCATCACCAAGAGCGTCCACGCGAAGCCGAGCGGCAGCGCCTGCGACGGCGGGCAGCGGCGCACGAGCACGAGCGCCCCCGCGCACGAGAGGAAGTAGGGGGCGCAGGCATGCACGAGCGAGGCGAAGGGATCGGCCCCCAGCAGAAGCGGGGCCGAGAGCACGATGGCCGTGAGCACCGCCACGTCCGAGCATCCCAGCACGATGAGCCGCGCGAGCGCGACCGCCCGGCTGTCGAAGCGGCAGGCGTACTCGAGCTCGGCCACGCGGTTGGCGGCGCTGGACAGCAGGTCCGGCAGGCCCACGAGCACCGTCGCCGCCGCCAGCACGCCCGAGGCGAGCGAGAGGTCGCGCGGGGCGCTGTCGCCGATCAGGCAGAGCGCCACCATGGCGGCCACAAGCGCGAGCTGGGCCGCCCACACCTGCGGGCGGATGAAGCGCGCCTGGGCGGCCACGAATCCGGCGAACGACATCGGCTGCGCCGCCCCGCGCGCCGGCAGGGCCGCCTCGGCGCGCACGGCCGCGAGGGTCGCGGCCTTGGCATCCGCGTCCGGTCCGCCGCGCTCGGCGCGGTAGTGCGCCCGCAGCAGCAGCTCGACCTCGCGTTCTCCCATTTCGCCGCTCATGATCTCTCCCTTCCTTCCAGCCCCCGCTTCAGCTCGGCCAGCGCCCTGTTGAGCCGGCGGTTCACCGCGAACCGCGACACGCCCAGCACGCTGGCGATCTCGCCCACCTTGAATCCCTGGTCGAAGCGCAGCTCCACCACCTCCCGCAGGTCGGGATCGAGCGCCTCCACCAGCGCGCCCACCTCGCTGCCCGCGCACGCGGCCGCCGGGTCGGCGTCGGGCGAGCGGTCGGGCACGTCCACGTCGAGCAGGGCGGCGGGCGGCCGCTTCGCGCGCGCCGCGTCGATGCAGAGGTTGCGCGCGATGGTGAACAGGTACGCGAGCGGCTTGCCGTCCGCCGGCGAGCACCCGCTGCGCACGAAGCGCAGGAACGCCTCCTGCGCCACGTCCGGCGCGTCGTCGTAGGACGGCGCGTGCCGCCGGCAGTACGCCAGCACGTCGTCGTAGTGCTCCTCGACCAAGCGATCGAACGCCTCGCCGTCCCGCAACCGATTCTTCAAGCCCCGCTTCACCTCCTCTGCCCTGTATAACGAATCCTATCCGCGATCCGTGCGGGCGCCGGTGAAAAAACCTGGATCGCCCGCCCCCTCCCCAACGATCCGGCATCCGGTGGCGGAACCAGACTCCCCCTTGACCCTCACGCGGCGTGAGGCCGTAGCATGGGGCGCGCACCCGACAGAAAGGACACTTCATGAACGTGCAACCCGTTCGCTCCGACGCAGCCTACCGCGCCATGATGGCCGCGCCCGCCGGCAAGCGCGGCGACCTGTACCGCTACGAGCTCATGGCCCCCTTCAAGGAGAAATGGGACTGCTACCGCGTGCCACTCAAGGCGGCGGAAACCGGCGGCTACGACGTGGTCATGGCCAGCGAGATGCTCGGCATCCTGCCGCCCGCGCAGGTGGACGAAAGCCGCGCCGAAGCCGTGCGCCTCCTCGGCGACGACGCCTTCTGGGACGCGTGCCGGCGCTCCGTCGAGCGCTCGCTCTCGCGCTTCTCCGCACGCGGCATCGAGCTTCCGCGGCAGGACTACCGCTTCACCGTGCTGCTGGCGAACCCCGGCCATCCCGTCGTGCGCGCGAGCGAGGGCTACTGCGGCGACGGCGGCATCCCCGGATCCATCCTCGCCTGGCTCGACCCGAACGAGTCGACGATGCGCCGCCTGCCCGCCGCGCTCGCGCACGAGGCGAACCACAACGTGCGCTTCCAGTTCGTGAAGTGGAGAGACGACATCACGCTCGGGGAGATGCTGGTGAGCGAGGGCCTAGCCGAGAACTTCGCCGTGGAGCTGTTCGGCGAGGAGCTGGCGGGGCCGTGGGTCACGCGCACCGCGCCGGAGGCGCTCGCGCAGGTGAAGCCGCTCGTGCGCGCAGGCCTGGAAGCACAGGGCCTCGCCGAGCTGTCCGCCTACCTCTACGGCGACGAGACGGCCGCGCTCATGGGCTACCCCACGCGCGGCGTCCCCTACTGCGCCGGCTACGCCTGCGGATACCACCTGGTGAGGCGCTTCCTCGACGAGACGGGGGCCGATATCGCGGAGGCAACCCTCCTGCCCGCCGCCGACATCCTCGACGCCGCCCGCGGCTTCTGGGAGTGAGTCAAGGGGGCTGCCGGGCCTATTCCCCTCCCGAGGGCTCCACCCTCAGGCCGCGCGTGAGGAACGGAGGGAAGTCGTCGTAGGCCGCCGGCGGAACCGGCCGCGGATCGGCCGCAGCATAGTTCGGCGCAGGCGCGGCTGCGACGCCCGCGAACCGCACGGGCACGCCCGGCGAGGTGTAGAAGCTCTGCCCCTTCTGGATATGGAAGTGCAGGTGCGGATGCGAGCTGCAGCCCGAGCTTCCGCAGAAACCGACACGCTGCCCGCGTTGCACGTGCCGGCCCGCCTCCACCAGCACGCCGCCCGGCCTCAGATGGCATAGGCACGAGAACTCGTCGTTCCCGTGGTCGATGAGAACGTAGTTGCCGCGAATGTCACCGCCGCCGAAGTGCACCGTCTCATCAAGCATGATCTGCGCATTCGGGCACGACGTCCCCACTTCCGCCACGACGCCGCCGGCGGGCGCAAGCACCGGCAAGCCGTAGCAGTAGTACGAAGCAGGATCGGCCGGATCGGCGTCGGGCGGGCAGTTGCGCCCCTCGTCGTCGAGCACCACGAAGTCGTAGGCGTAGCGCTGGGTGAGCACGCCCCATGAATGCGACGTCTCCTTGTCCACGCCGCCGTTGACCACCGTCCAAGCACCCTCGAACGGCAGGGCGTACTCCTCCTGCGAGGCCCCCTTGCGCTTGTCGGGCTCCTTGCCGTTGTAGCGCACGGCCATCGCCATGAGCCCTCCGACCTGCTTCGCCGACTGTAAAAAGAGCGCGGCTTTCTTGCCCACGACGACCCCTTCCCGTCAGCGCTGCAGCGGGCGGTAGACGGCGCAGTTGTTCGGCGTCTCGTACATCTCCACCTGGGACACGGGAAGCCCCTGCTCCACCAGGCAGTCGCAGAAGTAGCGCGCCAGGTTTTCCGCCGTGGTGCGGAAGGGCACGATGAACAGGCTGAACCCCTCGGCCTCGAGCGCCGCCAGCGTCGCCGGGGCGAGCGAGCACTCCTCCACGAGGAAGGTGTGGTCCAGCGCGTCGGCCAGCTCGCGCACCGCGCGCTTGAACACGCCGAAGTCGAGCACCATGTCCTTCATCGTGCCCTCGGTTTGCAGGTCGTCCACCGCCAGATGCACCACCACGCGCCAACGGTGGCCGTGCAGATCCTCGCACTTGCCGTAGTAGTCGGTGAGGAAATGGGCCGAATCGAAGCTGGCCTCGGTCTTAAGTCCGTACATGCATGCTCCTTCGCCTTCGCCGCGTCGTTTGCCGCATCATAACACGGAAGTCCGGCGCTCTTCATCGGGGCAAGGCGACCGTTCCAGATGGCGCCAGCTTGAGCCACGTCGCCGCATTTCGCAATACAACGTTTCGCGTCTCTCGACTTCATCCACGTCGGACCACGAATCTGGCTGCCGGCTCGCGGCCTTGGCGGCGAGAACACGCTGGCTCCATACGAGCACCTCCCGGATAGCCGACGATACGAGGATGGCCAACGCGGAGCTCGCAAAGGTACCGACAAAGTAGCACTCGGCAAACTCCTTGCCATCGAGCATCTTGAAGCGCGCGATGCCCTTGGCCGCCGGCACGAAGGCGCTTGCGCCGTACTGCTCGGGCGCAAGTGCGGAGATGACGGTTCGCTCCGTTGCCATCGATCATTAGCAGCAGTATTCGTTGCTATCATTGTCTAGCAACGAATACTGCTGCCAGAGCGCAGAGCTTCCACCATGAGAGGCCCGGGATTTTCGAGCCCCGGGCCTCTAAGCTCCGTTAGCGACCTAGGCCCGCGCCGCTACTCGGCGTAGTCATGGATCACGGCCTCGATGTTGTTGCCCTCGGGGTCGTAGACGAACGCTGCGTAGTAGCCGGGATGGTAGTCGCGAGGGCCGGGGGCTCCGTTGTCGGTGCCGCCGGCGGCGAGAGCCGTCTCGTAGAAGGCCCTCACCTGGGCGGCGTCCTTTGCGAGGAAGGCGACATGCGCGGGGGCGGGGCGCCCTCGGGCAGCGGGGCCACCCACATATCGCCCGGCTCGCCCTCCACGTGCAGCTGCAGACCGCCGGGATACTCGATGCCCCGCACGTAGCCGAGCGGCTCCAGAGCCGCCGCGTAGAAGGCTTTAGCTCCCTCGACGTCCTTCACCTACACGCTCATATGGTCGATCATCGCGATACTTTCTCTCGGGGAATACCGCCGCCGGCAAGTGTGGCACGCCAGGGCGCACCCGCGCCCTCCCCGCAGCGCCCGAAACGCCGGCGGCCGCCCGCGTGCAGCCGTGCCCCCGCATGCAGAGCGCCTGCAGGGGCTCGCGCGAGGAACGCGGCAGGCGTGCCGGGCGCCCCCCGACCGAGCCGGCGCGAGCAGTGCCGAACGCCCCGTCCGCCCGAATCCGAACAGGCTGCCCGCCCAAGCGTGCAGTTTTGCTGACGAGCAGGCCGCCGGTTCGCCATCGCGGACCACCTACGGGTCCGCGTGCCGTACAATCGGGGAAACGCTTTCGGACGCGACGGAAAGAGGACCCTATGGCAGACCAGGTCAACGCCCCCTCGTTGGGCTTCATCGGATTCGGGAACATGGCGCAGGCCATGGCGAAGGGGCTCGTGGAGGCGGGCGCGCTGCCGGGCGGGCGCATCTACGCGACCGCCGCGCACTTCGACAAGCTGCAGGCGAGCACGGCCGCGCTGGGCGCGCACGCCTGCGAGACGGCGCAGGACGTGGTTCAGGCGAGCGACTTCGTGGTGGTAGCCGTGAAGCCGCACCTCGTGGCGCAGGTGCTCGAGCCCGTGCGCGTCATGCTGGCCGCGCCCGGCAAGGCCGTGATCTCGGTGGCCGCCGGCTGCGGCTTCGAGTTCTACGAGGAGGTCCTCGCGCCCGGCACGCACCACCTGAGCACCATCCCCAACACGCCCATCGCCGTGGGTGCGGGCGTGGTGGCCTGTGAGCAGCGCCATTCCCTCGACGATGCCGAGCTTGCGGCTTTCGAGGAGCTGTTCGGCCAGGTGGCTCTCATCGAATGGGTGGACGGCAAGCTGCTGTCCACCGCCAGCGCCATCGCCGGCTGCGGCCCCGCCTTCGCGGCCATGTTCCTGGAGGCGCTGGGCGACGCCGGCGTGAAGCACGGGCTGCCGCGCGCTGCCGCGTACCGCCTGGCCGCCCAGATGATGATGGGCACCGCGAAGCTGCATCTGGAGACGGGCACGCACCCCGGCGCCATGAAGGACGCCGTGTGCTCGCCGGGCGGCACCACCATCAAGGGCGTCGCCTCGCTCGAGAAGGACGCCTTCCGCGGCGCCGTGGTGAACGCCATCGACGCCATCGAGGGATAGGCGCCGCCGGCTGCAGCCGGCACCCAGCCCGCACCGGCGCCGGCGTTCCGCACCCTCGCGCACTCGCAGCGGCGCTCCGCCCCCCCCCGCGGGCGCGCCGCTGATCGCCATGACCGGCCCGGCGCCCGCCGGCCGCGACATCAGCCCTTCCGGCGACGCAGACGGTACGCGTAGACCAGCGACACGAGCAGGCTCGCCACGGCGATGCCGATGGCGATCTCCATGGTGTGCGCGAACCCCTCATCGTAGGCAGCCGCCTTAGCCAAGCCGCGCGACGTGCCGGCGAGCACGTCGGCGGACAGCACGCCCACGAACAGCGACGAGCCGATGGCCGAGGCTATCTGGATGAACGCCGAGTTGATGGACGAGGCATGCGCGTACAGGCTCGACGGAAGCTGGACGAGCGCCGTGGTCTTCGAGGGCGCCACCACCAGGCCGAGCCCCACGTAGGCCACGGCGGAGGCCAGCACGACCAGCGCGAGCAGCGGCCGTCCCGCCGCGAGCGCGACGCCTGCCAGCCCAAACACCGTCAAGGCGAAGCCGAAGGGCACAAGGGGCCAGATGCCCCTCCTATCAAGCAGCCGTCCTCCCACGACGTCGGACAGCGCGTTCGCCAGCACCGGCCCGGCCAGCAGCGTGCCGGCGAGGAACGCGGAGAGCCCCAGCGCCCCCTCGTAGTACAACGGCAGCAGGATGCTGAGCGAAAACGATGCCATCATGCCGAGCATGACCAGCAGCTCGCCCACGGCGAACCCGGGGTTCCCGAGCGGCCTCAAGTTGAGAAGCGGGTCCTTCAGGGCCAGCTGGCGCCAGGCGAACAGGCCCAGCACCACCACGCCGGCCGCCAGCACTGCGAGCGACGGCAGCGGGTCGCGGAACACCTCACCCAGCCCGTAAACGAGCGCCCCCAGGCCCACCAGGCCCAGCACCACGCTCAAGGGGTCGACCGCGCCCGCGCCGCGCGGCCCCACCTCGCGCAGGCGGAAGAACCCCACGGCAAGCAGCAGCACCGCCAAGGCGAGGGGCAAGGCGAACAGCGCGTGCCGGCCGAGGCCCGTGAGCACCAGGCCGGACGCCACGGGGCTCACGGCAAGACCCGCCGCCACGGTACCGCTGTTCATGGCCAGATGCGTGCCGCGGCGCTCCGGGGCCGAGTTCGCCATGATGAAGCTGGTCACGGCAGGGTAGAACAGGCCGGTGCACACGGCCTGCACGAGCCGCCCCGCCAAAAGCACCCAGAAGTCGGGAGCGAGCAGGGCAAGGCCGCTGCCCAGGGCGAGCGCGCCGCAGCCTATGAAGAACACCGTGCGCAGCCCCAGGCGCCGCAGCAGGAACGCCGCGAGCGCGATGGACGTGGCTGCCACCACCATGTAGCCGGTCACGAGCCAGTTCGCCGTGGAGAGCGTCACGCCGAACTCGTCCGCTGCCTGCGGCAGGGCGATGTTCATCATGCTCTGCGCGAACGAGGCGGCGAACGAGCACGCGAGCAGCAGCGGGAGCTGCGCCCGCGCCTCCTTGCCGCCCGCCTCCAACGTTGCCCTCATCGCACCGCCTTTCCTCGTCCTGTCCGCATTTCCACCGCCAGCCCGTCCGCCGCTTGGGCCGCAAGCGCTCGGGCACGCCCGCGGCCGTCCCGCGTGGAGACCATGGGCGCGCAACACGCCCGCGGCCCGCGCGACCGGCAGGCTCCGCCGCCGATGCCCGCACGGCGCACGGGGCCGTCGCCGACCAGTCTAGGCGCGGCCGCCGGGGGGCGGCCGAACCGTTGCGGACATGCAACCTCAAGGCGCCTGCCACGCCGCCGACGAGGCAGTTCGCAGCCACCGGCGCGGGGCTCGCCGCATGCCGGGGCCGTGGGGCCCGCGCAGCACGCCCCACGCTGCGGCGCGCTTGTGCTACGATGGCACGCGAGGGAATCGCGGCGCCGCTGCCGCGCAGGACGACCCGGCAGCGGCGCCGCCGCCCCGGGAAAGGACGGCATACATGCCCATCAACAAGGCGGTGCTCGCCGCCTTCAAGGCGGCAACGCGGCTTCGGCCGGACATCAAGGAGTTCTACAAGGCGCAGCGCGTGGCCGAGGACCTGAGCGCCAGGCTCGCCATCCCCAACCCGCGCTGCCGCATCGACGACATCACGGCCCCCATGCCCGACGGCTGCGCGCTGCCCCTGCGCGTGTTCACCCCGCTCGACATCGACTTCTCGTTGGCCGAGGGCTTCAAGGTCACGGAGGACTTCCGCGGCACCGTGCTGTTCTTCCACGGCGGCGGCTGGGTGAACGGCGACGTGGACTTCTACACCGACGCCTGCAGCACGATGGCGCTGCGCCTGGAGCGGCGCGTGGTGTCGGTGGACTACCGCCGCGCGCCCGAGCATCGCTTTCCCCGGGCTCCCGAGGACTGCTACGAGGTGGCCCGCCAGCTGCACGCGGGCGAGCTTTTGGCCGACGTGGACCCCGACCATATCGTGCTCTTCGGCGACAGCGCCGGAGGGAACCTGGCTGCCGTGGTGTCGCTCATGGCCCGCGACCGCGGGGAGTTCCTCCCCCGCACGCAGATGCTGCTCTACCCCGTGACGTACAACGACCATGATCCCGCCACCTCGTTCTTCGACTCCGTGAGGGACAACGGCGAGGACTACCTGCTCTCGTCGCGCGACATACGCGGCTACATGGAACTGTACGCCTCGTCGCCCGCCGACCTGCACCGTCCCTACTTCGCGCCGCTGCTGGAGGGCGACCTCTCCCGCCAGCCGCGCACGCTCGTGGTCACGGCCGAGTACTGCCCCCTGCGCGACGAGGGCGAGGTGTACGCCCAGCGCCTGGCCGACGACGGCGGCGACGTGCAGTGCTACCGCGTGCTGGACGCCGTGCACGGCTACCTGCTGTACCCCACCGTGTTCAACATCGTGAAGGACACGTACCGCATCATCAAGCAATTCCTCGATGGCGACCCGCTCGTGCAGGAAGGCGAACCGACGTGGCTCGGACTGCTTGGTACCGACTAGACAATGTAGGGAAGTTCTACTCGTCGCAGGCGGGCAGCTCCGCCCAGACGGTGTTCCGCTACGCGGCGACGATGGCCGACGACGTGGACCCGGCGGCGCTGCAGCGCGCGCTCGACCGCACGGCGGAGATGTTCCCCGGCTTCAACGTGTGCCTGCGCAGCGGCATGTTCTGGCACTACCTGGAGCAGGCTCCCCAGCCGCCCGCCGTGCACGAGGAGAACCTGCCCATCTGCTACGGCCTGCACGTGGACGCGAAGAGCGTGCTCATCCGCGTGAGCTACTACCGCGCTCGCATCAACCTGGAAGTGTCGCACATGGTGTCCGACGGGCGCGGGTCGCTGAGCTTCTTCAAGGCCCTGCTCTACGCCTACGTGGAGGAGCGCTACGGCGTGGAGGGACTGCCGCAGGAGTACGACGGCTCGGACCACCAGAAGGCCGAGGACAGCTTCGACAAGTACTTCGAGCGCGACAAGGCGGCCCCCACGCGCGCGCCCAAGGTCTACCGGCTCACCGGCTGGCGCGATGCGGCGGACCCCACGTACCTGGAGTACCATCTACCCGTCCGCCCGGTGCTCGACCTTGCGCGCGGGCACGACGTGAGCCTAACGTCGCTCGTCATCGCGGCCATCATGTGCGCCATCCGCGCCGAGATGCCCCGGCGCGAGCGCCACCGCGCCATCCGCCTGGACGTGCCCGTGGACCTGCGGCAGCATTTCAAGTCCACCACCACCAAGAACTTCTTCGGGCTGGCGTTCGTATCCTACGTGCCCGGCGACGAGGACGAGCCCGTGGAGCAGGTGGCCGCGAAGGTGCAGGAGCAGCTGCGCGTGGCCACCGACCCCGAGAGCCTCAAGCCCCGCATGAACCGCATGATAGCGCTGGAGAAGAACCCGCTTCTGCGCCTGGCCCCCCTGTTCGTGAAGGACGCCCTGCTTGAGCTGGCCAGCCGCTTCACGGCGCGCGAGACCACCACGACGCTCTCGAACCTGGGGCGCATCTCCGTGGACGCGCGGGTGGCCCCGTATGTGCGCGACCTCAACCTCCTGACGTCCACCACCGGGCTGAACTTCCTTTTGTGCTCGTTCGGCGACGACCTGAGCATCGGCATATCCACGGCGTATTCGAACCCCGACGTGGTGAAGAACTTCGTCCGGTACTTCTCGGGCTGCGGCATCGAGGGGGTCATCAACATCAACAAGACGAGCGAGGAGGTTGCCGAGGACCGCCTGGAGGCGAGGCTGGAGGCCTCGGTGAAGCGCGCCCGCGGCCAGGCGCCCGCCCGCGGCGGGACACCCGAGCGCGGGGCGCGGGCCGACGGGGCGGAAGCAGGGCGCGAGACGGGGGCCGCGCTGGCAGAGCCGGAACACGGGGAGAAGGCGGCGCGGAAAACGAGGGCCGCGCGAAAGGATGGCTCGGACAGCGACCAGAAGGCGAAGCTTAAGGAGGCCGGGCGATGAAGCGGTGCGGCAAGTGCGGCGTGTCGTTCACGGGCGACCTGGACCGGTGCCCGCTCTGCCAGGCAGAGCTCTCGGGCAAGGCCGAGCCGTCGGCGTTCCCCAGAAACGAGGTGCGCAAGTCGGGCGCCGTGGCGTTGAGCGTGCTGGCGTTCGTGAGCGGCGCGTGCCTGCTGGCCATGCTGTTCCTGGGGCGGCTGCTGGGCTTGCCGGGCGACATCGTGCTCACCGTGTGCCTGGGCCTCGTGGTGAACTACCTGTTCGTGCGCAACATCCTCGTGCATACGCCCGACTTCCTGCGCGTGGTGGTGCGCTACTTCCTCATCCTGCTGGCCATCGCGGCGCTGTGGTACCTCATCACGCGAAACCCCGTGGTCACGACGTTCGTCATACCCGGCATCTGCCTGGTGGCGCTCGTGTTCGACGCCGTGCTCGTGGCCGTGTTCCGCGGCACGTTCGTGTCGGGCTACGCGAAGTACCTGCTGTTCGACGTGGTGCTGGGGCTGATCCCGCTCGCACTCGTGGCCTTGGGCCTGGCCACATGGGACGTGCCGGCCAACGTGAGCGCGCTCACGGCCAGCGTGCTGCTACTGGCCCTGCTCGTGTTCACCCGCAAGCAGCTCGTGGCCGAGGTGCGCAAGCTGTTCTCGGCGTAACGGCGCGGCGCGCGCAGGCGCGCGCGTCCGTCGCATCCGCCACCGCTTCGCGCTGCGCGGCGCAGTGCGAAGCGCATCGTGCGGCACAGTAATCACCGGTTTTCTACAGCGGGCCGCATCAGCAGAGCGGGTCTCGCCTTCGGCGTTACGAACAACCAGGGGAAACACCCGAAAGAGGCAGCTTTCGGGCCCTATCGGGCTGTCCCGGTCCGCGCATATGTCGAAAACCGGTGATTACTGTGCTTCGGGGCATCATGGCGCTCGAAGAGCGATGCATCGCCCAGCCCCCCCCCGCATCGGGCCATGGAGGGGGCGGCACCAGAGCAACCAGGTGCAGGGGGCGGCGGGCGGCGCGCCAGGCGGGAGTCGTCGTCACGCCGCCTTCAGTTACTCGTATCCTATCGGGAGGCCCAGCTGCCTGCGCAGCTCCAGCTTGCGCCCATGGTAGTTGGACGTACGTATCTGCGCGCGCTTGCCCAGGTGCCGGCGGAGCGTTTGCGCTATCGCCTCGGTCGCCGCGAAACTGTCGAGCTCGTCGTTCGTCACCCCCACCACCGTCCAGCCCATGGATATGAGGGCGTTCGCCCTCCTCGAGTCGGAGACGCGGCTTGCCTCCCCCTCGTGCCACTCCCTGCTCTGGTACTCCACGTCGAGCTTCCGCTCCGGCCAGCACAAATCCATGCGGAACGACTTCTTACCGGTGAGGACCTCGGCCGACCTGCTCGCCCCGACCTCGTAGTTCATACGGGAGATGCCCAGGCCATAGCCCCCGTGGCGATGGGGCAGCCCCAAGACGAGGGCCTGTTTCGTCTCCCGCGCCGAGGCCGAGCCGTCGGCAAGGTAGCGAAGGGCGCGGCCGACCTTGCGCGCACCGTCGACCGAGGCGTTCCGCGCCGCATAGCCGCCCAACGACCTGACGGATGCCAGGGGCTCTACCCCATAGGCAGCTGCGGCCCCTGTGCGCCGGGTCCGGTACGTTCCGCACAGCTCGTACCCAAGCTCGAGCATGGCGACCAGGCTCTTCCCCCGGGCGGCTTCCTGGACAAAGGCGAGGGCCGGCACGCAGGCGAAGACGCCGTCGCCCAACCGGTAAAACGATGTGCCCGAAAGAGGGACGGTCAGCGAATGCGACTTGACAGCCTTCGAAGGCCGCCCCAGCGCAGCGCTTCCAACGAGCACGTGCGCAGGCCTTTCGAGGCGCAGATCCGGGTATGAGGCCTCGAGATGCTCGATGACGGCCTCGACCTCGCCCCTCGCCGGAGCGCGGCTGGGAAGCACCCGTGCTCTCCCCGCAACCGGCGGAAGCGTCCGGGGGGCCGCCGAGCGCAGGATGGCCAAGGCGGTCTTGTGTCCGAAGATGATAGGCGCGCGCTCACGGTCAGGATGGGAGGAGACGGGCATGGAACCTCCTTGCAAGCCCTTTGCTAAGAGGATCTTGCAAGCGTGGTAGGGGAACGGGGGGGGCACGCCGTTCCTGCTATGGGCTGCTCGCCGAGGCGAAGAGCGCCTGCACTGGCTCCGTGGTGCCGCTATTCTACCAGCAGGCCGCGCATCGGCACAGTAATCACCGCATTTTTACAGATTGGGAAGCAGAGGCTGGCGGCAAGCGGGGCGCAAGCGAGGTGTTCCGACGTTTCCCCTCGTCGCAGAACGGCATTTCGGAAGGCGCAGCCCGAGGGGAAGGCATTCCCCGTCGAAAACCGGTGATTACCGTGCCGGCGGGCCGGCCCGTAAGAACCAACACCCCCGAAACCCTGGCGCTTCCCGCCCCCGCTTTTGGCCGTCAGCGTGGACGGGAGTCGGGGCGGGGGTCGGGGCGAGGCGGGAGCGGGTGCGGATAAGCCCGCCTGCGCGCAGGGGGCGCGCTCCCTTGCGGGCCAATGCGGCAAGCGATGCGCAGGCGGGTGAGCTGCCCGCCTTGGACGATATGGGCGAAGGCGGGGCGGGTGCGGGGGGGGTCGGGGCGTGGGCAGGAGCGAGCGCAGGTATGCGGGCGTGTGCGAACGCGGATGCGGGGCTTGTGCGAATGCGCGGGCGGGCCGGTACGGGGCCGGGGCGGGAACGGGAGAAGGGCGAGGAAAGAGTGGCGCCCCGCCAGACCCGGTTGAGCTACAATACGCGTATGGAACACGCAGCCCGCATCCTCGTCGTCGAGGACGACGACGACATCAACAACGTGGTGGCCGCCGCGCTCGCGCGGGCGGGCTACGCCTGCGCGCAGGCGTTCTCGGGAAGCGAGGCGCGGCTCCTGCTGAAAGCGGGGGCCGCCGCGGGCGAGGCGCCGTACGACCTCGTCATCACCGACCTCATGCTACCGGGCTCCTCAGGCGAGGAGCTCGTGCGCGAGATACGCGCGCGCAGCGACGTGCCCGTCATCGTGGTGTCGGCGCGCGCCGACACGGGCGACAAGGTGGAGCTTCTGAAGCTGGGGGCCGACGACTACCTGGCCAAGCCCTTCGACCTCGACGAGCTGCTCGCGCGCGTGTCCGTGCAGCTGCGCCACGCCTCCCGCGGGGCGGGGCGCAGCTCGGGCACGCTGCGGTTCAAGGACTGGGTGCTCGACGCCGAAGCCCGCACGCTCACAGCCGCCGGCGATCCCGTGAGGCTCACGCGCCTGGAGTTCGGCATCGTGGAGGCCCTCGTGCGCCGGCCCAAGAAGGTGTTCACCAAGCGGGAGCTGTTCCAAGCGGCCTGGAACGAGGAGGCGTTCGTGGAGGAGAAGGCCGTGAACGTGCATGTGAGCAACATCCGCGGCAAGCTCAAGCCCTCCGGCACCGACGGCTACATCGAGACGGTGTGGGGCATCGGCTTCAAGCTGGCCGAATGAGGCGAGACAGGGGGACGGGGATAACGTCACGTTCCCCTTCGTTTCGCTCAGTTGCAGCGCATCGCGGAACGTGACGTTATCCCCGTCCCCCTGTCTCGCCCCTCGCACGTCAAACTTAGCACTTTCTTAACGGTTTCGAAGCGAATTGCTGAACGCCTTTTCCGTATCGTGGTTGGCAGTCAGAGAACGATCCGACGATCGGAAAGGAGCGGGAACGTGAACGTGATCGAAACCAACGGGCTCTCGAAGGCCTTCGGCAGCAAGATGGCCGTCGACCAGTTCGACATGCATGTGGGCCAAGGCGATATCTACGGGTTCGTCGGCCGCAACGGGGCAGGCAAATCGACGGTGATGAGGATGCTCGCGGGGCTCGCCGCACCCACGGGCGGCGAGGTGCGCGTGTTCGGCATGCAGCCGCGCGAGGCGAGCGCGAGCCGGCGCATCGGCGCGCTCATCGAGTCGCCGGGGCTGTACGGCTCCATGAGCGCAACCGACAACCTCATGATGAAGGCGCTCGCGCTGGGCCTGGCCGACCCCAAGGACAAGGTGCGCGACCTGCTGGACCTCACCGGCCTGGGCAGCGTGGGCTCCAAGGCGACGAAGAACTTCTCCATGGGTATGAAGCAGCGCCTGGGGCTCGCGCTCGCGCTCTTGGGCAGCCCCGACCTGCTGCTGCTCGACGAGCCGCTCAACGGCCTGGACCCCGAGGGCGCCCGCGAGATCCGCCGGCTCATCATGCGCCTCAACGACGAGCGCGGCATCACCGTGGTGGTGAGCTCGCACGTGTTGGAGCAGCTGGGGAAGATGGCCACGCGCTACGGCGTCATCCGCGAGGGCCGCATGGTGCGCGAGATGTCCGCCGCCGAGGTCGACCAGGAATGCAGCGATTTCCTGCAGCTGGAGGCCGCGAACCCGACGCTCGCGCTGGCCGTGCTGCAGGAGCGCTTCGCGGGCCTGCGCTTCCAGTCCATGCCCGACGGCGCCATCCGCGTCTTCGGCGGCGCGGACGCGGGAGCGGTGGGCGCGGCCCTGAACGAGCAGGGCATCGCCGTCCGCGGCTTGTACGCGCACCGGCGCGACCTGGAGGAGTTCTTCGTTGAGATGATGGGGGCTGAGTACCGTGGCTAATATTCTGAGGATGGACCTTTACCGGCTCGTGCACGGCAAGTCGCTGTGGATATTCCTGGCCGTCATCGCGGTGCTGGCCGTTATCAGCGCAGCCACCATGGCCTACATCACCGATCCCGCGTTCGTGCAGTCGATGCAGGCAGCCAGCGCAAGCGGCGCGCCGACGGGCGTGCACATCGGCTTCTCGAACGGGAGCGGCCCGAGCGCGGACGACCTCGCCGAGACGAATGCCCTGGTGGCGCAGCTTGCCCAGGGCATGACGCCGGAGGCGCTCGTCGGCAACGTGTTCCTCGGCGGAGGCGGGCTCTCCTGCCTGTTCGTCGTGTTCCTCGCCATCTTCCTTGCCGCGGAGTTCGAGAGCGGCTTCAGCAAGAACGTGTTCACCGTGCAGCCGAGCCGCCTCGCGTTCCTCGGCGCGCGCATCGTGGAGATACTCGTGCTCGCGGCGCTGTTCACCGTGATGATCGTCGCAGCGACGCTCGCCACGGCCGCCGTGACGGGCCTCGAGCTCGCGTCCTCCCCCCTGCCCGACTTCGCGCTGTGGGGCGTGCTCGTCGCGGTCGTGGCCGCGGGCTTCGGCATGCTGACGGCGCTTGCGGTGTGGGCCACCCGCAAGATGGCGGCGGGCATCGGCATCGGCATCCTGCTGGCCTCGGGCCTGGTGACGCTGGGGATCCAGGGGCTGGGCATGCTGATTCCGAGCATCTCGTTCCTCGCCGACTACACGCTGTCGTCCTGCATGGGCTCGCTCTCCCTCGGGCTCGGCGGTCCCCTCGGCGCGGGGCACATCGCGCTCGTGGGCGCGGCGTTCATCGCCGTCGCCGGGGCGCTCTGCGCCCTGGTCCTCAAGAGGAAGGACGTCTAGGCCATGGAAGCCGCGGTCGTTCTGCTCGCCGTCGCCGTCGTCGCGCTCGCCGTCCAGCTTGCCCGCTCGGAGGCGCAGCTGCGGGCCATTGCGCGGTTCCTCGTGAACCGGGAGTCGGCGAGCAACGCCCGCGTCGCGCTGTCCGTGCGCACGCGCGGTTTCGTGCAGCTGGCGCAGGCGGTGAACCGGCAGATCGACCGCCACCAAGGCGAGCGCGTCGCCGCCGAGGAGGCCAAGCGCGAGCTGCGCCGCGGCCTCACCTACCTCTCGCACGACATCCGCACGCCGCTCGCAGGGGCTCAGGGCTACGCGCAGCTGCTGGCGGCCGAGGAGGACGAGGCCCTGCGCGCCCGGTACCTGGACGTGGTGTCGCGCCGCCTGGACGACGTGGGCGGCCTGCTGGACCAGCTGTACGCCTACGCCCAGGTACAGGACCCCGACCACCGCATCGAGCGCGAGCCCGTGGACGTGGGCCAGGTGCTCGCCGAGTCGCTGGCCTCGCTGTACGGCCAGTTCAAGGAGCGCGGGTGGGAGCCTGGCATCCGGCTTGCCGACGAGCCGCTCGTGGCCGACTCGAACGCCGACGCCCTCGCCCGCATCTTCCGCAACCTCGCCGTGAACGCGCTGCGCTACGGGTGCGAGCCCCCGCGCATCGTGCAGGAGGGACGCACGGTCGCGTTCGCGAACCGCGTGGCCGACCCGGACGGCGTGGACGCCGAGCGCCTGTTCGAGCGCTTCTACCAGGGAGACGCCGCGCGCGGCGGCGGGGGCAGCGGCCTCGGCCTCGCCATCGTCGCCCAGCTGGCGCGCGCCCTGCGCATCGAGGCCACCGCCCGCCTGGACGGCGACGTGCTCACCGTGGAGCTGGGGTTCCCGGAGTGAAACGGCGTCGAGCCGATCCCCCTCGCAGCATCAATCTCGCCAGTTCTGCCGGCCGAGCTGCCGCATGACGCAGTGCCGGATGACGCAGGATGACGCAGCGGGATGAAGCGGGGCGCTAGCTCGACTGGTCGCCCTCCCCCGCCCTCTGCTCGGCGAGCAGCAGGTCGACCATGCGGCCGTAGCTCCGCATGCCGTCGGATTGGTTGTTGGCCTTAAGGTACGCATCGTTGGCGGCGTTGGAGGCCTCCTGCACCGGACCTTCGTACTGGGCCCAGTGCTCCGCGCGCTCGGCCAGGTCGCGTTGCACCGAAGGCACAAGGCCGGCGGCGATCTGCGTGGCAGCCTCCGGATCGGCCTTCCGCAGCGCGGCCGTGGCGTTGTCGTAGGCCAGCAGAAGGCCGCTGTAGCGCATGAGCGCGTCGTCGGATTCCTTGCAGGCCAGGTAGGCGATGAAGTTCGCCTCGTCCTCGCGCATGAAGCCGCACTGGTGCGCCAGCTCGTGGGCCATCGTCCACGGCACCGTGAAGAACGGGTTGTCCACGTTGATGTTCGACTCCATGGTGAACGGGAAGAACATGCCGCCGATGTTCGCATACGACATCAGCTTGGACGCGAGCACCGGCTTGGGCGGCGAGTACAGCGGCCGCTCGAGCGCAGGGTAGCGCTCCGCGAGCTTGCGCATGGCGACCACCGATTCTTGCGCGTAGCGCTCGAACTCCCCCGGCTCGGCGGCGAACAGGTCGACATCGTTGCCGAGCTCTGCGCGCTCGCGCCCGAGGCCCTCGGCGAGCGACGAGGCCAGGCTCACGAGCTCCTCCTGGCGCTCGGCCGGATCGGCCCCCTCCTCCGCCAGATCGTAGCCGGCGTGCTGCGTGAAGGTGTAGCGGTGGTAGTTCAGCCCGCAGAGGAACGTGAAGGCGAAAAGCGCGACGCAAGCGACGGCTGCCGCGCCCATGATCCCGCGGTATGCCATCATACCGCGCTCGCCCTTGCTCACGGCGACCTTGCGAACCCAGTACCCGACGTACCCCAGGCAGAACAGCAGGAACAGCGCCGCCACCCACTCGGCCACCGAGAAGCCGACGAGCGACGGCAGGAATCCCACGGCCGAGGACGCGGCGGGGTACACCGTGTGCGCGTACCATTCGGCTGCCTCGGGATTCGCCTGCGCGAACGCCGTCGCCGCAAGGGCGACGATCCCTAAAGGTATGAACAGCATGCGTTTGAGCAGGTAGTTCCTCATGTTACTCCGCAAGTCGGCGCAGCACGGCCGCCCTCATTGTACCCCACGCGGCCACAAGCCGGTCGACGCGCTTACAGCCGTGCGATGACTACCGCCAGCACCGCCGAGAGCACGCCGACAACCGCCAACGGCGCGGCTCCGTCGATAAACGAGGGCACGGGCGGCAGCCGGAAGTACAGCACGTAGCACACGAGATTCGCCGCCGTCACAAGCGCGACCACGCCCGCGAGCAGCCAGAACGCGCCGCCGAAGAGCATCCCTGCGCCCATGAGCGCGTTCAGCACGGCAAGCTCCAGCGCCGCCCACAGCACGAACAGCAGCAGCTCCGTGGTCACGGACCGCCCGAAGAAGCGCACGGTGACGAAGGCGAGCGCCGCATACGCCGCCACGCCGCCCACGGCGAACACCCACCCTGGCGCCGCGCCGCCAACCTGGGGTGCGCCCGCGAGCGCTCCCAAGCCCATCGCCAGCAACACGACGGCCGCGATGCCGAACGCCACCGCGCCCAAGATGAACCCCACGCCCATCGCGTACAGAGCCCCCGTCGCCTTCGGCAGCGCGGGGTTGAAGAACGTCCACCACCACGCCAGGTACAACGCCGCGCACACTGCGAGCGCCGCATGCCCCCACACGAGGGTTCCGGGCACCGCCGCATCCATCGGGGCCATGGCATCGTCCTTTCTCGTCGCATGCCCAGCACCGCGCCCGTGGGGGCGCAAGGCGCCGGCCGGCCGCTTCCGCATAAAGGTTACTCCTGCGGCCGAGCGAGCAGGGGAAAGCCGGTCGCCGTTACCTGCCCGATGGCAGCGCGTCCTCAACCCGCGAGCGTTGCCAGGTAGCCCAGCAGCTCGCCCTTGCCCAGCGGGTCGGCATGGCCCAGAAGGCACGTCTCGCAGTCGATTCCCTCGATCGTCCGCATCAGGGCCCGCAGCCTCTCCTCGTCGACGCGCCACCCGTCGAAAGGATCGCCGCACGTCGCGTCACCCAGGAACAGCAGGCCCTCCTCGGGAACGTGCACGAGCACCGTGTCGTCGGAATGCGGCGAGGCTGCTGTGAGCACGCGTGCGGTCAGGCCCCCGAGATCGAAAAGGAGCTCGCCGTCGAACACCACGTCGGGCAGGGCGACCACGATTCCGGCCTCGGCGTACTCGCGGGCGATATGCTCCTCGCTCCGCTTGAGCGCCAGGACGGCGGCGGGATCGGCCAGCGAAGCGCGCGCCTGAGCGAGCAGCTCACCGGTGCGCCGGCACGCAACGGTGAGGCCGTGCGCGCGGTGCATGCCGAACGTGTGGTCCCAATGCCAGTGCGTGATCGCCGTGAGGTCGGGCCGGGGCAGGCCCGCGTCGTCGAGCTGCGCGTAGAACTCCTCGACATGCGCAGCCGACGCGCCCGCGTCCACCGCGAGCGCAAGGCGGTCGCCCTTGAGGAGCACGAGCATCGGCCGGTCGTTCTCCGGCTGGTGCGGCAGCCAGAACGTCCGCTCGCCCAGCTTGTTCAACTCCATGGAAGCCCCCTCCCCGAAAACGCGGGGCCCGACGCCGCGCCCATGCGTCAGACGTCCATCGCGAACAGGTCGTCGGCCTCGTCGTAAGCGAAGCCGAGCGCGCGCAGAAGGCCACGGGAGGCAACGTTCTCCCGATCGGGCTGCACGATGATGCGCTCGGCATCGGGTTCGGCGGCGATGAGCCCGATCAGCTGCGAGAGCGCCGCGCGGGCGATGCCGCGGCGCAGCAGCGTCGGCTCGCCCAGCAGGTAGTCCAGGCTGTACGTGCCCTCCACGGGAAGCGCGCCGTTCCAATCCTCGCCGCTTGCGGAGAACGGGTAGAGCTGACAAAAGCCGGCGGGATCGCCGTCGGCCTCGATGACGAAGTGGCTGATCCAGGCGTACTCGCCGTGACGGCCCTCCACCTCGGCCATCCAGTCCTCGGGCTGCTCGAACCAGGGGCGCACGTGGTCGGCAGCGAGCCATCGTCGCAGGCGGGGAAGGTCGTCGTCTTCGAAGGGCCTCAAGGTCACATCCATGGGGGTGCTCCTTTTCGAGGGGGTATCGGCTCTGCCCATCATACCACGGGCCCCCGGAACCGTCCCGGAGGCCCGTCGTGCGCACCGCCCGGCCTGCTGCGTCCGCTACAGCTTGCCCACCAGGTCGATGCCCGGGTGCAGCACCTCGGAGCCCGGCACCCAGCGCGCGGGGCACACCGAATCGCCGTGCTCGGCCACGAACTGGCTCGCCTGCACGCGGCGCAAAAGCTCGGCGGCGTTGCGGCCGATGTTCCCGGCGTTCACCTCGTAGCACACGATGCGGCCCTCGGGGTTCACGATGAAGCTGCCGCGCTCGGCCAAGCCCTCCTCCTCGATGTACACGTCGAAGATGTCGGCCAGCTTGTGCGTGGGGTCGGCCAGCATCGGGTACGGCAGGCTCTTGATGTTCTCGGACGCGTCATGCCAGGCCTTGTGCGCGAAATGCGTGTCGCACGACACGGAGTAGATCTCGCAATCGGCGGCTTTGAACTGGTCGTACAGGGCGGCCAGGTCCTCAAGCTCCGTGGGGCACACGAACGTGAAGTCGGCCGGGTAGAAGAAGAACACGCTCCAGTGGCCCAGCACATCGTCCTTCGTGACGGTGGTGAAGCCGTCGTCCTGGAACGCTTGGACGGAGAAGTCGTCGATCTCGCGGTTGATCATGGACATGGTATCGCTCCTTCGCGTCGTTCGGCGGGCGGCACGCGGCCGTTCGCACACGTGGCGGCTCGCCTTACTTGTTTTCCTTGGTTTACTTTCCCATATTTGCTACTCAATTTGCAACATTTATGGGCATCTTCCAAGAATCTCCACGGCAAGCCGCCGGCGCGCAGGCATATCCTCCGAGGGATTCCGCCGCCTTGCGGAAACAACGCCCGACGAGCCGCACGCCGCCCTCCGTCCCCGCCGCCCTTCGGGAGGGCTATCGGCGGGACTCCGCGAGGGTCTCCGCGTCCGGCGGCTTAGGCCGGCTCTCGCCCTCCTGCGCGCATCCCGCGCAGGTTGTCGCGCTGCAGCCGGCGCACCCGCCAGCACACCCGCCGCCGCAGCCGCCGGCCCCCGCGCGGCGGCGGCGCGCCATGCGGCGCAGCACCAGCGCCACGGCCACGGCGACCGCGGCTCCCACGGCGACGCTCCACGCCTCCCCCGCCGGCAGCTCCATCGCGAGACCCGCCCCGCGCACCGCGAGCGCGGCCAGCCAGGCCACGGCGAACTGGCCGAACACCATGGCCAGCGCCCAGCGCCCGCCCAGCTCGCGCCTCACCGAGGCGATGGCCGCCACGCACGGCGTGTACAGCAGGCAGAACACCAGAAGGCCCAGCGCCGCGAGCGGCGTGAGGGCCGCCACGAGGCTGGCCGTCGACCCGAATAGCACGGACAGCGTGGACACCACGCTCTCCTTCGCCATGACGCCCGTGACGAGCGCCGTGGAGATGCGCCAGTCGTCGAACCCGAGCGGCGCGAACACCGGCGCGATCCACCCGGCCACCACGGCCAGCATGCTGTCGGCCGAGTCCGCCACCACGTTCAGCCCGAAGTCGAACGTCTGCAGGAACCAGATGACGATGGTGGCTATGAAGATGATGGTGAACGCGCGCTCCAGGAAGTCCTTCGCCTTCTCCCACAGAAGCTGGCCCACGTTGCGGGCGCTGGGCATGCGGTAGTTCGGCAGCTCCATGACGAACGGCACCGCCTCGCCGGAGAACAGGCTCTTGCGCATGAGCAGCGCCGCCAGCACGCCCACCGCCATGCCGCCGAAGTACAGCCCCACCATGACCGCGGCCCCGGAGGCCGGGAAGAACGCCGCCGTGAAGAACGCGTAGATGGGCAGCTTCGCCGAGCAGCTCATGAACGGCGTGAGCATGATGGTCATCTTGCGGTCGCGCTCCGACGGCAGCGTGCGCGCCGCCATGACCGCGGGCACCGTGCAGCCGAAGCCCACGAGCATGGGCACGATGGAGCGCCCGGACAGACCGATCTTGCGCAGCAGCTTGTCCATGACGAACGCAACGCGCGCCATGTAGCCCGAGTCCTCCAGAAGCGACAGGAAGAAGAACAGCGTGACGATAGTGGGCAAAAATCCCACCACGCTGCCCACGCCGTTGAACACGCCGTCGATGACGAGCGACTGCAGCACCTCGTTCACCTGCGCCGCCGCGAGCGCATTCGCCACGACGTCGGTGAGCCAGCCGATGCCGGCCTCCAGCATCTCCGACATCCACGCGCCCACCACGTTGAACGTGAGCCAGAACACGAGCGCCATGATGGCCACGAACGCGGGGATGGCCGTGAACGTGCCGGTGAGCAGCTTGTCGAGCGCCATGCTGCGCGCATGCTCGCGGCTTACCCGCGGGCGCACCACGCACTCGTCGCACACGCGCTCGATGAAGGCGAACCGCATGTCGGCGATGGCCGCCGCGCGGTCCAGGCCGCGCTCGTCCTCCAGCTGGCGCACGATGTGCCCCAGCAGGTGCTTCTCGTTCTCGTCGAGGGCAAGCTTCTCCAACACGAGCGCGTCGCCCTCGGCCAGCTTGCTGGCGGCGAACCGCACGGGGATGCCCGCACGCTCGGCATGGTCGCCCACGAGCGCCATGATGCCGTGCAGGCAGCGGTGCACGGCGCCGCCGTGCGCGTCGGCTGCGCAGAAGTCCTGGCAGACGGGCGGCTCCTGGTAGCGCGCCACATGCAGCGCATGGTCCACGAGCTCGCCGATACCCTCGTTCTTGGAGGCGGAGATGGGCACCACGGGCACGCCCAGCAGCTTCTCCATCTCGTTCACGCGGATGGTGCCGCCGTTGCCCTCCACCTCGTCCATCATGTTCAGGGCCACCACCATGGGAACACCCAGCTCGAGCAGCTGCATGGTCAAGTACAGGTTGCGCTCCACGTTCGTGGCGTCAACGATGTTGATGATGCCGCGCGGTCGCTCGTCCAGCAAGAACTGCCGCGTGACCACCTCCTCGCTGGAGTACGGCGACAGCGAGTAGATGCCCGGCAGGTCGGTGACGGTGGCCTCCGCATGCCCGCGCACGCGGCCGTCCTTGCGGTCCACCGTGACGCCCGGGAAGTTCCCCACGTGCTGGTTCGCACCGGTGAGCTGGTTGAACAGCGTGGTCTTGCCGCAGTTCTGGTTGCCCACGAGCGCGAACGTGAGGGGCTCGCCCTCGGGCAGCGGGCGCTCGGCGTCCCTGTCGTGGAACTTGCCGCCCTCGCCGAGGCCCGGGTGCTCCACGCGCTCGGCGAAGCTGCGCCTCGGCCGCGCGCCGCCGAAGCGTTCGGCGTCGGCCTCGCGCTCGTCGGCCACCTCGATCTTGCGCGCGTCGTCGCGGCGCAGCGTGAGCTCGTAGCCGTGGATGCGCACCTCCACCGGGTCGCCCATGGGAGCGTGCTTAACCATGGCCACGTCGGCCTGCGGGATGATGCCCATGTCCAGGAAGTGCTGCCGCAGCGATCCCTCGCCGCCCACCGCCACCACGGTGGCGGTCTTGCCGATGGGAAGGTCGTTCAGGGTGCCCAACGTCTCGTCTCCTTGCGGCCGCGGCGATCCCCCTCGCCCGGCTTCGTTAGCCTGCGTTTACTTTTCAGGGATCATAGTACCGCGAATCGGCGCCATTGGCACGAAAAAGTTTTCCAAGGTGAACGATTTGTGAGAACCGTTCAAGCTGCGGGGAGCTCGATGCGGAGCACCAGCCAGCACGCTCCCTCGCACTGTTCCGAGCTCGCCTCGATGCTGCCGCCCATGCGCTCCAGCAGATGGCGGGCGATGGCCAGGCCGAGGCCCGAGCCCTCCTGCGCACGCGACGCGTCCGCCATGAAGAACGGTTGGAACAGGCGCGAGAGGGCGCTTTCGGACAGGCCTTCCGCATCGTTGGCGAACTCGACCGCCACGCGGCCGCCGGCCCCCGCAGCACCCGCGCCCTCCCCGGCCATCGACACCTCCAGCGCCGTCTTCGCGTACTTGCCGGCGTTGTGCAGCAGGTTCGCCAGCACGCGCTCCACCGCCTCGCCGTTCGCGCGCGCCAAAACGGCATGCTCCGGCACGTCCAGGCGCACGTCCAGGCCCCGGTCGGCCAGCAGGCGGTACTGCTCGGCCACGGACTCCCGCAACATGCGGCCCACGTCCACCGGCCCCAGCTCCAGCGGGACATCATCGCCCTGCAGGCGGGACAGCTCGTAGAACTGCGCCACCAGCCGCTCGAGCGACGCCGCCTTGCGCCTGACCGTGCCGAGCGCCTCGCGCGCCTCGGCATCGAGGGCCGCGTCGTCCACGAGCGCCAGGTACCCCCGGATGGACGTGAGCGGCGTGCGCAGGTCGTGGCTCACGTGCTCGACCTGCGCCTTGAGCTCCGCCTCGTGCCGCGCGCAGGCCGCCGCCTGCGCGCGTATGCCCGCAAGCGCGCGGTTCACCGTGCCGAGCAGCGCCTCCAAATCGGCGTCGGGAGCCGGCAGCCTCACGATGCGGTTGTCCTCCAGATGCCCCACGATCTCGCCCAGCTCCCGATCCGCCTGCCGAAGCGACCGCTTGAGCAGCGCGTACCGCGCGGCGAGGAAGGCCGCTGCCGCCAGTGCGACCGCCAGCAGCACCCCGAGGACGATCTCTGCCATGCCCGCGCCCCTTCCCATGCCCCGATCCTACAGCTCCGCCTTGCCCGCACGCCACAAGCCCACGGCACCGAACACTGCGATGCCCGCAATCCCGGCGATCAGGCACTTCGCCAATCCTTCAGGCGTATCCCACAGAAACTGCGCCAGGCCGCTCTGGTTGATGGCCACCTCGTTCGCAAAGAAGTTCGCGGGCAGCCAGCTTGCCAGCCGGGCCACCGGCTCGACGCCCAGGCCGATCACGTTCAGCACCGCCGGGATGACGCTCACGACGGCCACCCACACCAAGAACGCGGTGACGGTCTTCGGCAACGCAGAGCATACCGCAACGCCCAGCACAACGCAGGCCGCGGTGAATGGCAGCGCCGACGCCACGCCTTCGAGCAGAATGGCCACGGCCTCGGTCGACCCCTCCAGCAGAAGCACCGCGCTGCCCACGTACACGGCCAGGACCACGGCCAGGATGGCGAGCCCGAGCACCGTCGCCACGAGGCACTTCCCCAGGAACAGGTCGCGCCGCGAGCAGCCATGCGCGATGGCGTTCTTGAGCGTGCCGTCCTTCCGGTCGTCGGCGAACAGCACCCACACCAGCAAGCCAGCCATATAGAATAGAAGAGGCAGCATCGAGACGAGGTTGCTCATGGAGAAACGCACCGTGGCGTAGGGAAAGCCGGGCGTGGAGGACATGGCCCACAACAGCACGTTGGCCGCCAGCACGATGGCGCAGAGCGTGCCGGCGAACAGGTACGCCGCGCGGCCGTGCGCGATACGGTACGCCTCGCCCTTCAGGTAGTTCAGCATCATGCCACCCCCATCTCCGGCGCATCCCAGCTCCAGGGATCCACCTTGTCCTTCATATCGAGGTAATATTGTTCCAGCGACAGGCGCCGCCGCTCCAGTTTCAGAATGGACAGGCCGTGCGCGCTGGCGAGGCCGCTGTACGCCTCCATGTCCAAGCGCGGGTTCGCGATGCTCACCGTGCCGTCGCCGAGCACCTGGTACGTCGTGCATCCCAGCTCACGCTCCAACAGCACCGTGTAACACGCGGCGTCGGACACTGCTATCTCGATGCGGTCCGCACACCGCTCCCGCAACTCCTCGGCGCCCACCTGCTCCAAGAGCCTTCCATGCGACAGGAAGGCGTAGACGGTGGCCATCTGCTCCAGCTCCGCCAAGTGGTGGCTCGACAGCACCACGGTGATGCCCTTCTCGCGGTTGAGGCGTTGCAGCAGGGTGCGCATCTCCACGATGCCGCTGGGGTCGAGACCGCTCGCCGGCTCATCCAAGATGAGCACCTCGGGCTCGCCGATGAGCGCCATCGCCAGGCCCAAGCGCTGCTTCATTCCCATCGACAGGTCCTTGCAGGTGCGGTCCCTCGCATAGGCCAGCCCTACCTCCTCGAGCATCCTGTCAGTCGCGTTCTTGCCGGGCACGCCCTTCTGGATGCGGCAGCACTCCAGATTCCTCTCCACGCTTAAGTGCGGGTAGAAACCGGGCTGCTCGATAATGCAACCGATGCGCGCCCTCTGGCGCTCAAGCTCGCGTGGAGAGTGCTCGCCGAAGAGCCGGATCTCGCCAATCGTGGGAAAAGCCAGGCCGCACAGCAACTTGAAAAGGGTGGACTTCCCCGCCCCATTGTCGCCCACCAAACCGAACACCTCTCCGCGCCGCACGGTCACGCCCACGTCGTCGAGCGCGGCAAAGCTGCCGTAGCGCTTGGTGAGGCCCCTTGTATCTATCACATTTTCCATCGGGTCGCTTCTCCTCTTTCTCGCATTCGCCGACCGTGGGGAGAACCTTACGCTACGGGCGCTTAATAAGTCCTCAAGAAAGGTTAAGGAAAGCGTAAAGGCGCAGGGGCCGCGCGGCGGCATGGCGGGCAGGGGCGCGGCGCTCGGCCGGCGAGGCGGCCAGTGCGGCGGGCCTGGCGGGCGGCCGGTGCGGCAAACCGGCACCGAGCCCGAATCGGACGCTCCCGCACGCCCCGGGCGCATCCCCACGCGTCCGGCCGCTCACGCCAGCTTGAAGCCGATGCCCCAGACGGTCTTGATGTACTCCCCGTCCGGGTCGACGGCAGCCAGCTTCTTGCGGATGTTGCTCACGTGCACGTTGATGGCGTTCTCCTCGCCATAGTAGCCGCACTTCCACACCAGCTCGTACAGGCGCTCGCGCGAGAACACCTTGTCGGGAGCCTGCATGAGCGTCTGCAGGAGGTCGAACTCGTGCGCCGTGAGCGTTATCTCGGCGCCGGCGAGCGTCACGCGCCGGGCGGACGCGTCCAGCCGTAGGCCCCGATGCTCTAACACGGGGCCGGCGCCGCCGGGCGGCGAGGGCGCGCCGCCGCGGTACCGGCGCAGCACGGCCTGCACGCGCGCCGCCACCTCGTCGGGCTCGAACGGCTTCACGATGTAGTCGTCGGCCCCCAGGGCGAGCGCGTCCACCTTGTCCGCCAGGCCCGCCTTCGCCGACACCACGATGACCGGCAGGTCGAGCCCCCGTTCGCCGCGCAGGTGCGCGATGAGCTCTCCCCCGCTGGCGCCGGGCAGCATGAGGTCCAGCAGCATGAGGTCGAACGATCCGCGCTCGAGGTGCAGCAGCGCCTCGGTGCCCGAGTACGCCCGCGTCGGCTCGTGCCCGGCGCGCGCCATGATCTTGGCGAGCAGGGCGTTGATGTCGGGGTCGTCCTCCACGATGAGAATGCTGCTCGCGTCCACGCCGGCCCATCCCCCTTCCCGCGCGCCCTCGGCGCACCCTTCCGCACGCGCTTTGCGCACATGCCCTGTGCTGGATCCGTCTCCATTATCAACGAAAACCGCCGGGCCGTCGAGGCGAGACGAACGCATGCGAGGGCGCAGGCTCCTCCCGCCTTCTGCCGGCCGCCCGCGCTTTCGCAACAGGGATGCGCCGCCCAGACGGCAGACCTGCTGCCGAGCCGCCGCCGGCTATTTCGCTGCAAAACAGGAGAAGCGGAGGGAAGAGGGGGGATCTTCCCTCCGCTAGGAGGTGCGGCGGATGGCCAGACGAGAGGAGCCTCCGCCGCCGGGTCGGCGGACGATGGTCGAAAGCCGTTCCCGCAGGCTGCCAGCGGCCGAGCCGCTCCGAGTTCGCCTGCGCCGTTCCGTTGCGCTTTCGATGTAAGTTAGATTAAGCTAACATGAATTCGCGGGCAAGAGAAGTTACCTGCGTCGTACATTTTCTCCACAATTCGCGCACCCTCTGCCGTGCAGGCCACGGCAGCCCGCGCGCTCCCGGCGCGGGCGAACCCGGGACTCGGCCCTCGCTCGCCCATGCGGTCAAGCCGCCTTCACGGCTCGGACGATGCAGCCGCGAGAGCCCGCCTTGCGCCACGACGCCTCGTCGAATAAACGGCCCGGAATGGTCCGGAACTCGGCTTCCATTATTGAGCAATCGTCAATAAACAATGTTCAGCGATTAAGGAGCATCGCCGGCAGCGGTTTTTTGCACACTATTTACCGGAATGTTGCACGCACATCCTCCCGCGGACGGCTTCTGCGCAAGTCCGAAACTCGCGAACAGGGGAAACGCCGGCCAAGAGCACGAGGACGGCGGGCCGACGGCTCGCCGAGAGGGCGCAGCCGCCTCAAACGCAATAATCTGGTGAAAAACGTGCAGAAAGGGGCGGTTCTGCATTCGTCCCCGCCACCGCACCGCACCGCCCTGCCGGCAATGCTTCAGACCAGGCCGGCTTCGGCGAGGGCATCGGCGACGCTGTCGGCTTCGGTGATCGCGCGCACGGGGCGGCAGGGATTGCCGTAGGCCAGCGTGCGGGGCGGGATGTCCCTCGTCACCACGCTGCCGGAACCGATGACGGCGCCCTCGCCGATGGTCACGCCCGCGTTCACGGTCACGTTCGCCGCGATCCACACGCCGCTCTCCACCGTGATGGGCAGGCTCCGCTCCCACACGTGCCCGGTGCCGCCGGCGTCCTCGCAACGGGCGCGCTCGCGGGCGAGCAGCGGGTGCAGCGGCGTGACGAACGAGCAGCCCGGCCCCACCCCCACGTCGTCGCCGAACGTGATGGGCGCTCCGTCCAGGAACGTGCAGTTGAAGTTGAAGAAGCAGTTCCTTCCCAAAAACAGGTTGTAGCCGTAGTCCACCTGCGCGCCCGTCGAAAGCGAGGAGCCCTCGCCCACAGCGCCCAGGAAGCCGTGCAGCATCTTCATGCGGTCGGCGTCCAGCATGCCCTGCTGCGCGTTGAAGCGCGCCATGACCTCGCAGGCGCGGATATGGTCGCGCATGAGCGCCGGGTCGGCGCTGTCGAACCAGGCACCGCCGGCGGATGCGGATGCGGCGCGGGCCGCGGCCTTGCGGGACGGCACAGGCGATCCCGGCAAACCGGCACCCTGGGCAGGCGGGCTCGCGGGCGACCGGGTCGAGCCCCCGGCCGTCCCGGGAACGCCCGCCTCCCCCGCCAGCCCGAGGCGCATATGCAGCAGCGGGAAAGGGCGGCCCGCGCCGTCGACGGGCGAGCGGCCGACCACGACGAAGCCCGCACGCTCGTAGAAGCCCGCGGCCAGCGGGTTCTGCTCGTTCACGTCGAGCGTGCGCACGCCCCAACGCATGACGGCATGGGCGAGCAGCGCGCCGCCCACGCCGTCGCCGCGTGCGGCATCGTCCACGAACAGCATCTCCAGATGGCTGTCCTGGGCGCCGGCGAAGCCCACGGCGACGCCATCCTGCCAGGCCACCGCAAGGCGCCCGACGGCAGCGAGGCCCGCGATATCGTCCTCGGAGAGGAACCCGTGCGTGGCGCGCACGGAGCGCTCCCACACCTGCGCCAGCCGGCCCACCAGCTCGGGCGCGCGCCCCTGCGGCTCGATCTCCTCGATGTCCATGGCTGTTCCTTTCGCATGCTTCCGCCCGGTCGATTCGCACCATTCTAGCGGAAACCGATGCCGTCGCCCATCGGAGCCCCCGTCCCATCGGCGCGTCCCATCGGCACCCACGCCGGCGCCGACATCCGCCGGCCGTCCTTGGACGAAGGGGCGGCCGACACGGGCGCGCATCATGCCCCGAAGGCTCCGTCACCGCACCGTGCGGACGCCCCGGCATCCTCGGGCGACGGCTCGGGCACGATCTCCTCCACGAACCAGCGCGGGTCCTCGTGGAACAGGAACGTATGGGCGTTCCCCACCACCACGTCGTAGCGCACGCCCTCGCCGCCCACCTTGAGCGAGGCACACCGACGCCGCCCCAGCACGGCGCGCACGGGGAAGCGCCGCCCGTCGTGCCACGCCACGGCGCGCGGCACGACGGTGCCGTCCGCCAGGAACTCGGCCTCCACCTCCACGTACCGCTTCCGCCTGCCGGCAATGCCCCGCACCATGCGCCCTCGCGCCTCCTTCTTCCTTGCTCGCCCCCTTATTCGGCCTCCGCCGATTCGCGCGAAGCGCGAACTTTACCGCGCAGATCCGGTTGCCGAACCCCACAGGTTGGCGTAGTAAGCCAGCGAGGGCGGCCGTGGTGCCCGGAATTCGCGGGATCGCGGGGGCGAAGCGTACTTCGGTACGCGAGCCTCCGGGATCGCGCGAAGGCCGGGTGCCACGGCCGGCCGCAGCGTCGGCTTGTTCCGCCGTTCGGAGAACGGCGGAACCTAGAAGTACCCCACCGGGTGCACCACGTTGTCGCGCTTGACGTCCAGCTCCAGCAGGCTCTCGTCCAGCAGCTCGGTCCCGCGCTGGATGCACGTGCTGCCGAAGCGGCGGCGCAGCTCGTCCACGGCCTCGTCCAGGTCCTCCAGCACGCGCCGGCGTGCGTCGAAGGGCAGCTCCAGCTGCTCGGGCGCGTCCACGGGCACCAGGCCCGAGGCGCGCACGTGCAGGCCGCGCAGGGGCCGCGTCTCGTCCAGCGGCTCGTTTGCCACCAGCAGGTTCCAGGCCGCCCGCGCGATGTGCCCCGTCACGTTCGTCGCGCGCGGCAGCGTGACCTGCCGCCCGTAGCTGGACAGGTCGGCCGCGTCGCGCACGCCGATGGACACCGTGCGCGCGCGGAACCGCGCCTCGCGCAGCCGCTGCGCCACCGATTCCGCCAGCAGCCACACAAGCGCCCGCGCGTCGGCCTCGCACGCGATGTCGTGCGGCGCGGTGAGCCCGTTGCCGAAGCTCTTCACGGTGCGGTCCACCTCGTTCCTTGCCGCGTCGTAGGGCTTCACCGGGGTCGCGTCCTCGCCGCGCGCGAACGTGCGCAGGATGCCGCCCACCTTCCCCAGCCGCCGACGCAGCAGCTCGGGCGAGGCGCAGGCCAAGTCGCCGACGGTGTCGATGCCCGACGAGTGCAGCTTGGCGCACGTGGCGCCGCCCACGTACAGAAGCTCGTCGGCGGGGGCCGGCCACACGAGGCCGCGGTAGTTCTCCGGCGTGACGGCCGTGATGGCGTCCGGCTTCTCGTAGTCGCTGCCGAACTTCGCGAATATCTTGTTCCACGACACGCCGATGGACACCGTGCAGCCCAGCTCGTCCTTCACCCGCTGGCTGATCTCGCGCGCCACGTCGAGCGCGCTGCGGCTGGACAGCGCGAGCGCGCCCGTGAGGTCGAGCCACGCCTCGTCGAGGCCAAACGGCTCCACGAGGTCGGTGTACTGGTAGTATATCCGGCGCGCCAGGCGCGAGTACTTCTGGTACACGTCGTAGCGCGGCGGCACCACCACGAGCCCCGGGCACTTCTCGCGCGCCGACCACAGCGCCTCGCCCGTCACGATGCCCGCCGCCTTCGCCTGCGCGCTCTTCGCCAGCACGATACCGTGGCGGCGCTCCTCGTGCCCGCCCACCACGAGCGGCACCCCGCGCAGCTCCGGCCGCTCGGCCTGCTCGGCGCTCGCGTAGAACGCGTTCATGTCCGAGTGGAAGATCACGCGCCGCCGGTTGCGCTCCTGCACGGGCCCCCGGTTGCACGACCGCTGCTGCGGCTGCGGGCGCGCCCGCTCCTGCGGTCGTAGCCGCGCCTGCTCCTGCACCTGCGCCCGCTTTTGCAAGTCGCCCCCGGCCTCCCGCCGCACCGCATCCGCCATGACCTCGCCCGCTTTCCGCACGCCTGCAGAGGCCGCGCCTGCCGTCGGCCTCCCGCTCCGAATTTCTCTAGAAGAACGCATGTTCGCATACTATCGGACGGCGCACAAGCGAACAGACCGTGGATTTCACGTAACGGCTCGCACCATGATTTCGCAGGTCAAATAACTGCTTCGATCATCTATCGGCCCGCGTGGACGGCATGTTGGGCGGCGCGCCAAGGCGGCGCACGCAGGCGGCGCTCCCCCGCCCGCGCGTCAGCGGGCGCGCTCCGCGCCGCCGCGCACCACGACCGCCACGGCTGCGCACACGGCGGCGGCGCCGGCCACGGTGAGCGACGGCGAGCCCGCAAGCGACAGCGCGCCCGTCGCCGCCACGAGCACGAGGGCGCCCGCCTCGTAGAACGGCTGCGGGCCGCCCGGGAACAGGCGCACGGCGTCCAGGCCGCAGCAGAGCACGGCGGCGGCGTTCACGAGCACGGCCAGCACCAGCCCCGCTGCCAGCGGGAAGCCCGCCGGCAGCACGAGCGCCACGACCGCGCACGATACCGCGCTCGACACGGCGAGGCCCGGGAGCGAGTCCAGCGCGAGCAGCGAGAGCGTCCCGAAGGGCAGCCGGTCGCGCACGAGGCGCACGCGCAGGTCGTCGCGGAACGCGCGCGTGGCCTCGCGCGCGCCCTGCGGGAACATGATGAGCGCCGCCAGCCAGAACAGGAACGTCACCGGGCCGCCGGCGCCCGCAAGCGCGAGCACGCCGAGCGGCGCCGCGCTCGCGCCGAACGCCAGCAGGCTGGGCAGGCCGCCGTACTGGCGCAGGTGCGAGAGCGCCGCGCGCGACACGAGGGCGCCGGCGCCGGAGGCGAGAGGCAGGCGGAAGCGCACCCCGCGCGCGAGCCGGGCGGCCAGCTTGCGGCGGCGCCGGTAGTCGGCGACAGCCTGCGGGTCGAGCGGCGAGAAGGGGCCGAACGGCTGCAAGTCGGCGTAGAGCGCGTTCTCCACGATGACGGCCGTCCGGTCGATGCGCGGGGCCAGCAGTGCCAGCAGGCCGCCCTCGGCCGCGCAGGCGGCGATGCCCGCCGCGCAGGCGACGGCCGTGCCGGGGGCGCCAGGGGCGAAGGCGGCCGGCGGTACGCCCAGCGCGAGCGCGGCGACGCCGAGGACCGCCGCAAC